>DAOTUS010000001.1:0-3098 GCA_034437415.1 Herpetosiphonaceae bacterium
TATGAGCATTGCGTGTGGATTACATAATTTTCGCGTACGTCATCGTTCAACATCCATCGATATAACACCGATAGATATTTTTTTAAATGCTATGGCACTTGAATTCCAATAATGTCTAACGAATGAGATAGATTTGCCGAGATCGTATCGTACTAGAATCATTCCTGACGCTATATTTCAGTCTAGACAGCACCCCGATATCAGAATTGCGCGTAGGGCCAGCACCATAGCCCGATTAGCCCAAGTTATCAGTGAAAGAAATGTATCGCTTGGCTTGCGGCGGACATTGGTTACTCAAGCACGGCGACTTCAAGCCTTAGCAATTGAGCGGTTTGGGCAGTTTGATGGGACGATTCCCGCTGAACAATCAGGAGAAGAGACTGGAGAAACTACGGATGATTTGTAGTCGAACATATGTTGCGAATTCACCCGAGTTCCTCTATACTTCCTTAAACATTTTTAGATAACCATAGATGTCAATTATGTCAAGTGAGCTTACTTTCTATGAGTTTTTTGCCGGTGGCGGCCTGGCACGGACAGGACTCGGCAAGCACTGGACCTGTCTCTTTGCCAACGATATTTCCGCTAAAAAGGCTCAGGCATACCGGGAAAATTTTAGCCATTCTGAATTGCGGGTTGAAGACATACGGACTATTGATCCGCATACTATCCCTGGCAATGCCTTGTTGGCTTGGGCGTCTTTTCCATGTCAGGATCTCTCTCTCGCTGGGAATGGTGGTGGCTTGGGTGCGGCCCGCAGCGGGGTTTTTTGGCCTTTTTGGATGCTTATTAACCGTATGGCGCAGGAGGGTCGAGAAATTCCGATCATTGTGCTTGAGAATGTAATCGGGTTGCTTAGCTCAAATAAAGGCAAAGATTTTCAAGAATTGTTGACAGTATTAGTTAATGCTGGGTATCGACCTGGGGCTGTGGTTATTGATGCCGCTCATTTTGTCCCCCAATCTCGCCAGCGATTATTTATTATCGCGATTAAAAATAATTTCCCTGTACCAGATCAGCTTATAGGATCTTTCAATGGGGCTTCGCTGTGGCAGCCGAATAGTCTTATGGAGACATATTCTCGGCTACCTTCATTCATTAAGCATACGTGGCTATGGTGGAATCTGCCCTATCCCCCTCAAAGATCCATCCAATTACGCGATATCATCGAGATGGAACCCACAGGCGTAAAGTGGCATTCCGAAGCGGAAACTGATTATATTGTATCGTTGATGTCACCGATTAATTTGGCTAAAGTTAAACAGGCTCAAAATTCTGGTAGCCTTGAAGTTGGAACTGTCTATAAACGTATTCGAGTTGAAGCTGGGATTAAGCAACAACGCGCCGAAGTGAGATTCGATGGAATAAGTGGCTGCTTAAGAACACCTACTGGAGGATCTAGTCGTCAAATTATATTCATAATTGAGGGGAGTTCTATACGGTCACGATTGCTTTCAGTCAGAGAGGCGGCACGACTTATGGGGTTGCCTGATAGCTATCGTATTCCAGAGCGCTATAACGAAGGCTATCATGTGATGGGCGATGCAGTTGTTGTTCCTGTGGTGGCCTGGCTTGAAAAAAACATCCTTCAGCCTTTAGCCTTATCTATAACTTGAATGAAGTTGAGGAGCTTGTATGACCAATCCACAGCCACCAGTTGCCCCGAAGCAACCGCACGCGACCACCCACCACGGCGCGACCGTGGTCGACGACTACTTCTGGCTGCGCGAGCGCGAAAACCCGGCGGTGCTGGAGTATCTCGAGGCCGAGAACGCCTACACCAGCGCCGTGATGGCCCACACCAACGAGCAGCAGGAGCAGCTCTACAACGAGATGCGCGGCCGGATCAAGGAAGATGACGACTCGGTGCCGGTCAAGCGCGACGACTATTTCTACTACACCCGCGTCGTCGAAGGCCAGCAGTACCCGATCTACTGTCGCAGGCACGGCAGCCTGGAGGCGGCCGAGGAGATTCTGCTCGACCAGAATCTGCTGGCCGCCGGGGAGGCATACTGCGCGCTGGGGACGTTCAGCGTCAGCCCCAACCACCAGCTGCTGGCCTACTCGGTCGATACCTCGGGCGCCGAGAGCTACACCCTGTTCATCAAAGACCTGGCGAGCGGCGATCTGCTGCCCGACCAGATCCACAACACCTACTATGGCGTGGAGTGGGCCAACGACAACCGCACGCTGTTCTACAACGTGCTGGATGCGGCCATGCGCCCGTATCAGCTGCTGCGCCACACCCTCGGCACCGACCCGGCCAGCGATGCGCTGGTGTATCACGAGACTGACGAGGCCTTTTTCCTGTGGATCAGCAAAACCCGCAGCGAGGCCTACCTGCTGATCACGCTCAGCAGCACGACCTCGACCGAGGTGCGCTTCGCCCCCGCCGCCGACCCGCGCGAGTTCGTGGTCGTGGAGCCGCGCCAGCCCGAGCTGGAGTACGCGGTCGAGCATCACGGCGAGCGCTTTCTGATTGTGACCAACCATCAGGCCAAAAACTTCAAGGTCGTCACGGCGCCGGTGAGCAACCCCGGCCAGGCCCAGTGGCAAGACTGGCTGGCCCATCGGCCCGCGGTGTATGTCGATGATATCGACGCATTTGCCGGCCACATCGTGGTCCACGAGCGCGAGCAGGGGCTGCAGAAAATCCGCATCAGCCAGCCCGACGGCGCCAACGTGCGCTACGTGGCGTTTCCCGAGGCCGTCTACACGATCAAGCCCGGCCCCAACGACGAGTTTGCCAGCGCGACGCTGCGCTTCACCTACACCTCGCTGATCACGCCAAACTCGGTGGTGGACTACGGCATGGCCAGCGGCGCCTGGGAGATCAAGAAGCAGCAGGAGATCCCCAGCGGCTACGATTCGGCGCTGTACCAGGCCGAGCGGATCTGGGCGACCGCGCCCGACGGCGTCCAGGTGCCGATCTCGCTGGCGTCCCGGCGCGATCTCCCGCGCGACGGCAGCAGCCCGGCCATGCTCATCGGCTACGGCTCGTATGGGATGAGCTACGACCCAACTTTTTCGATTATGCTACTGACCCTGCTGGAGCGCGGCTTTGTGGTGGCGATCGCGCATATTCGCGGCGGCTCGGA
>DAOTUS010000002.1:0-1599 GCA_034437415.1 Herpetosiphonaceae bacterium
GTCGAGCACCGCGCCGAGGGCGGGCCGCAGCGCCGAGGGCGGCGGCAGCGCGGCCCCGGCCAGCCGCTCCGGGGCCGACAGCGGGGTTTTACCCGTCAGCAGGGCATAAAACGTCGCCGCCAGCGCATACACATCCGAGCGCGGGTCGGTGCCGCCGCGATACTGCTCGGGCGGCGAGTAGCCTGGCGTCACGGCGTGCTGCAGGCCAATCGACACCGTCGTCAGCTCGCGGGCGATCCCAAAATCAATCAGGACCACGCGGCCGTCGGGGGTGAGCTTGACGTTGGAGGGCTTGATGTCGCGGTGCAGGACCGGCTGCGGCAGCGTGTGCAGATACTGCACTGCCGCGCACAGGGCGTTGGCCCACTCGACCACCCGTGCGGCGGGCACGCCGTGGGGCTGATTGGCCAGCAGCATGCCCAGGTCGCCGCCCTCGATGTAGTCCATCACCAGATAGGCGCAGCCATCGATGAGAAAGTGATCGCGGATGCGCGGCAGGGCTGGGTGGTTCAGCCCGGCGAGGATCGTCGCCTCGGCCTCCAGAATCTGGGCTAGATCGGGGCTGTCGGCGTGGCTTTGTTTGACCGCGCACAGCCCGCCGCGCTGCTCGTCGTGGGCCAGCCAGACCGCGCCAAAGCCGCCGGTGGCGAGTGGCTCGACCAGCCGGTAGCGGCCCTGAAGCGTCGTCAGCATTGGCGCTGAGGTGGCGGCATCTGGCGCAGCCTCACCACATCGGCCAACGATCGTTGCGGGTGCCATCGGAGACCTTGCGCACCTCGGCATCTTCCAGGCTGAAGAGATAGACCTGCCAGCGGCCGGCGCGCTGGCTCTCAAAGGCCAGATAACGCCCATCCGGCGACCAGCGCGGCCAGCGATTCACGCCCGCGCCAAGATTCTCCAGCTCGCTGGGGGCGCCGCCGCTGGCTGGCACGGTGTAGATGGCCGTCTGATTGCCGATGCCGGTCATAAAGGCGACCGTGGCACCATCGGGCGACCAGTCGGGCCAGAACGTATCCGCGCCGGGGATCTGCGCCAGGGTAAACTGCTGCCCGTCGGCCAGCTCCAGCAGCACCAGCTCGTAGTTTTCGGTGGTCTTGGCGTGAAACACGAGCTTGCTGCCATCGGGCGACCAGGCCGGGCCGCCCTGCCAGCCCGCCTCGGCGGTAATGCGCTGGACATTCGCACCATCGGCATCCATCACATAGATATCGCGCAGATTGTCGCTGGTCTGATCGCGGCTGCTCTCAAACACAATCCGCGTGCCATCGGGCGACCAGCGCGGCGCCCGGTTGACGCCGGGGCCAGCGGTGAGCTGGCGCTCGTCGCTGCCATCGAGGTTGATGCTGAAGATCTGCTCGACCAATCGGCCGTCCTGCTCAACGCCGTGGGTGTAGACCAGGCGGCTATCCGAGCGCCGCCGATCGGCGATCGCATTATCGCTGTGGCCGGGCACGATTTTGCGGGCGGTGCCGCCGTCCAGCGGCAGCTCCAGCAGATCAAACGCGCCCTGATCGGGGCTGACCCGCGAGGTGATCAGCAGCGATCCGGCCAGCGCATCCGGGCCGGGCGGCGGCGTGGCGGTTGCGCTGGCAATACCAC
>DAOTUS010000003.1:0-3572 GCA_034437415.1 Herpetosiphonaceae bacterium
TCCATGGACGTTTGTCTCCGAGCTGTGGTTGTGGTTACCCGCACTCTACGACAAACGTCCATATGTGTCCATCGGTCAGCGCACCCGCTGATCAGGCTCTATTTTGGCGAGGGTATTGCAATTTAGGGGTAAACATTCGATCAACAGTCCTGCTGCGACGCCCACGATTGGCTAGACTTAAACGGGTCTTTTTGCGCTAACGTAAGGGCGCCGTACGTTTATTAATCCAGCTAATTCAGGTAAAATCAGGATAAAATGGTTGACGGATGACTGTTTCTCCTTCATAATTCCATAATTCATAACCCATAATTGCTAAAGGTAACTATGTATCGTTTGCTATTTCGGGGGATTATTCTGATTGCAGGGTTAGTCTGGCTCACCCTAATTGTGCAGTTTGTACGCCTCCGCCTCGACTACAATCAACAGGTTGCCGCTAACCAGCAGAGCATTGCATCACTCCCGTCTCCAACGGCGCTGCCTCTACCTGCAATTGTTCCGCCGACGCTTGAGCCGCTGCCCGATACGATTGCCGCCGGACAGGGTGGCGCCGAGCTGCCAGCCTCGGCCAGCAACCCCGTCACCGGAATTCACCCCAAAACCGGGCGCTACGTGGCGGCCTGGCTGCCAACCTCGTTTGATGCCGAGGCGGCGCGGGCCACCTTCGAGGCCAACAAAGACGTCCTCGATGAGGTCAGCCCGTTCTGGTACGGCGTCTCGGGCGACGGGCGGCTGTTCGCCGATATTGGCTCCCGTGACGAGGAGCTGGTGCGGATCGCCCACGAAAATAATGTGCTGATCATTCCCACCATTCACAATATCGAGGATGTTGAGGCTGGATCAACCGTGATCTCGACCGCCGAGAGTCGAACCAACCACATTCGGATTATTGTCGATGAGGTTCTCACCTACAACTACGATGGGATCGACATCGACTACGAAGGGCTGACTGTGGACATGGAGGACGAGTTTACGGCCTTTATGACCGAGCTGAGCGAGGCCTTGCACGCCGAGGGCAAGCTCCTGACGGTCGCCGTCCACGCCCACACGGGTCGCCCCGACTATCAGAACTACGCCGATCTGGGCAAAGTCGTCGACCGGCTGCGGATTATGACCTACGACTACAGCTGGTCTGGCTCGGAGCCTGGCCCGATTGCCCCGCTGTTCTGGGTGCGCTCGGTGGCCGAATACGCCCGCTCGGTGGTCGATCCGGCTAAAATCGAGATTGGGATTTCGTTCTACGCCTACGACTGGCCCAACAACGGCGGCCGGGCGGCCTCGCGCACCTACACCGACATCGAAGAGATCAAAGCCGCCTACCGGCCGGTGATCAATCTCGTCGAAGAGAATAGCTTTGGCTCGGTGCAGGAGTCATCGTTCAACTACGCCGGGCGCACCGTCTGGTTCTCCAACTACCGCTCGCTGGAGGCCAAGCTGGATATGGTCCGCGAGATGGACCTGGCCGGGATCGCCATCTGGCGGCTGGGCAATGAGGATCCGCGCAACTGGGAGATTATCCGCGAGTCGCTCCAGCAGGATCCGGTGATTATTCAGCGGACGATCAATCAGTATTTACCCGAGCACTAACTGTAAAGGATGTCGAAACCAGGCAGAGGCGATGTCCGTTCTGCCTGGTTTCGTGCATAATCTGGTCTATGGAAGCAGCAATTACAACCTACAGCAAGGAAGCCCAGCGTTTTTACGAGCGCGGCACTGCGGCGGCCCGCGGCGGCCAGCGGCGGATTGCGGCCGGCCTGCTGACCAAAGCGGTGCAGCTTGACCCGCGCCACGAGCAGGCCTGGCTGTGGCTGAGCGGCGTGCTCGATGACCCGGCCGATATCGCCTTTTGCCTCAACGCGGCCCTGAAGCTGAACCCCGATAACGTCCAGGCCCAAAAAGGTCTGGCCTGGATTCAGCAGCGCAGCGCCAATCCGGCCCCGGCGCAGGCCGAGACCAGCGCCCCGTCGCGGGTGCAGCAGATCGCCATCCCCGATGCCGCTGAGCCCGAGGCCGCGCCCGCGCCCGTCGTGCCCCAAAACTGGTGGCAGGACTGGCGCTCATCGGTGCGCACCCAGCGGCTTATGCGCAGCGTGGTGCTGGCTGGCCTGCTGGTGCTGCTGGCGCTAACCACGGCGCTGATCTACTCCGTGCCCGACCCAACCACCGCCGAGGCGGCGCTGATTGCTGACCGGATCCCGACCGCGCTGCCGGATAGCGCCGGGGTGGTCCAGCAGACGCTCCTGACTGCGCCCGAGGTCAATCAGGCCCAGATTTTGCGCTATCTGAGCGATGTAGGGCGGGTGCGCGAGGAGATTCAGGCGGCGGCCACAGCCTACCGCGGCCTCAGCGATGTGACGACGGTTGCGACCGAGCAAATCGCCGCCGCCCGCACCTACTGCGACGTGCTGCGGCAGTCCTACATCGACCTGGAGCTGATCAAGCCGCCGACGGTGCTGTCGGCGGTCCACGCCGAGTACAAAGAGGGCATTCAGCTTGAGCAGGCCGCCTTCGAGGATCTGCTTGAGTACTACACCAACTACAATGTCGCCATCGCGAACCGGGCCGCGCTGCGGCTGCAGGAGGCTGGCGGCCACTACCAGCGGGCGCTAAGCGGCTGGGCAACCTACCAGACCCAGCTCTCGGCGCCTGGCCCAGCCCCGGCGTTTGGCGACCGCTAGCTCGGATCCCCCCGGCGCTTGAACATCAAGCGCCGGGATTTTTTTAGGCTTGTGAGGGCGTATGCAAACCCTGCTGGCGGTCGATCTGGGGCTGCGCACCGGCTTTGCGCTGTATGGCGATGACGGGCGGCTGCGGTCCTATCGTTCGCAGAACTATGGCTCGGTGCCACGCCTGCGCCGTGGCGCCGCCGGGGTGCTGTCGGAGCTGCCGGAGCTGACGGCGCTGGTGCTGGAGGGCGGCGGCGTGGTCGCCGAGGTCTGGGAGAGCGAGGCCAAACGCCGCGCATTGCCCGTCTATGTGATCAGCGCCGAGGTCTGGCGGCAGCGCCTGCTGTATGCCCGCGAGCAGCGCAGCGGGGCCAAGGCCAAAGAGACCGCCGACGAGCTGGCCCGGCGGATCATCAGCTGGTCGGGCGCGCCCCGGCCAACCTCGCTGCGCCACGATGCCGCCGAAGCGATTCTGATTGGCCTCTGGGGCGTGCTGGAGCTGGGCTGGCTGCTGGCGGTGCCGCCGGAAGTCCGCCGGGCCTGATCTGCCAGCACGCTGCCAGCTCCACCCACAGCACGATGTCCCCTGGCGATTTGCGGCCCATAATCAGCCGAATGATTCTTGATCAACCCAGCAAAGGAGCGCCATGCCAGAAGATCAGCGCAATAAGCTTGATGAAGAACCGTTTGACTATCGAGTGAGCAAAGATGGCAAGGTCTTTATCACCTGGCACGGCAAGCAGGTGCTGATTTTGAAGGACCAGTCCGCCCGCAAGTTCCTAAGCACGATCGACGGCCTGACGGGCAAAGCCGCGCAGCTGGTGCTGGCCAAAATCACCGGCAACTTCAAGCACGGCAACGAGCGGGCCTGACCGAAACCCACGGTGCGGCGGATCGTTACCCCGAGGG
>DAOTUS010000004.1:0-3261 GCA_034437415.1 Herpetosiphonaceae bacterium
ATCCTTGATATACTCCCACTGGCTGTCGGTCAGATCCGTTGGATAGATTTGATGTTTCACACCTTCAGTATATCCAATGATCTGCCGTCAGCCGCTACTTCTCAGACAGCTTCTTAGCAACACCAACGCGATGCCGAAGCCGCTTTCAATCCCGAACCGTTTCCGGTAGCGTTGGTGGACCCCAATCAGGCTGTCGCGAATGTTCAGACACACGCATGGCGATCACCGCCGGGATGGCGTCGCGCTGGAGGCGCTGGAGCACGGCGACGCTGCGCCTTTATCAGCATAGAGGCAGTCGGCGTTGGAAACATTCTGGGAAATAATGGATGCTATCGGTGGTGATTCAAAAGATGATAATTCTTTACACAGGTAAATTTAGGCCTTTGGATAGGCCTAAAACACTGAAGGAAGTTATCAGCAGTTGAGGGGAATAAAATTGGATTTCAGCACTACACATTTCCTCGAGCAGTGCCAGGAGCAGCTCGTCCATGCCTGGATCGCCCGCATTCGGGCCACCGAGGCCGTCGTGGGTGATCGGTTTGGCTTTACGATTCAGCAGCGCGGGCCAACCACGGTGCTGCTGGCCGACCGCTGGCCAACCAGCGCCGGCCAGGTCCCGTTTGATCGGGTGTTCAACTATGTTGCGCCGCCCACAGACGCCGTCGACCTGCTCCTGCAGGCGCTGCTTGAGTCTGGGCGGGATATCGTGATCGAGACCTTGCCCGGCCCACAGCGCGAGCACAGCGAGCAGCGTCTGCGGGCGGCCGGGCTCGCACCGCAGTGGCAGATCCCGTGGCTCCAGGGCGATCTGGCCGCGCTCGCCCCCGGCCACACTACCGATCACCCAATCGTGGCGGTGGGCGCACCGGACTGGCCGGCCTTCGCCGCGCTGTATGTGGAAAGCTATGGCTACACTGGCGCGGCGGCGGCGGCCTGGCAGACGCTGGCCGAACACGGCTACACCCATCGCGATTTCAGCTGTCTGGTCGCCGAGGTGGCGCAGACCCCGGCGGCGTTTGGGGCCATGTTCAGCCGTGGGCCGATCGCGCTCGTCGATGGTGCGGCGACTCTGCCGCAGCACCGCAGCCTGGGGCTGCAGAAAGCGCTGCTGGCCGCGCGGCTGCTGGCGGCCCAGGCCCGTGGCTGCACCCACGCATTTAGTCGCACCGGGCTGGGATCGATCAGCCAGCACAATCTGGAAAAGGTGGGGATGCGCAGCTTCGCCCAGTCAACCGCCTGGCGTCGCCAGGCTCAGCCAACGGTTTAGCCAATCTTGGTCGTGCGCTCTGGCTCGGGCAGGCGGGTGGTGATGAAAAAGGCCGGCAGCAGCACCAGAATCGCCGCCACCATCGCGGTGATCGGCGAGGTCAGGTCGGCCAGCTTGCCGATCGCCAGGTACAGCACGCCCGACGTCCCCCAGGCAAAGCCCATCATCAGGGCGCTGGCGGTGGCGATATTGTGCGGGGCATACTCCTGCGCGGTGACAATCGACACCGGCACGTTCGCCATCACCATGGCCCCGACCAGCGCGGTCAGCGGGTAGTACCACCACTGGGCGGGGTTCGAGTAGACCAGCCCGATAAAGACCGGGATGGTCAGCAGAATGCTGGAGCGCAGCACCACCGTGCGGCCGATGCGGTCCGACAGGCGCCCGCCAATGATGCCGCCAAACGCCGAGGCGATGTTGTAGACCGCCAGGCTGGGGGCGATATGCCAGGCCTGCTGGCGGTCGGTGAGGATAAAGCCAAGCAGGCTCATATACGACACGCTGGAGAGCGAGCGCAGCACACTCATCGCCCAGAGCCAGCGGACCGGGCCTTTAAACACCGCCACGTAGTCGCCAAAGGTGCGGGCGGTGCGGATGCCGCTGCTGCTTGAGGGCAGAAAAAAGTAGGTGATCGCGCCGAGCAGCAGGCCAAACGGCAGGATATACGGCAGCGCGTGCAGACTCAGCGAGTTGGCGATCAGCGGCCCAAGCCCCATCCCGGCCGTCCCGCCCGCCGAGAAGATCGAGACAAACAGGCCGCGCTGGTCCGGCCGGGCGCTCACGGCGATATACGAGGCGCCCGAGGGGTGAAAGATTGCGCTGCCTAGCCCGCCGAGCATAATCAGCCCGCCAAGCATGAAAAAGTTGGGTGCGTAGCCGATCATCGTCAGGCCCAGGGCGGTCAGCACCGGCCCGAACGCGGCCAGCAGCCGCCGATCCATATAGTCGCCCAGGATGCCAAGCAGCGGCTGGAGCATCGAGCCAGCAAAGGCCAGGATCGCCACCAGCATCGCGGTGTCGGCGATCGTCACATTGTAGGTGTCGCGAATCTGCGGCAGCAGCGGGCTAAGCAGCGCGGTCCAGGTGTCGTTGGCCAGATGGCTCAGCGTGATCAGGCCAACCACTGTCACTCCGCTGACTGTCGCCGTATGGGTGCGTAAACGTGCCGTCATGAAATCATCCTCAGTATAAATATATCCGCATAATAGCATATCTGCTGCGACATAGTGCCATAGTTTGCGGCCGAATAGATCCGCCTAAAGGTGGTCTTAACCGACGCTGCGCCCAAGCGCGTGCCGCTCGGCCGCGACAACGGCTGTGGCATTCCAGGTGTGGCTCTTTTGTGACACTTTTCGTGGCGCTTATTGTCCCAAAAACCCCTTCCATAAACCCCCCTCATGCTGTTTTAATGTTCTTTAACCAATCCCTACTCCATCGCCCTAAATCATCTCGCCCCAACCAATGACGCACTGGCTGGCCCCGTCGCTGAAAGAGCGCGAGTGGCCCAAAGCCCACTGCTTGCCAAGTCTTTTTTGTACGAAGGAGCTGCAATGTCCAAACGTGTCTCGGGGCCACGCCAGCGCAGATCGCTACAAACCTGGGCGGCGCTGCTGCTGGTCGCCACGCTTGCCGCTGGCTGTGGCGCCCCCGAGGCTGCGGTGCAGGTCCCGGCACCGGTCGTCTCTGCGGCTCCGGTCGCCGACGCCGATCTGGAGCACGGGCTGGCCTGCCCCAACGCCAGCGGGCCGATCAGCGACCCGATCATCGTCAACCAGGGCGCCAATCTGGTCAGCGTCGCGGTTGATGGCGCCCGCCAGACTCCGCTCACCGCGCTGCCGCCGCTCAACCGCGCCTATGCCCCGGTCTGGGCGCCAGACGGCCAGACGCTGGCCTTCGCCTTCTTTTTCGCCCCCGTCGATCCGGCGATCGCCTGGCTGCAAATCGGCATGATCTGCGGCCTGGACCGCCAGACCGGGCAGGGGCGGATCCTGGCC
>DAOTUS010000005.1:0-6170 GCA_034437415.1 Herpetosiphonaceae bacterium
TTAAAAGTCGATCTGGATTTTGCTGAGGCAATTTCAATTCGACAAGCCTAATACTCTGTTAGTTCATTAACCCAAAAGTAGTAATCTGCCTTGCCACTATTTTGGCGAGGGTATTGATCTGTAGAATCACGTTAATTCGCGAAGAGCCATAATTTAATTTCCCCAACTCCCTACCGCAGAACCAGCGGCACAAAAACATAGGTTTGCAGCGCTTTGGGCAGCACCGTGAAGCGGCTGACCACCGTTGGCGTGCGGGCGATCACGCCGCCGGGGTCGCTGGCCAGATCTGCTTTGCTGTACCAGTCGATGCCGTAGGTCGTGACGGTGAGCATCTGGGTGGCGGCGGCGATCTCGAACTCGCTCCAGCCGTAGGTGTGGGCCACAAAGTAGCTGCCGCTCACCAGCGTTTCATCGACCAGGCCGTCGGCTAGGCCCAGCGGGCTGTAGCCCTGGTCGATCAGTGCGGTATCCAGCGATCCGCGCATCAAACTATCTTTCTGACTCCGCGGAAGTATTTGATAGATAGCATACTCCTCGGGGCTAATCAAACCAGACTCCAGGGCCAGCTGGGCCAGGGTCGGGCCAAGCGGCTTGTCGAAAGCCACCGCGCCGGTGGTGATCTCGAAGGCGTCGGTGGGGAGCTGCGGCAGGCCCGCGCCCAGCTGGTAGGTCAGGTTGTTGACGGCGGTGCCGTGGATGTCGGCGGCCACAAACACGACGTTGCGAATTTTGTGCTCGGTGATGAACTTGAGCAGCGCGGTACGCTCGGCGGCGTAGCCCTCGAAGCGATCCGACGCGCCTGCAACCCCGAAGTTCTGGATTGGCTCCGGCACCAGCACAAATTTCCACAGCACCCCGGCCCGGTCGGCCGCCAGCAGATCCTGCTGGAGGTCGATCAGCTGCTGGGCGCCGAGCATCGTGCGGGTTGGGCTGAAGGCGGCGGTCTGATACGCCAGCACCAGGGTGGCGCTGGTCGGGTCGCTGACCGGCGGCAGCTCGGCGTCGCGGAACGAGCGGGCGTCGAGGACGAACGTGGCGGCGCTGCTGCCGTAGGTGTTGAAGCGGTACAGCTTGCGCTCGCCGGCCATGCGCGGATCAGCCAGCGCCCCGTAGGTTTCGTCGCGCAGCGGATTGAACTCCTGAAATGCCTGCATGCCGTTCTCGTAGCGCGGCGTGTCGTTGATGAAGTCGAACCCGGCCGGAAAGCGCGCGTCGCTGGACGAGGGCGCCCCGCCGGCGAAATCGTTCAGCACCTCGTGGTCGTCAATCGTCGCCAGCAGCGAGGTGGCGGCCCGCAGATCGCCCAGGGTGTTCAGGCCGAGCCGCGGGCTATACACCTCGGTGTGCTTGAGCCGGTACTCGTCCAGCGTGGTCGCCAGGGGCACGCCCGGCAGCACCGGCGACTCGTAGTCGGCATAGACGGTGTCGCCCAGCGCGATGAAGAAATCGAGATCGCGCTCGTCGGCGTTGGCGATGGCGGGATACGGGCTGAGATCGCCGCGCCAGTCGCCCGAGGTCCCAAAGCGCAGCCCGGCCGCCACCCCAGCCGCCGGGGCCGTGCGGAACTTTCCAGCCGAGCGATTCCCGGCCGCATCCGTCGCCCGATAGTAGTACTGGGTCGCTGGTGTAAGCGCACTGACGCCGACCTTGAGCGGCACCAGCGGATCGGTCACCGTGGCGGTGATTGCGCCAGTCAGCGTGCCAAAACCAGCATCGGTGCTGAACTCGAACAGCATCTGCCCAGCCACCGGGCTGCGCGCCCACAGCACCGTCGCGGTGGCGGTGGTGTCGCCGCTGGCCACCTGATTCGGCAGCGGCGGCTGCGCCCGCCCAGGGGTTGCCAGCGCTGAGCCGGCGCCGATCAGACAGAGCAGCACAATCGACCAGAAGCGCATTCGCATAAGCCATTCCTCCTAAAAAACCAACCGCAGAGCCCGGCGATCCATCCATCCTGCGGGTTTTGCGTATCTCAAGATAGAGATAGGCGTGATCGGGTTGCACAATGTGAAGACAGCTCGTATTATACCCCGGCAGCATCTACAGATCTCGAACATTAGGAAACGAAGCATCACCACCAACGCAGCAAGGATCGTCAAGCCACATGAAGATCAACACCACAATCCCGCGCCATATCACCGACGACACCACCACCAATTTTCAGCGGATTCGGCTCTTTTTGCTGATACAGCTCTGCGTCACCGTGCTGGTTTTTATTTTTATCAACGTGGTTGGCGAGGCCCACGAGATTCGGGCGGTCACGATTCTGGCGCTGGCCAACGCCGTCCTGCTGGGCATAACCTACTGGCTGCGCCACAGCCGCTACGCCGAGTGGGTGATCTATCTCAACCTGAGCGGGGTGGCCCTGCTGCTGGCGCTATCCGGGCCAATTAGCGGCAAGGTTGATGGCTCGGTCTGGGTACTGTTTCAGATTCCGCCGCTAGTTGCGACGATTGTTCTCAACACGCCCCGCGCCACGATTATCGTCAGCGCGATCACGGCCGCGATTATGTCAACGGTGATTGGCCTGGAGCTGATCGGCGTTATTCCGGTCACGCTGGTGGTGCCCCGGCCCAGCCTGATCGTCAACTTTGGCAATCAGCTGCTGACGCTGGTGGTCGTCGCGGTCACGATTCGCCTGCTGGTCAACCGCGCCCAGCGGGCCTTCACCACGATCCAACAGGCCCAGCAGGAGATTGCGGCCCGCCTTGAGCACGAGCAGGAGCTGGCCGCCCAGCAGGAGCGGGTCAACCAGGAGCTGGCCCAGAGCCTGGCGACCCTGCAGACCCGCGACGCCCAGCTGCAGGCCGAGCAGGCGCAGCAGAGCCGCCTGCGCAGCCTGCTGAGCGAGCTGTCCACGCCGGTGATCCCAATCCTGGAGGGCGTGGTGGTGATGCCGCTGATCGGCGAGCTGGATCAGGCCCGCGCCAACGAGCTGATCGGCACGCTCCTGCACGGTATCACCGCCCACCGCGCCCACATGGTGATCCTGGACGTGACCGGGCTGCCGACGATCGACAGCCTGCTGGGCAAGGCGCTGATCCAGGCCGCCGACGCCGCCCGCCTGCTCGGCGCCACCCCAATTATGGCCGGGATCCGCCCCGAGGTCGCCCAGACGCTGACCAGCCTGGGGATTGACTTCACCGAGCTGGTGACGGTCAGCAACCTGCAGACCGGGGTGGAGTACGCGCTGGCACACCAGCGGGCCAAGGGCTAGAGAGGTCATTGTCATACTGCGAGATAACCATTTCCCACCTAAATATAAGAGAGCAGCTGCTATGGCACTTAGTTGGAACGAGATACGTAGGCGAGCGATTGATTTTTCGCAAGAATTCAAAGATGCTACCCGTGAAAATGCGGAAACACAGTCATTCTATAATGAGTTTTTCAACGTGTTCGGCATTTCACGCCGCCGGGTAGCCTCATTCGAGGAGCCAGTAAAGAAACTAGGCGCGAGACATGGGCGCATAGATTTGTTCTGGAAAGGAACGCTCTTAATTGAGCAGAAATCTGGTGGGCGCGATTTGGAGGCAGCCTATACCCAGGCGCTGGAATATTTCCCCAATCTGAAAGAGGAGGAGCTGCCACGTTATATCCTCGTCTCTGATTTCCAGCGGTTTGAGCTGTACGACCTTGAGACAGGCGCAGAACACAAATTCACCCTTGCCGAATTGCATACTCACGTGGAGCTATTCGGCTTTATTGCAGGGTATCAGAAGCGCGAATTCCGCGACCAGGATCCTGTCAATATCGAAGCCTCCGAGCGGATGGGCAAGCTCTACGACGCATTAGCCGAAAGTGACTATGATCCGCTTGACTTGGAACTATTTCTCGTTCGGGTACTCTTTTGCCTCTTTGCCGATGATACTGGTATTTTCGAGAAAGATATTTTCCGTTTCTACCTGGAGGAAAATACCCGCGAGGACGGCAGCGACACAGGCGAACGCCTCAATCACCTATTTCAGATCCTCAATACCCCAGACGAGCGGCGTAACAAAAACCTCAACGAAGCCCTAAAACTCTTTCCGTATGTTAATGGCAGCCTCTTTGCGGATAGATTGACTATTCCTGATTTCAATGCACATATGCGGGCCGTTCTGATCAGCGCAGGCTACTTCAATTGGAGCCAGATTTCCCCAGCTATCTTCGGTTCGCTCTTCCAGTCGGTGATGGATAAGGAGAAGCGGCGCGGCGTTGGGGCGCACTACACGACCGAACAAAACATTCTCAAGATCATCAAGCCATTATTTCTCGATGAGCTGCGGGCAGAGTTTGAACGAGTGAAACATGAGTCTCGGCGGCTGCAAATCCTCCATGACAAGCTCGCTGCGCTCACCTTCCTGGATCCGGCCTGTGGATGTGGTAACTTCCTGATCTTGGCCTACCGCGAGCTGCGACTGCTCGAAATCGAGGTATTACAAGCACTCTATCCACTTGAGAAGCGCCAGCTTTCCCTGGACGTGGGCGAGCTGTCGCGGATCAATATTGATGCTTTCTACGGGATCGAGATCGAGGAATTTCCAGCCCGGATTGCCGAAGTCGCGCTGTGGCTCACCGACCACCAGATGAATATGCGGCTATCAGAGGCTTTCGGGCTTTACTACGTGCGAATTCCGTTACGGGCAGGTGCCCATATCCACCACGCTAACTCCCTCCAGCTTGATTGGAAGACCGTTGTGTCGCCGGAGAAGCTTTCCTACATACTTGGCAATCCACCATTTGTAGGCGCAATGGTAATGAGTGATGCCCAACGGAAGGATATATCTCTTGTATTTGGTGATGCTATTCGTAATGCAGGCGTGCTGGATTATGTAGCAGCATGGTATTTTAAAGCAGCCCAGTACATGAAGGGAAATCCAACCCTACGCACAGCATTTGTTTCTACTAACTCAATTATTCAAGGTGAACAAGTAAATATTCTTTGGCAAGAATTACTAAATCGTGGTATCAAAATCCACTTTGCTCATCGAACTTTTGCTTGGAGTAGTGAAGCTCGAGGTAAAGCAGCGGTTCACTGTGTAATTATTGGATTCGCTTTACATGACACTACACGTAAGATAATTTATGAATATCAGGATATAAAGGGAAACCCACATGCAGTGGATGCAAACAATATCAATCCCTACCTAGTAGATGCTGCTGATTTAGTAGTAGTAAATCGAAGTACTCCTCTAAGCAATATTCCCAATATGAGATTTGGCAGCATGCCACGCGACGGAGGACATTTGATTTTTACTGACGAAGAACGAGCGGCTTTTTTAGAAATTGAACCTAAAGCAGAACAATGGATACAACCATATACCGGCGCACAAGAATTCATTAATGGTTGGCGTAGATGGTGTTTATGGCTGGTTCACATTTCTCCGGCAGAGATACGACAACTTCCAAAAGTGATGGAACGCATCGAAAAAGTGAAACAATTCCGACTCGCCAGCAAGGCCGCAAGCACTCGTAATTTTGCTAAAATACCAGCTCTATTTTGTCAGATTGCACAGCCACAGAGCAATTATCTCCTGGTTCCAAGAGTGTCTTCAGAAAGACGACATTATATTCCAATTGGCTTTATGACTTCAGATGTAATCGCCAATGATCAAGTATTAACGGTTGAACACGCAACCCCCTACCACTTTGGAGTGTTATCGTCGGGAATGCACATGACCTGGATGCGATATACATGTGGCAGGCTAAAGAGTGATTTTCGATATTCCAAAGATATTGTGTACAATAATTTTCCTTGGCCAACACCAACCCTTGCGCAAGATGAAGTAATTCAGAAGGCGGCCCAAAGCATTCTGGATATCCGCACTCAGTTTCCCGATAGCACCCTTGCCGACCTGTACGACCCGCTCGCAATGCCGCCAGCGCTCCTAAAAGCCCATCAGGCCCTGGATAAAGCGGTGGACACAGCCTACCGCAAGCAGCCTTTCGACACCGAGCGCCACCGCATAGAACACCTTTTCACGCTCTATCAACAGATCACCGCGCCACTGCTGGCGGCAATAGCGCCGAAAAGCCGCAAGCGCACGTAACCTCTGCCAGCGACGGTGCAGTAAAATCCGCTCCAAGCAAATGGGCTGACGATAGATTTCGTCAGCCCATTTCATTCTCTCAATCATCGACTCCTTGGATCAGCGCTACTTCCCGGCCGCGCGCTCCTCACCCAGCTCCTGGCC
>DAOTUS010000006.1:0-14906 GCA_034437415.1 Herpetosiphonaceae bacterium
TGAAATTGCCTCAGCAAAATCCAGATCGACTTTTAATTTCGCCGAGCCATTGCTATCACGGTGACACGACGCTCACGTCGTTGACGTGATGAATGGGAAATTGGCGAGGGTATTGATGGTAAGGATAGGATTACCGATGCGTGTTCTCCAGACTGGGTTTGTTATCAGGGATTCCGGCCAGCGTGAGCCAGCAGCGCTTCTGAAATGAGACGACCCCCACGGATGTGAAAATCACGCTCACCATGGTACCGATCCTGTCAACAAAACACGACTGCTCCGGTTGGGCTCACGTGTGCCAGTACCACGTCTCATTTCAAAGGAGCAGTAAACGCCAAATGGCCTGAATCCCTGGTTATGTGCTCCGCATGGAACCAGGTTGGCGGTTCTGCCACATTGATTGGCGCACGGCCGACGCTCCAAAACCTCGCTGTGCGCTAGGATTTTCGTGAAGATACGTGCGACGATTGATTATTCCGATAATCAATCGTCGCACAAAACCCGAGCACCCGGCGGTGGTAGGGTCGGCATAGCGATGTACGCTGCTATCGGCGTACATCGCTATGCCGACATGAAAAAGTCATCACCGGCCGCCCACGCCGTCAGGCGCCGATTGATCTGCGCACGGTCGTAGACCGGCCCGGTCGGCTTCTTCTTCGCTGTCGCCGCCGTGCCACGGGCCTGCTGGCGCTTCTTGGCAGCAGCTTTCGCCCGCTCGGAGCGGCGCTGTTTTTCCATGGAGGCCCAGGCCCCGCCCGAGTCCTCTTCAGGGGCCGGCCTGGCGCCGGCGACACACTGCGGATAGCGCTTGCGGGCACTGAACGGCAGCACCGCCTCGACCTCGACCTCGACCTCATGGACCCAGTGATCGCCGAAGTCGTAGACATACCCGAAGGATGACCCGGCGCGTAAGCCAAAGCGCAGCAGCTGCACCGACCCATCGCTGGCGGCATCGTACTCCCCATCATCAAGACCAAACTGGTGCAGATGGTAGTCCTCCCAGTCAAAGCAGATCTGGATGATGTCATGCAGATCGCCAAGGGTCGCTTCGCTGCGGACGAGCACACGACGCCAGATCTCGGGCTCGATGTCCACAAGCGCGATGCGGATCTGGTAGATAGCGGGTGCCGCTGCACCAGCCGACGCGACTCTTTGATTATCCGTATAATCAATAGCGGTCAGTGAAGCGGGGTTTTGATTGTCCGTATAATCAATCCGGGCATTCACCATCTGATCGTGCGCGGCCCGGATGAGTTCAGCGACCATCTCCTCCTGGCTCCACAGCGGCTCCTCTATGACCTCCCGCTCATGGACGGTCAGCGCAGCCAGTGCCTCGCGGATCGCGGGGTCGTGCAACCGCACGGCCTTCAGTGGCTTCAGTGTGGGCTTACGGCCCGCACCCTCGCGGCGACCGCCGCGCTTACGCGGCACATCAGTGGTCAAGTGGCTCTCCTCGCACGCGTTAACTGAACGATCATCCCCGCTCCTTCTGCCCTGCTGCTGGAACATGCTTACGAGTGAAGCAGCAGCACCAAGACGGTACCATGCACCCTACGGCCAGCAGAGCTGGCGATAGAGGGTGCAGAGGGCGGTCGAGACCTCAATATAGTCCAGCCGTGAGACGGGCAGCGCGCGCGGCTCGCTCGCGGTCGGCAGCAGCGTCGTCAGGCGCTGGAGCAGATCATGATAGCGCGGCTGGAGCCGTTCGGGCAGCGCGGTTGCCTGCACCGCCTGCAGTCGCATCCAGGCACTGCGCAGCCGGTCTTCCGGCCCTTCAGTTCCGGTGGCGAGAATCTCAATCGCGGCAAACAGCGTCATCTCCGTCTGCGTCATTGGGTGTCCTTTCTTCGTGCTGCGCGGTGGACATCCAGCCCTCCCTGCGCATCGTGGGATGGCCTCTGGTCTTCCGCCGTTCCTCGCGGTTCATCCAGCAATCGCCCTGCCAGTAGTCAGTCGCGTGCCTTCGCGGACACCACCCGCCCGCTGATTGCACTCCATCAGCCGGACGAAGGCGCAGGCGGGATGTACTGGTAGGGGGGCACGAGCTGCGTCCTTTCACGGCGCCGGGACTAGGCCGACTGCCGCTTCTGCTGTTGGAGCAGCTTGGTGGTCGTCGAGGTCACAAACACCGCCATCCCCTCTAATCCAGGATCGAACGCGGCGAACCCCTCCACGATCAGCCGGTCCTCGGGGTTCTGCATGGCCTCGGCCACGGTCTTCCACTGCTTGGCCCCGATGTAGATGGTGTACACCGTCGGCGTCGTCGGCGGCGCAGGCACACCCTTCGGGAACGTGTTGGGTGCCTCCATCTGGGTCATCATCGTGATCACGAGATCCTGCTTTTCGACGACCCGACCAGGTCGCCCAATCAAGGTTATTTTCACCGTCTGTACCGTGCCTTTCTGCTGCTGAAGCTCGCGATAGATGGCCGTCTTCTCGGTCCACTGGAATGCGGGCAGCACCGAACCAGGGTCTGCTTCCGGGGCAACCGTTGGTCTGGGTCGGGGTGAGCCTTCCCCACGGGCCTGCCGGGCGCGCCGCGATGCCGCAGCGCTCGGAAAGATGATCGGCACGACCGCCGGGTCGATCCGCTGGCGCACCAGGGCGAAGAAGATCCCACCCGGCGTGCGTGGCGACCCGTCCGCACGGGGCATCTCGCCCGCAGCGGCCATCCTGACGGCATCATCAGCGGCGGTCGTGGCCAGCTCCGCGCCGGCATGCTCAATGACACGGCGGATCTGCGCGATGGGGCCGTGATGCGTTTCGCCGATCAGATCGGCAAGCTGTTTGGTTAACGGATAGCTCATTCCAGCTCCTTGCGTGGTGCCTGGGGTGCAGCATACGGCTGCACCTGAATGGGGGGGCCGTCCTGGTCGGCTCCTGGTCGATACGCACGGTGGCCATAGTCGTTCCCATACTCCGACCAGGAGCCACGTGCCTGGGTGTGATCCGCCAGCCTAGACCGTCACCTGGCAGCCGCAGATTAAATGGATCAGCATGGGGGAGACCCCGCGCTGCACACGGTCGTGGCGGTGGTGCGTTACCGCCAGGGTGCGCGGGTCAACGATGACCACATCCTGAATTCCATGGGCCAGATAGAAGGGTGGGTTGATCTCAAGGTCCTTGCGTTCAGAATCGTTGCTGATCACCTCAATCACGGCGTTGGGCAGCTCGGTGGTTGCCGCATCGGTATCAGCGGGCTCATGGCAGTACAGCGCGATATCCGGGCGTTTGAACGACCCGTCCGGGAACGTGATGGACACATCGGCGACAGCAAAACAGCCACAGCCCGCCGGATGATCGGCAATCGGCGCAATACTCAGCAGAATCCGCCGCACCGCCTTCTGGTGGCGCATGCCCGGAAATGCCTCCCAGGTTGGCAGCCCGCGGGTAATCTCCAGCTTGACCCCCAGGGTATCACTGAGGGCCATCACATCCGTGGTGTGATCATGGGGCATTGCGATCTCCTTTCAGGGTTGAACCCGGCTGCTCCACTCCGCCTGAGGGCCACAATCACCAGGGTATTCGCCGCTGAGCATACCAGAACCCGCCACACCCTGCCAACGACCCGGTGGCGGTTCAAACCCATGGACAGCTATGATTCCTCAAATCCTGCTTGATCAAACTTCAGCGTTCGGCTGTTCTCCGTGACAGTGCGGACGACATTGTCCGGGGTGCCCACTGGTATATCCGCCTCAATTTCGAGCGTCACCGTTACCGATGAACCTAACAGTCCCACCAGATGGGTAATGACCTCGTCGGCGATCCGGCTCGCGTCGCGGCCAACCCGCCTGGCGTCGAGGGTCACACTCCCGTGGAAGCGCCGCAGTGGTCGCGGTACAACGGGATCAGGGTCGGGCGGTGGCGGAAATGGCGTAATCGGTCCTGGCCCCACCGGCGGTTCACGGTCTTCTTCACCAGATGGTGGCGGCGGTGGGGGAGTTTCGGCATCCAGCTGGCGGCGGGCAATCTCAGGGCGAACCAGCAGGGTGGCGTCGCTGGCGCTGATAGTCACCATCGCGGCAGTCCGCAGTCCCCGATAGCGCTTCATGACTTCGTCGTAGCTTTCGGCGTAGGCAAAGGTGTCCGCTTCCCAGGTCGGTCGGCTGATGCCGTCACGCATTGCCTCGATCAGAACGGTTGTGTTTTTGAGCCGGGGCAGGTAGTGGTAGCGGCCAAAATCCTCGACCAGCTGGCGAATTGTGACCATATCGCCCCGCCACAGGGGGATTTTGTCGAGCTCAAGGCGCAGGCTGGTGGGTGCCAGGTTCAGCACCAGCAGATCATCACTGCGCAACTTTTTGCTCGCCCGCACCGCCAGCGCATCCTGCCCCGAGAGCTTGATCGCCTGCCATTCCACGGCGGCCTGGGGTTGGAGCTGTTTTGGCACCAACAGCCACTGGTAGGTCTCGGGGATCCGTGCGGTCACGCTGCTGTCGGCGGCGGCTTTCTGCGTTTCGGCCTGTTTTACCTGGTGTGGGGAGAGATCCAGGGTGGTTTTTTCGGCCAGGATCGAATCCCACGCCAGATATCTGCGCACCGCTTCATCCAAATCCTGGATGCGGGTTTTGTCGGCCACCAGGAACACCAGGGCGTTGCGGTAGAGCCGTGGTGCATTGCCTCGCTGTTCCAGGATGCTGCGGGCGGCGAGTTCGGCCGCATTCCCGGCCTCTTTGCTGTAGGCCTGGTCAATCCCGAGCACGACCAGCCGGGCGTCAAGGTCGTCGGGGACATCGCTGCTTGAGCCGGGCAGTGGGTGAATCCGGCTGAAATCACCAATCGTGCGGAGATCGGCCCGCAGCCGCTTATCCAGTTCGTGGGTAACTTTATCCGGCTCGCGCTTGAGCTGCTCGGCCCGGTCATCGGCCACTTTGGTCACGGTCGGCTGGGTGGCGTACCAGTAGCGGGTGCCATCCTGATACAGGTAGGTGGCGGCCGATGCCAGCCGGCGCAGGGCATCGCCAAAGACGGCGGACGACTCGCCCGGCATGACGCAGCCGAGTTTGATTCGCCGATCCTCCATGCCGCGATTGGCGGCGGCGCCGGTGGGGGCGGAGCCGAGGTAGATCGTTCGAGCCACCCGGCGGCAGGCCGAGAATTTGCCCAGGTTCGGCACATCGCGATCGATCTGCTGGGGCAGCGAGTTGGGGCCGTCGACATCTTTCTCCAGGGTGGGAACCCAGTTGTCTGAGAGGTAGCGGGTGAGCTCGAACTGCACGCGCGGCTGGTCGATCGGGATATTGCCGGGCATGATTAAGGGGTTGCGATCGCCATGCTCCCAAAGGTCGTGGATGACGGCCGCCATCAGCCGGAGCACGCCACGGGTGCGCTGAAATTTGATCAGCGTCGACCAATCGGTGTACAGGCGGTCGAAGATCTCCGGATGGATGGGGTACGCCGCCTTCAGTCGCTTCTCGTACTCACTGTCACGGCACTCTGGGGGGAATTCTTGCTGCTGGGTGCGGTACACGTCGGCAAAGGCGCGCGCCACCACATCGCGATCGGTGAATTGGGTGGCATTGGCGAGCGGCTCAAACAGCCGTCGGCGCACGATCTCAAAGCCTTCTTCGGCGCTGGCTGGTCGCCAGGAGGACTCGACCCGCCCGACGACGTTGCGCAGACGATCCAGGGCCTCGCGCCCACGCTGGCCACCCACCTCCACATCGTCGGCCTGGGTATGCGGCGAGCCGTTGGTGTCCGAGGCCGGGAGGCTGATGACCAGCAGGCAGTGTTTGGCCAACTTGGCCGATTCGGTGAGCGCCTGGGCGAAGCTGAACTGGGTTTCAAAGCCGCCCGCCGGCAGATCGCTCTGGTCGTGGAGCTGGCGCGCATAGGCGACCCATTCATCGATCAGGATCAGACACGGCCCATACTGATTGAACAGTTCGCGCAGTTTGTCGCCGGGGTTGGTGGCCCGCTCATCATCGAGCCGGATCTGCTCAAAGGCTTCGCGCCCGCCAAGCTGCCAGGCGAGCTCGCCCCACAAGGTGCGCACCACGGTGCCGTCGGCCTTGACCACGGGGTTGCCGGGCGAGATTTTGTTGCCGACCAGCACCACGCGCCGGGCGGTGGGCAAACTGGTCGCGTTCGCCTCCTGCATGATCGTATCAATGCCTGCCAGTTCGGTTGGCGCGATCCCAGACACCAGGTGGTACAGCGCCAGCATGGAGTGGGTCTTGCCGCCGCCAAAATTGGTCTGGAGCTGAATCACGGGGTCGCCGCCAGCCCCGACCAGCCGATGGAGTGCGCCAACCAGCAGCTGCTTGAGGCTTTCGGTGAGGTAGGTGCGGCGGAAGAATTCGACCGGATTGCGGTATTCGTCGGTGCCTTCGCCCAGGTGAACCTGCCACAGGTCGGCGGCAAACTCGGCCTGCTGATAGCGGCCGCTGGCGACATCGCGGTGCGGTGTCACCACTTCGCGCCAGGGTTTGAGCACGCCAGTGACGGTGCTCTCAATCGTGGTTCCGGTGGTTTTACGCCGTTCGTTGCGCACCTGCTCGTCGAAGAAGACCCGCATCAGCTCCATGCGCATGCGCTCGACCTCTTCGGCCTGCGGGGCTGAGACGGCGGTGAGCAGGCGGGTTGTGGAGTCAAGCACGCGCTGGGTATCGTTAGTCGAAAAGGCGGTCTGGTGCGCCCACTTGTTGCGGGATTCGCGCAGCTCGCTGATCAGGCTACGCTCGGCGAAGCCCAGGGTTCGACGGAAAACCTCATTCCACTGGTCCCACATGATCCGGAGCAGCGCGGCCACGTCCAGGTGGGGCGTGTTGTCGTCGACCCAGTTCAGCTCGTTGCGCCAGGCGTCGGTGACCGTGCTGATCCAGTATTTGCCATAGCGGGCGCTCAGTTCGCGTTCGATGAAGGGTTGAAGGCCGTGTTTGAGCAGCTCCATCGCTTTGCCGACCCGCTCGTAGTTGGTGATTGCCATGGATTATGCTCCTTCAAACAGGTTGATTTGCGCACCGTGCAGTGCGGACGGTTCACGCGAGAGCCGCAGCATTTCGGGCCAGCTCTGGACGAGGCCGTTGTAGGCCAGCGCCTCGGGTGCGCGCTTTTTGCGCTCGCAGACGGTGTACAGGCGGTAGGCCAGCTCACGGGCGATGTCGGCGCGCGGGCCGATGGCGGCCAGCAGATTGGCGGCGGTTTCTTCGCCCTGGGCGAGCGTGCGCACCAGATGATGGACCATCTCCCAGATTGTCAGGCGCTCGTCGTTGGCGGGATCCCAGTCGCTGGGCAGGTCTTCGGGCCGCAGCAGCCGAACCTTGCCGCCCCGTGAGGCCAGCAGCCCGCCAGCAACCATTCCGGCGATGCTGGTGTTTTTGGCTTTGGAGAGGGTCTCGGCCACGCCATACTCGCCATCGCCAAATCCATATTGCTCGAACCAGCCCAGCGCCCAGCGGGTGTCGGCGTCGAAGTCGCCCTCCTGTTCGGCCAGCACCTCGTCGAGAGTCACGTTGATCAGCGCCAGGGCTTCGCGCACGCTGATTGCGTTGCCGGCGGCGTCGAGGACGTTGCCGTAGCGGGTGAAGACGGCCATTCCGGGGCCAATCGCCGCCTGGGCCAGGTCGACCGGGGCGATGTTGCCGCGCTGCATGTTGGCCAGCGCTAGCGGCAGTTCATCGCGCAGGGCCGCAATGAAATCGCGGCGGGTCACGGTTGGCGCGTTGTGTTGGCGTGGGCGACAGACGAGCACGATGCTGGACGCGAGTGCGTTGGTTCCGTGTCCAATCATGCGACTATCATTCTCTGTCCGCATCGGCCAGGTTCCGCTGATGCCAAAGCCAGCGCGAATCACGGCATCCAGAAAGGTTTCCCAGCCCGTGCTGGATGTGCCATCCTTAGCGTCGGTCTCAGATTGCTTGAAGGCGTAGTAGATCGTGACTGGGAACGCCGGGTGAGCTTGTTCTGCAAGGCGCTGCATCGCCTGGGTCATGCCATCGAGAAAGAACTTCTCCGCTTTTTGCTTCGTGCCGTGGCGATACGGTGTAGCAACCAGTTCCTCTGCTTTGGGTACAGCCATAGTAGCAAATAGATTGGGAAAGATGGATCTAAGCGAGCGCCGTAGCCAGACATAGAAAAAATCTGAGAGCTCAGCGTAGCCAATGTTGTCATAGTAAGGGGGATCGGTTGATACAATTTTTGCGCTTGACAATTCTTGACGACTAGCATCTGCGTGTTGAGCAACCCCGTTTGCATCGAATCGGATGAATTCAAAAGTTTTTGCAAACGCTTTTGAGATGCCCTCAACGAAAACAATCCATGCACCGGAACTAGATCCAAGAGGGTTACCTTCTGCGTAATCCCAAATCATAGGAATAGCTTGCCGTCCAAATAATTGGCGAGGACATTGCGCTACAGGTTCCCATCTACATAGGCTATTTCCCAGATCAGCTTGTTTGCTGAGGGCAAACGATAAATACACTGCCACTGCATCAGCATACGCCGCCGCGCCGCTGCCGCCAGCATCAATTCCATGCTCGTCAATGGCCAGCCCGGTAGCTAGTGCATCGCGTTGCACTTCAGTACGGGCCTCACTCACCAAGTCGGAAAAGGTCGTGAGCGCCGTCAACTGTCGAACTGTGAATGCGTCACCCCAGGTAGGCATACCGTACATGGGTAATCGATCAACATCATGGCAGGGTGTTGGAACTTTCAGATCTGGCTTCCAAGTTGGTTGTGCTTGTTTAGCAATCAGTTCGTGGTCGGGAATGGGAGAGACATATACTCGTCCCTCACCTTCAGCCACAATTGCCATTAATCGTGTACCCATTCGACCAGCTTTAGCCTCAACTTTAATGTATTCGCCTGCAATTGGTGTTCCTGACATCACGCAGCGAAAGTTGGCGCCGCGTGAGAACTTGGTGCCGAGCTTGGCGGTCTCAGCATCCTTGGGCTTGCCAACCTTAACCGTAAAGTGATAGCTATCTCCCGCGATCACAGGCTCGACGTAGGCTTCCTTACCGAGCTTGGTCGAGAGCATAAAGGTCGAGGCCAGCGGTACGTCAACGTGGGCGAAGGCCGGGTTGGGGCTTTTGACCGTGCGCGCCCACAGCCAGGCGATCACCGTGAGCTGCTGGCCGAGATAGGGCTGCAGGTCGGGCCGCTCACGCACCATTGCCACCGTGACCTCAACCTTGGGATACAGGTGGCCGATGCGTTTCTCGGCCTCGTCGCGCATCCACTGGCCGTAGTAGCGCACATCCTCCGCCAGACCCTGGGCACCGCGCCACTGCCGCTCGGTGCCCGGCAGCGCCGCACTCTGCCCGGCAGTGCCCGCCACCTGCGCCCGGAAAGCCGGATTGATCGGCGGCTGGCCGGCGAACTTGGGCGGGATCTCGATCATCGCCTTGTTGATCAGCACCGCCACCGGGTTGAGGTCGCTGGCATAGCTCTCCAGCCCCAGCCGCTGCGCCTCCAGCGGCAGCGCCCCGCCGCCGGCGAACGGATCGTGAAAGCCGGGCAGTTTCTCGGGATTGAACAGCTCGGCGGCACGGGGGTGGTCGGCGTTGTCGGCGCAGGTTCGGCGCCAGCTGTGCCAAATCTCAGCGCGAGCCTGATTGAGCACCTCCTCGTTGGTGGTGTTCTCCCACAGCACCAGCTGCTCGATCAGCCGAAACAGCCGCTGCCGCTCGTTATCGGCCAGACACTCCTCCAGCGTCGGGGCCAGGCCGGGGTCGAGCTCGGCCCGCTCGCCGGGCAGCGGGAGCGTTTCAAACGCCGCGCGCCGAATATCCCAGGCCGCCTGCCGCTCAACCAGCGTCTGCTGGGCCTGCGCGTGCTTGGCGGGATCGCGCTCCAGCTCGGCGATATACTCGGAGGGGTCATCGACCATCTGGGAAAAAATCACCGCCCGCGCCGCCGCCAACGGTCGTCTGGCCCACCAGAGATGCAGTGTGCTGGGGTGGCCGTGGCGGATCGATTTCTCACGGGCGCTGGCAACATTGATCTTCTCCAGCGGCAGCGCCACCTCGATCAGTTTCTTCTTAGTAGTCATTGGGTTCCTTTATGGCTTACGACGGCGATGTGGCCCGCGCCAGCAGATTGGCAAAGGTATAGTTCACGCTGGTAGCATCGAAATCCGGCTCGCGCTGAAAGGGCTGGCGCAGATAATGCACCCGATGGGTCTGCCCCGGCACAAACTCGACAATCGCCAGAATATAATCATCGGGCTTGTTGAGCGAGTACAGAATCTCATTTCTGGTCACCGTAATCGTCTCAGCACCCGCAATCCGCCCCTTGACCTCAAGAAAGCGCAGCTTGCCGGTGGTGGGGTCGTGGCTCTCCAGATCATAGCCCAGGCGCTCGAACTCCCGATCGACGGGCACGAAACCGAGGCCGCGCTCAATCTCCATGATAATCGCCCGCGCCCGCGCGGCGGCAACCTGGGTATCGACCGTGTGGGCCACGGTTGCTGGTCGGCCGATAATGGTGTTGAGCAACCCGATGGGCAGCACCACCAGCCCGCCCATCACCACCGGCGGCAGCGCAGCGATCTGGGCTTCGCGATCGAGCTGCTCCATGCGCCGGTGCAGACGGGCCTGCATATCATCGGCGCGACGGCGGGCCTCCTGCGAGTTCAGCCGGGCATTGGTTTTGCCCGCGTGCTCCTGGAGCTTCAGATCCTCGGCGCGATGGTCCCAGTAGCCAATCTCCTTGGTCAGGCGATCGGTGACTGCGGCGCGGGTCTTCTCAATCAGCCCCAGGCGCTGGCCGCGCACCTCCTGCAAGTGGGTCGGAACAAGATTGGCGATCGCGTGGCCCAGCGCCTGCTGCTCCAGGTCCCCGGTAATCCAGGCACACGCCGGATGCGCCAGCAGCGTCGCCAGATCCATCTCTTCCGGCGCCAGCGGCCGGTAGTCGAGATAGGGCGCGTACTGCACACTGCGGGGTGGCGCAGTGGCGCTCAGCTCCACATATAACATCTGGGTTGAGATCGTGTGGCGCTCGCCGCTGTGCACCAGACTGGCATCCTGGAGGACATGCTCCAGATAGAACAGCACTCGTGGCGTCGTGCCGAGGTCGCTCTCGTCCACCAGCACCGTGCCCTGGCGCAGGAGATCGCGATAGCGTTCCAGCATCAGGTCGAGCGTCGCATCGAGGAGCGGATGGCCGGGGCAGACAAAGGCCGCAAGCGGCTGGCCCTGGGGCGCGATCAGACTCTTCTCAAACGCAATCCGCTCATAGCGCGCCAGCACCGGATCGCCCGTGCCCAGCAGCCGATTGCGCTGGCGCACCACCGCCGGAACATGGGTCACCTCATAGCGGCGCGGCTCACGCTGCCGAATGGAGCCGCCGAGATGCTTGAAGGCTTCGAGAAAAAACGACTCGATATAGTGGGGCTGGAGGCGGCGCGCCTCGGCCCGCTCCATATCCTCCCGCACCCGCGCCACTTTGCGGGCGTCCATAGAATCGTGGACCAGCGCCCGCTCCTCCAGCAAATCCTGAATCTGCTTCAGATCGACCGTATTGGCGATGGCCTGCGTCAGCCGCGCCCGCACATCGGGCTGATCGCCATAGCGAACGGCCTGAATGAGTAGATCGCGCAGCGACTGGCCCTCGAACTGGAGCTTGCCCAGCACATCGAACACCTGGCCGCCCAGCGTCGTGCGGGACTGCTCAAGCTTCTCCAGCAGCGTCTGATAGACCGCGCCCTCACGGGTCTCCTCGGCCACTAGATTCCACAGATGACAGACCTCGGTCTGCCCAATGCGGTGAATCCGACCAAAGCGCTGCTCCAGCCGATTAGGGTTCCAGGGCAGATCATAGTTCACCATCAGATGGGCGCGTTGCAGATTGATCCCCTCGCCCGCCGCATCCGTGGCAATCAGCACCTGCACATCGGGATCGTGGCGAAACGCCTCCTGCGCCTTCAAGCGATCCTCGCGGCCGACGCCACCGTGGATCGTCACGACCGCAGATTCGCGTCCCAGCAAGGTCGAGACCCGCTGCACCAGATAGTTCAATGTATCGCGATGCTCGGTAAAGATCACCAGCTTTTGACCGGGCGACGAGGCGGGCGGCGCGATCGGGTGGACCGAGTACGCTGTCCGTGTCTCAGCCAGCCGATTGGCAATCGCCGCCGGAGTCAGGATCTCGCCGAGCAAACTGGACAGCTCGCGCCACTTTCGATCCTCGCCGCTGCGCCGCACCGCCTGCGCCAGCGTCTCCAGGCGCTGCAGCGTGGCGATCTCATGCTGAAGCTCCTCAATGGTGCGAGCGGCGGTTGCCTGATCGAGAATCTCCTCCTCGACCGCCGCGACCTCATATTCTGGTGCATCCTCCAGGTCGACGATATCATCAGCATCAAGCACCCGACTCCCGATCTCAATCAGTGCCCCACGCTGGAGCAGGGCCAGCTCACGGCAGCGCTGCTCCAACCGCTCGCGCCGGCGATGGAGCGACTGATAGATTGCCTCGGGCGAGGAGGCCAGACGGCGCTGGAGGATCGTCAGCGCAAAGCCCACCGTTCCGGCCCGCTTATCATTTTGGAGCGCCTCAGCGCGGTTGAACTCCTCGCGCACATAGTTGGTCACCTCACGGTACAGCTCGGCCTCATCAGCGGAAAGGCGATAGGGCACGGTGTAGGCGATGCGCTCAGGAAACAGCGGCGCGCCATCGAACTTCAGCAGCCGCTCCTTGACCATGCGCCGCATCAGATCGGACACATCCACCTGATGCACCCCATCGCGGAAGCGCCCCTCAAAGCGATCGCTATCCAGCAGCGCCATAAAGAGCTGAAAATCCTCTTCTTTGCCATTATGGGGTGTGGCGGTCATCAGCAGCAGATTGCGGGTCAGCGTGCCCAGCAGCTGGCCGAGGCGGTAGCGCTTGGTATACTTCACCTCACCGCCAAAGAACGTCGCCGAGAGCTTATGGGCCTCATCGCAGACCACCAGATCCCAGTGGCAGTCAGGAGCCTGCAGCTTCAGCTGGACATCCTCATCGCGGGCCAGCTTATCGAGCCGCGCGATCACCAACGAATTCTCGCTGAACCAGTTGCCGGTGCGGGCTGCGGCCAATTTCTCATTGGTCAGGATATCGAAGGGCAGATGAAAGCGCCGATACAGCTCATCCTGCCACTGCTCCGCCAGGCTGCCTGGGCAGACGATCAGACAGCGCTGCACATCGCCACGCGCCATTAGCTCCTTGATCAGCAGACCGGCCATGATGGTTTTGCCCGCGCCGGGGTCATCGGCCAGCAAAAAGCGCAGCGGCTGGCGCGACAGCATCGTCTCATAGACAGCGGTAATTTGATGGGGCAGCGGCTCGACGACCGAGGTATGCACCGCCAGAACCGGATCAAAGAGATGAGCCAGCCGAATGCGGTGGGCCTCGGAGACCAAGCGAAACAGCCGCCCGTCGCCATCAAAGCCCCAGGGGCGGCCAGCGCTGACCAGCTCCAGCCCCGGCTCATCATCGCGGTACAGGAGGCGCACCGCAGGCTGGCCACTGGCATCTTTATAGGTCAACTCGACGGCAGTGCTGCCGTACCACCGGACATCAACAACCGTCACCAGGCCACTGGGGAGAATGCCCCGCAGTGACGCGCCACGGGTCAGATCTTCTAGAACAACCATACTGAATGTCTCCTCTGCGCACCGATGAGGGTGAAGCGATTGTAGCATACCCCTCTGACTGAGGGCAAAACCCCACTGGTCACCAGCATCAGAGTAAAAGATCAGACAAAATTGCGTGTTGCAATACACCATGTTGTTGTCGAATGGTCATAGATGTGTTCCTGAACTACAGATACTGGCCGTTTTGGGACGACCAATCCTGGCACTAGCGGAGAAAGCCAGCATTCACCCAGCCCTCCACGAGCAATTCGTCCTCAGTCACCCGAATAAGCGACCAGCGGGTGCCATCAATCCCGCGATCTTCCAGCACCTCCACCACAACCCCCTGTTTGATCCGGCCAAGCACCAGTGCATCTAGAGCCGGTTGATTGCGCACGTTGAGCTCTGGTGATTGCACAACGGCGGTGCGGAGCACGGCGAGAGTTGGGATCTGCTCCACATCGCTCACTGTATTCGGTCGTGGTGGATCGAAGGACAACGTAGCGGTGGGAGCAACGATCCATGCTCGTGTTGGCACGATACTGCTAGGACTGCCAGGAGGGGTGCCAGATCCTACCACGGTGAGCTGCAGGCGCTGACGCGCATACCCGACGGCCAGACAGAGAACCACCAGTCCGAGGAGAACACTACTGACGAGACCACGACGATACGACTGTTGTCGACGCGTCGTCGGAGCCAGTGGCAGAACAGGAGGAGCAAGCATGCCAGACAGCTGTTCAATCGTTGCTCGGGCCTCATCGACACAGCGCTCGGGCTGATGGAAAACTTCGGAGCCGCTAAAAACAAGCACCCGCCAACCATCGCGCACCAGATCGCGGTGGCGCTTGCGATCCTGGGTGAACCGAGCATGGCTGCTGTGGTGCGTGAAGCCATCCAGTTCGATCGCAATCCGCGAGGGTGGATGGGCAAAATCTAATCGGTAGGTGCCCCCACAGGCCGGATATTGCAACTCCAACAGGATATGCGGGGCACGCTGCTGCCAGGCGGTCCAAAACTGATCTTCAATCGGTGATTCAGGTCGGGCGGGACGACGGCGCTGCATACGCTGCTCTCTTCTGCAATGATGGCTCCTAGTTGAGCGTCGATCCAATGGATTTTCGGTGTGTCACAGGGTCTATTGCGTTTCTGAGACATCCATCGAATTTTTCGATCAGAGACACACAATTTGCCCGTCTATATTAGCAGGGAGTCTGCCCACACGTTACGGCGGGATATCTAGAATGGGACGCGGTGCAGACCAGACGGTGAGGATGAGCTGTCGCCCATCGGGGAGTCGTGGTGCCTTGGCCGCGATCTGCGCACACACCGCCCGCAGATCGCGATTTAACTGCC
>DAOTUS010000007.1:0-1700 GCA_034437415.1 Herpetosiphonaceae bacterium
GTATCTGGTGGGCGAAGGCAGCGCGGCAACGCTGCGCTACAATCTCTCCACCAACACCTGGAGCAGCACCGGCACACTGGCCCAGCGACCGCTTGCCGGCCATCACCACACCGCCGAGGTCTACGGCGGCAAGCTGTATCTTTTCGGCGGCCTGGGCAGCGGTGCGGGCAAAGTCCAGATCTACACCCCCGGCAGCAACAGCTGGGCTATGGGCGCCGATCTGCCGTTTGCGGCCGGTTCCAGCTCCTCGGCGCTGATCGGTGGGCAGATCTATGTGGCCGGCGGGATTATTGGCGCGTCGACCACCAATCGGCTGGCGCGCTACAACCCCGTCGATAACACCTGGGCCGAGCTGGCGACCATGCCGCAGGGCCGCAACCACGCCGCCGCCGCCACCGATGGCAGCAAGCTCTACATCTTTGGCGGGCGTGGCTCCGGCAGCGGCGATGGTAACACCGTCGCCAATGGCTTTGATACGGTCCAGATCTACGACCCGGCCACGAATACCTGGCAGTCCAGCCAGTCGAGCGGCTCGCCGATCGCAGCCTTGCCCCAGGCCCGCGGCGGAACTGGGCGCGCGGTCTACCACAACAGTGAGTTCTACGTGTTCGGCGGCGAGACGCTGGATGGCGCCGGGGCGACCGACCAGAATGTGTATAGCCGGGTCGATATCTATAGCCCCGTCCTCAACCGCTGGCGCCTAGGCACCAGTATGCCGACCGCCCGCCACGGGATTTTCCCGCTGCTGATTGGTGGCCGAATCTATGTCGCCGGTGGCGGGACGCAGGCGGGCTACTCCAGCTCCAACAAGCTCGAAATCTATAACCCTGGGCTGGCGCCAACCGTGTATCTGCCGACGGTGACCAGCACGAGCAGCCCCAACCGCCACAAGGATCAGCCCCTCGCCAGCCCCGACCGCCGCCGCAACGCCAACCAGCCCGCCGCTGCCGGGCGGGAACACTGTGCGCATCAACGCTGGCGGCTCAGACCAGACCGTTGACGGCACGAGCTGGCAGGGGTGCAGCGGCACCAGCGCCTGCCAGAGCCAGGTCAGCGGCGGCATTGCCTATACCCAATCTCCGCTGCCGAGCATCAGCGGCGTGGTCGTCCCAGCCAACCAGGCGATCTATCAGACCGAGTGAACCGGCGGGCAGACCAACGGAATCCCTGAGGGCGGGGTGGCCTTTACCTACGCCATTCCGGTCAGCAATGGCGCGTATCGGGTGCGTCTGCATTTTGCCGAGCTGAATAAAGATGGGCCTAATCGCCGGGTCTTTGATGTGCGGCTGGAAAATACAACCGTCCTGAGCAATTTCGATATTTGGGCGACCGCCGGTGGGTTGAATACGGCGCTGGTGCGCGAGTTCCCGGTAATAATTAGCGATGGGAGTGTGTCGCTGGGCTTTATTCGCCGGATCGAAAATGCTAAAATTAGCGCGATCGAGGTTATCCCGCACACGCCCTGAGCGGACCACCCACCGCCTCCTCAGCGGAAAAGCCGTTGGTAGTCCACAACGGCTTTTCCACAATCTATTATGATAGAAGCGTGTAACATGCCCAATATTTGCTATATACTGTAGTATCTATCAATACCCTCGCCAATTTGCCATTCATCACCTCAACGCCTTGAGCGTCGTGTCACCGTGATAGCAATGGCTCGGCGAAATTAAAAGTCGATCTGGGTTTTGCTGAGACAATTT
>DAOTUS010000008.1:0-4175 GCA_034437415.1 Herpetosiphonaceae bacterium
GGGCCGCAGCCGCCTCGGTGGCGGCGGGCGCGGTGGTCGCTGGGGCGGTGGTGGCGGCCTCGCTGCCACACGCAGCAACAAACAGCGACAGGATGGTGAACAGGCTTAGTAGTTGCCAAAACTTCCGTGTCATGGTGGCGCTCCTCCTTGAAGGTCTCAAGGCATAGATAAATGATCAGGTTCCTTCAGCTCAATCTGGTGTGAGTAAGCTCGCGAGCGGTGTTCCAAACCCTCTTCTGGGGGCAGACCAGGACATATGGCGCATTGGAGTGGCCTAATCCCTAACCTCCGGCGCACCGCGCTAGCGATTAGCGGCCAATAAACCCTCCTTGCGATTCGTGGTTGTATGAACAGTCCGCGGCGATGTCGCCGCAGGCAGTGATAGCGTATGCTGGAGGCCCTTTTCGGCCAGCGCCACGCCGCCCCAGCCGCCAACGTTGTAGTCAGGCGCCACGAGCGTGACCAGCTCCGGGGTGAGCAGCGCGCGGGCCAGCTGCGACTCTTCGCGCAGGCGGTCCAGCTCGGCGACAATCGGCAGGAAGAAGGCGGCTCCCGCCGCAGTCACGCCGCCGCCCAGCACAATCCGCTCAACATCGTAGGCCAGGGACAGGTTGTAGATCGCTCGGCCAATCGCCTGGCCGACCTGCGCGGCAATCCCCAGCGCTGCCAGGTCGCCCGCCGCCGCCGCCGCATAGACCTGGGCGGTCGTCGCTGGCGCCGCCAGCTGGCGCAGGCTCGTCGGGGTGCCGGCGGCCAGCGCGGCCGCGGCCATCCGCGCAATCGCCGGGCCAGAGGCCAGCATCTCCAGACAGCCCCGCCCGCCGCAGCTACAGCGCGGCCCGTGGGGATCGAAACTGCTGTGGCCGATCTCGCCGGCCATGCCGTGGACTCCGCGATACAGCTGGCCCTGGAGCACCAGCCCGGCCGAGATTCCCGTGCCGATGCTCAGGTAGGCCAGGCTATCCCCGCCGCGTGTCGCCTCAAAGCGATGCAGGCCCCAGGCCGCCGCCCGCACGTCGTTCTCCAGAAAACACGGGATCTGGAGCGCCTCGCGGAGCAGCGTGCCAACCGGCAGCGTATCCCAGCCCAGATTCACCGCCAGATTGACCACGCCTGTGCTGGAGTTGACCTGGCCCGGAATCCCCAGACCAATCGCCCCAACCTCGTCCAGGGCCACATTGGCCCGCCGCAGCGTCTCGCAGATCGCCTTGATGATGCTGTTCAGGGTGTGCTGGGGGCTGGCCAAGTCGGTCGCAACGGTGAGCTGTTCGCGCACCTGCCACTGGCTATCCACCAGCAGGGTGGCGATTTTGGTGCCGCCAACATCAACGCCGAGCAGCCATTTCCATAGGTTCTGTGATTCTCGATCCATGCTGATTCCTTTGGCTATGGAAATTGATTCAAGCCCAGTTCCTGTGCCAGCAGCAGCGCGGCGGCCCCGAGGGTGACGATGTCTGGCCCCAGCGTGCTTTGTTCGATCGTGGTCTGGTTGGCCAGCGTGGCCAGGGTGCGGCGCTGCAGCTGGGCGTTGAGCGGCTCAAGCAGGGCCTGGCCAAATCCCGCCACCGTGCCGGCCATAATCACGTGGTTGATATTGAGCGTGCCTACCACAAACGCCAGCGCAATGCCCAGATAGCGGCCCACATTGGTGATAATCGGCTGCAGCGTGGTGTCGCCGGCGTGGTAGGCCGCCACCACCTCGGGCATCGTCAGCTCGTGGCCCTGGCTAACCAGCGTGTGCAGCTTCGAGTCGGGCTGGTGGTGGGCCATCGTGCGGGCCTGCTGGATAATTGCCTGGCTGCTGGCGACGGTTTCCAGGCAGCCAAAGTTGCCGCACCGACACAGCGTCCCGTGATCCACCACCACCACATGCCCGATCTCGCCAGCGCCGCCGCCATCGCCATAGAACAGGCGTCCGTTCAGCACCATTCCCATGCCAATCCCCCGGCCGATTTTCACCACCACCAGGTTGCCAACATTCTTGTGGACCCCAAATGTGTATTCGGCGATGGCGGCGACGTGGCTGTCGTTGGCGACGTGGATCGGCAGGCGATAGCGCTGGGTCAGAATGGTCCGCAGTGGCAGCTCGCGCCAGTCCAGATTGACCGCCTGCCGCACGACGCCCTGGGCGGCATCGATAATCCCTGGGGCGCCAATCCCAATCCCCAGGATTGGGCTGGCGGTGCTGGCGATCAGCTGGTCGATCAGCTGGTAGACCGCCGCCAGCACCGCCTCGCCGCCCTGGCTTGGCAGCGCCACGCTGGCCTGATGCCGCACCTTGCCACGCATACTAATCACGGCGCCCCGCAGGGTCCCGCTCGCCAGATCCAGCCCGATCAGATGCCGGGAGTCTTCGGCCAGGCTCAGCAGGGTGGGTGGCTTGCCGCCGACCGACTCGCCGGTGCCAACTTCCTCCACCAGGCCCTCGTCAAGCAGCTCGCTGACGTTGGCCGAGACGGTGGTGCGAGTCAGCCGGGTCATTCGTGAGATATCAACCCGGCTAATCGCTCCCTGGTCGTAGATCGTCCGTAGAATCAGCCGCCGATTGTGGACTTTGGTGTGCTCCCGCGTGGCTTTTTCGAGTGTTGTCATAGTCTTCAGTCCATTGAACTTACAAAGTTGAGTATAAAAGATCACCGAAACTTTGTCAAGCTCGCTATTCAATCAAAGTATCCCGCTCGTCCAATCCGATTACCGCCCCTGGCAGCCCGCTTCCGATCCAGCTGCCTGGCCGCAGCGCCGAACAAATTGCCCGTTTTACAGCTCTGGATCAGCCTAAAGTGTCTTGCCACCCCCACAATTCTCGACGCCATCCGCGTCGCCGACTGGGCTGGATGAAAAGTCCTACTTGACAAAGTTAAAATAATTATACTATTATAGACTTTGTAAATTCAATGAACTACTGGATTATTCTACCCGAAGGAGGAAATCCTAGTCTGAAATTGATTGAAATGCAATTGGCATCGGGTTTGGATCAGCAATCTCAGCTTTATGCAATGAAGCATCCGCACAATGGCTCTCAACCTATGGAGCAACCTCACGGTGCTCCTGAAAGGAATCCACACAATGAAGCGGTTTAATCTGCGATGGTCACAAGCTGTATCTCTCACCGTTCTTCTGATGATGGTCTTTAGTCTTGTTGTTTTTAATCAGCCTGTCTCAGCCGCTGCCCCGGCCTGGAACGGTAATTTCCAGGCCTATAGCGTTGGCCAGGTCGTCAGCTACAATGGGGTCGAGTACAAATGTATCCAGGCCCACACCTCCCAGCCCGACTGGAACCCGGCGGCAGTCGCGTCGCTCTGGACGCCGGTCTCCACCACCAACCCAACCACGCCGCCAACCGCCACGCCGATTGGCACCAACCCAACCGCGACCACCGTCCCAACAACCTCGCCGGGCGGCTGTACCTCGGCGGCCTGGGTGAGCACCAAGGTCTACACTGGCGGCAACACCGCGTCGCACAATGGCCGCGAGTGGCGCGCCAAGTGGTGGACCCAGGGCGAGCAGCCCGGTGTCAGCACCTCGGGCGTGTGGGAAGATCGTGGGCCGTGTGTTGGGGCGACCGCAACTCCGCCCCCAACCGCAACTCCGCCAGGCACGGCGACCCCGGTAACCGTCACGCCCACCACCCCACCTGGCGGCGGCGCGAAAATCCTCGGCTACTTTGCCCAGTGGGGCGTCTACGGACGTAACTACCACGTCAAAAATATCGTCACCAGCGGCTCGGCCAGCAAACTAACCCATATCAACTACGCCTTTGGCAACGTGACCAACGGCCAGTGTGTCCTCGGCGATACCTACGCCGACTATGACCGCTTCTACAGCGCCGCTGAGAGCGTCGATGGCGTGGCCGACTCCTGGGATGCCGGGGCGCTGCGCGGTAGCTTCAACCAGCTGCGCAAGCTCAAAAAAATCAATCCGAACATCAAGGTGCTCTTCTCGTTCGGTGGCTGGACCTGGTCGGGTGGCTTTGCCCAGGCGGCCGCCAACCCCGTCGCCTTCGCCAACTCCTGCTACAACCTGATCGAGGATCCGCGCTGGGCTGATGTCTTCGATGGCATCGACATCGACTGGGAGTATCCCAACGCCTGTGGCCTCACCTGCGGCACCAGCGGCTTCAGCTCGTTCAAAACGCTGAGCGCGGCCCTGCGCACCCGTTTCGGGCCTAACTACCT
>DAOTUS010000009.1:0-10059 GCA_034437415.1 Herpetosiphonaceae bacterium
ATCTGGAGGACTGCGACCGCGCCCATATCCGCGCCCAGATGGGCGTGGTGATGCAGGACTCGATCCTGTTCAGCGGCTCGCTGCGCCAGAATATCGACTTTCATCGCCACACCCTCACGCTGGAGGCGATCGTCGCGGCGGCGCAGCGGGCCGCTGAACAGGATCGAGTCCTGCATCACCACGCCCATCTGGGCGCGGATATGGGCGCGGTCGCAGTCCTCCAGATCGATCCCATCGTAGCTGATGCGGCCCTGGTCCGGGCGATACAGCCCGAGCATCAGCTTGGCCAGGGTGGTTTTGCCCGAGCCGCTGCGGCCGACAATCGCCACCTTCTGGCCCGGCGCGACCTGCAGCGAGAGATCGCGCAGCACCAGCGGGCTGTGCTGATCGTAGCGAAACGCCACGTTGGCCAGCTCGATCCCGCCCTGCAGCGTTGGCCGCTGGTAGCTGGCGGTCTCGACCTGCTCGGGCACAGCGTTGAGCACATCGAAGAGCCGCTCCAGATACGCGCCCAGCACCTGAAAGCGCTGGCCCTGGCCGATCAGGGCGTTGACCGGGGCCAGGGCCAGGGTGGCAATCGCGGTCAGCGCCAGCATCGAGCCAAGGTTGAGCGCGCCGCTGTGGACATAGCGCAGCCCCAGCCACAGCAGCACCAGCGGCGTGACCAGCTGAAAGGTCGCCAGGATGCCATCGATTAGCGCCGCCCAGCGCTGGCGGTGCAGGGTGCTGTTGCGCTGTTTGAAGAACAGATTTTGCCAGTGGGCGAAGACCTGTTGCTCAGCGCCCGCCGACTTGATCGTCGCCACGCCGCTGAGGGTCTCGACCAGATAGCCCTGCGCCTCGCTCTGGGTGACCAGATCGGCCTCGATGAGCTGCTGGGTGCGGGCGTTGGTGCCGAGCAGCAGCAGCACCTGGGCCAGCCCCAGCAGCACCACCGTCGCCGCAAACAGCGGGCTGACCCACAGCAGCCCGCCGAGATACACCACGATCATCAGGCCGTCGAGCAGCAGCGACAGCACCTGCCCGGTGATAATCTCGCGGATGGCGCTGTTGCTGCTCAGGCGCATCAGCAGATCGCCGGTGGTGCGCTGCTCGAAAAAGGCCAGCGGCAGCCCCAGCAGATGCCGGAAAAAGTGGCCCATCAGCTGGGTGTCGAAGCGCAGCTGAAACTGCAGCACCAGCAGCGAGCGGGTGTACTGCACGACCAGCTTGATCAGCGCGATCAGGATCAGCCCGGCGACAATCCGGCTGGTCAGCTGGTCGAACTGGTCGCTGAAGGCGTTATCGACCATAATCTTGGTCATCAGCGGCAGGACAAAGCCCACGCCCTGGAGCAGCAGCGAGGCCATCAGAATCTGGGCCACCAGGGTGGGCGCATCGAGCAGGGTGCGGGCGAAGCTGCGCCAGGGGCTCTGTCCGGCGGAGCGGCGGCGCTCGAAGGCCGGGCCGGGCGTGCAGATCAGCACAATCCCGGTGAAGCGCTGGTCGAACTCGCGCGCCGAGACCGTGCGACGCCCGAAGGCCGGATCGGCGATCGTCATCTGCCTGGGCGACCAGCGCTCCAGCACCACAAAATGGTTGAAGTTCCAGTGAATAATCGCGGGCAGCGCAAGCGCCGAAAAGTCGGTGTGCTGGAGGGAGAAGGCGCGGACGCTCAGGCCAAACTGGCGGGCGGCTTTGGCGATAATCTGGGCATTCACGCCATCGCGGCCGGGCGAACACACGTCCCGACACTCGGCGATGCGGGTCTTGCGGCCAAAGTAGCCCAGGATCATTGCCAGACAGGCGGCCCCACACTCGACCGCGCTGAGCTGCACCACGACTGGCACCCGGCGGAATCGCCGCGTCGCCCGACGACGCAGCGAGCGCCACCACTGGGGCGGGGGAGGAAGGCGCATCAGGATTAACTCCTGCGGGGGGTGGGGCAACGCTGGGCGCTAAACTGTGATCAAGGGGACCGTAATGTAGACCAGGGCCACGCTCAACACCACAATCATCAACCACATCATCCGCATCAAGGCTGGCGAAATCGTTTCAGGATACACGTGATCATGATGATACGCGATATATGACTCGACTGCGGCAGCACGAAAAATTGGGGTTTGTTTTGGTGTATGCTCAGTCATTGTGGTCGATCCTTTTCACAATTTGGGTGAGTGGTTGGGCCTATTAAACCATACCCTCAGGCGGCCGCTCAATCGGCTGAGCGATACTAAAACCGATATATCGTCAGGTTGGGCCGGGAGTGGCGGGGGATTTGCCAAGTCCGCCCCTCACCCCGGCCGCGGCGGCGGCCACCCCTACTCCCTGTGCGCGGGCGAGGGGAAGCAGTGGGGTACAACTGGCCCGAATCGCGACTTTGCACATGCCCTGGCCGGGAGTGGCGGGGGATTTGCCAAGATCAATATAAAGAGTATACTATGTCAATTATTACTGCAATTTAAGTTATTTCAGGAGGTTTCTCATGACTGCTGATAATGTTGTCCGGGCCTGGGAAGATGACGAGTATCGTTCAAAACTCAGCCCTGAAGAGCGCGCCGCGCTTCCCGAAAACCCCGCCGGTATGACCGAGCTTAGCGATGATGAGCTGCGCCAGATTCAGGGCGGCTTTGATCCCGGCGATGGCGGCGGGATTACGACGATTACGGGGCCTGGGCCAATTACGACCATCACCGGCACTGGTATCGGGCCAGTTTTCCCAACCAAGAACGACTAAACCCTGGCCAATCGCGCTCCAGCCCAATCCACGCCCTCCTTACACTTCGCACACCCTGAATCAGTAGCGGCTCCCAATTATTATGATAAAAAAAGATGCATCCTTCGGGACATGGCTCAAACAACGCCGCAAAACCCTTGATCTGACCCAGGACGAATTTGCCCATCAGGTTGGCTGCGCGGCGATTACAATCCGCAAGATCGAATCGAACACGCTCAAGCCCTCAGCCCAAATTGCCGAACGTCTGGCCCAGTGCTGCCATATTCCCGATAGCGAGCGGGAGGCCTTTGTGCGCTTTGCCCGCTCCGAAGAGACCGCCGCGCACATCTGGGTCGATCGCGCGCCGGGATCCGCGGCGATTCGCTTTGAGATCGATCGGCCCCACAACAATCTGACCAGCCTGCCGAATGGGCTGATTGGCCGCGAGCACGATGTTGCGACGCTGCTACAGCGGCTCTCGAACGAGGCGACCCGCCTGCTGACCCTGGTCGGGTCGCCAGGCGTTGGCAAGACCAGGCTGGCGCTGGAAGTTGCCAGCCTGGCGATCGCGCGCTTTCGCGATGGCGTGTTCGTGGTGCAGCTCTCCCCGGTGCACCAGCCCGACCACGCGCTGCTGGCGATCGCCCAGACCATCGGGATCAAAGAGACCGGTATGCGGCTCATCCAGGAGGAGCTGAAGGCCTATCTCTACGATAAGGAGCTGCTGCTGGTGCTGGATAACCTGGAGCAGGTGCTGGACGTTGCTCCCGCCATCGATCTGCTGCTCCAGACCTGCTTTGGCCTGAAGGTGCTGGCGACCAGCCGCGAGGGGCTGCATCTCCGCCGCGAGCGCCGCTATGTTGTCGCGCCCTTGTCGCTGCCCGCCGCCAACGAGCACACGGTGGCCACCCTGCTGCAGATTCCGTCGGTGGCGCTGTTTATCGAGCGCGCCCAGGCGGTCAACTCGCAGTTCGAGCTAACCCCGGCCAACGCCGCCGATATCGCCGCCGTGTGCGTGCAGCTCGATGGCCTGCCGCTCAGCATTGAGCTGATCGCCGCCCGCAGCCTGCTGCTCTCGCCCAAGGCCATGCTCAAGCAGCTCAGCAGCCCGCTCCACGTGCTGACCAGCCGCTCTTCCGACCACCCCCAGCGCCACCGCACGGTGCGCGATGCGATTGCCTGGAGCGTTGACCTGCTCGATCCGGCCGAGCGCGATCTGTTTACCTACCTCGGGGTCTTCCCGCAGAGCTACTCGCTCACCGCCGCCGAGACCATCTGTGCCGAGCTGCTGCTGACCCCGCTGATGCTCGACAGCATTAGCGCGCTGGTCGATAAGAGCCTGCTGGTTGCCGTCGCCGACCCCAGCGGCGAGCCGCGCTTTACTATGCTCCAGGTGCTGCGCGAGTACGCCAGCGAGATGCTGAGCCACCATCCGCAGCAGCTGGCCATCCATCAGCAGCACGCCGCCTACTACCTTAATCTGGCCCGAACGATCTACGATCAGCTCAGCACCGGCCAGCAGCAGGCCCTGTTCGACCAGCTTGAGCAGGAGACCTACAATCTGCGGGCGGCCTGGGAGTGGCTGCTGGCCCACCAGCAGGTCGGCGATGCCATGCTGCTGGTGGTCTATCTGTCGGACTACTGGTTTACCCGCGGCTTCTCCAGCGAAGGCCGCCGCTGGATTGAGCAGACCCTGGTCGCCGCCGAGCAGGCGGCCACGCCGATCGGCACTGCCTGCTGGATTGATACGCTGAACGCGGCCGGATTTCTGGCCTACCATCAAAGCGACTACCACGACTCGATTCGCTACTTCTCGCGCAGCAAAACCCTGATTGTCCCCGGCTCCGACCCGGTCGTCGAGGCGCGGGTCGATAATAACCTGGGCCTGATCGCCCAGTGGCAGGGCGATTATCCGCAGGCCGAGGCGCTGCTGCTGCAGAGCCTGAGCCTCTGGGATAGTGCGGCCTTTAACTATGGCGTGGCCAATGCCAAAGGCAACCTTGGCGCGTTCTACCTGGAGATTGGCGAGCTGGCCAAGGCCGAGCAGTGGCTCCACGATAGCCTGGCGCTGTGGTCGCAGCTGGGGATGGAGCGCGGCATCAGCAGCGTGGCCCTCCAGCGCAGCAAGCTGGCCCTGCTGCGGGGCAACGCCGAGCTGGCCCAGCAGCTGCTGACCCAGAGCCTGGAGATGGCCCAGCAGGTCAACAGTAAAATCGGGATTGGCTTTGCCAGCTACTATCAGGGCTGGATGGCCCTGCAGACCAGCGCCACCGCCCAGGCCCTGAGCGACCTGCGGCAGGCCTACACGGTCAGTCAGGAGACCGCCAACAAGCACCTCGCCAGTCTGGCCAGCTATGGCCTTGGCCGGCTGGCCCTCCAGCAGCTCCAGCTATATGATGCCGAGCGCTGGTTTGCCGAAAGCGTGGCGCTCAATCAGGCCATGAACTATCCCCTTGGCCTGGCCCTGGCCACCCACGGTCTGGCCCTGCTGGCCTGGCAGCGCGACGATCTCCCCGGCGCCCGCGCCCAGGCTGCGGCCGCCTTTGCGCTGCTGCCCCAGCCCGCCCAGCCGGACCTGCTGCTCAAGCTGGTCGAGACCGGCGCCGCGCTCGCCGCCCTGGGCGGCGACCTCGCCAGCGCCCGCCAGCTGGCCGAGCACGCCCTGGTCCTGCGCGAGCAGCACAAAATCCACCGCTTCGCCCTCGAACAGCCGCTCTGGGAGATCGTCACCCAGACCCTGCCGCCGCTCCAGCCGGCGCCGCTCAGCCCGGCCGCGCTCACGCGCCTCCTGCGCTAGCCTATCGCCAGAACTATCGTTTTTACTATCGCTTGCCCTATCGTCACCGGTAGGGCAAACGTGTTTAATGAGCATGAACGAATTGCTGGGCTGGCACGTGGATCTTTTGAAGATCGTAAGGGGGATTGTTATGAGTCCGGTTCTGAAAGTTGAACACCTGCAAAAAATATACGGCTCGCATCACGCGGTCGAGGATGTCTCGTTCGAGATTCAGCGGGGCGAGATCTTTGGGATTGTCGGGGCCAACGGCGCCGGCAAAACCACCACGATCGAGTGTCTGGTCGGCCTGCAAAAACCCTCCGGCGGCAGCATTCAGGTGCTGGGCCTGGACCCGCAGCGCGATGCCGCCGCCCTGCGCCAGCGGATCGGGATTCAGCTTCAGCAGGCCGCGCTCCCCGATCGGCTGCGGGTGATCGAGGCGCTGGAGCTGTTCGCCGCGTTCTATCCCCGCCCGGTCGCTGTCGAGACCTTGCTGGAGCAGTGGGGCCTGCAGGAGAAGCGCAACACGGCGTTTGCCAATCTCTCCGGCGGCCAGAAACAGCGCCTTTTCATCGCCCTGAGCCTGATCAACGACCCCGAGATTGTGTTTCTCGATGAGCTGACCACCGGCCTGGACCCGCAGGCCCGCCGCCAGACCTGGGCGCTGATCGAGTCCATCCGCGAGCGCGGCAAAACCGTGGTGCTGGTGACCCACTTTATGGAAGAGGTCGAGCGGCTGTGCGATCGGACCGCCGTGATCAATCAGGGCCGCGTGGTGGCGCTGGACACTCCCGAGCGCCTGATCGCCACCCTGCAGCAGCAGTGGCAGAGCGTGCCCCAGCAGCGGGCGGCCCCGCCAGCCGTCACCTTTGAAGATGTCTTTCTGAGCCTGACCAACCAGCGCGTTTAGTGAAGTGAAGGAGTTCTGACATATGCGTGCATTCCTGAAGATTGTTCAGACCGAGTTTCGCCTGATCAGCCGCGAGCCAACCAATCTGCTGTTTATTCTGCTGCTGCCGGCCACGATGGCCTGGATTATCGGCAACAATGGCTCGCCCGCCACCAAAACCAGCACGATCATGATGATGCTCGGCCTAAGCCCGATGCTGTTTGGCCTGATGACGTTTCCCATGCTGCTGGTCGGCTATCGCGAGCGCGGCATGCTGCGGCGGCTGAAGATTACGCCGCTCTCGCCAGCGCTGTATCTGGTGGCCCAGGCCTTTGTCGGGCTGCTGCTGGTCCTGGCTGGCGGCGCGCTGGTGCTGGGAATTGGCGTCGGCCTGTTCAAGATCGCCCTGCCGCAGCATCCGCTCCTGCTGGCGACGGTCTTTATCATCGGCACCCTGAGCTTTATCGCCATCGGCGCCCTGATCGGCAGCGTGACCCGCAGCAGCCGCACCACCCAGGTGTTGAGCGTCGTGGTGTTTGGCGGCATGATGGTGGCCCTGCTGATGGGCGGCTCGTCGGACTCGCTGGCTGGAATTGTGAGCCAGTGGCTGCCAACCCACCATTTCTCGCAGCTGGTCGAGTCGTTCTGGGTCGGCAGCGGGGCGATTATCTGGTCGAGCATTCTGATCTTAGTCGGCGTGAGTCTGGCGGGTTTTGCTGGGGCCGCCCGGCTGTTTCGCTGGGAGTAGCACGCTATGGCGCGATTTCTGGTTTCAACGGCGCCCCTGCCCGGCCATCTGGACTGGGGCGGCCTGCTCAACACGGCCAGCCTCCTGCGGCAGCAGGGCCACGAGGTGCTGTGGTGCTCGGGCGAGCAGGTCTTTCCGCTGCTCGCGGCCCGTGGGCTGGACACCCAGGCCGTCCCGTATGCCTTTCGCCCGCCGGAGCGTGGCTTTGACCCGCTGCCCGATCCGGCCGAGTGGTACGCCTTTCAGATCGAGCGCACCCTGGATATCTGGTGCGATCCAGCCGATGTTCAGGCGGCGTTTGGCGCCCACAATCGGATTATCCAGCAGTGGCAGCCCGATCTGGTGATCGCCGATCCGCTGGTGTATGCCGCCGCGCTGGCCGCCGAGGCCAACCAGCTGCCGCTGATCGGCTGTGGGTTCCCCGGCGCCTATCTGGTGATCGAGGATTTTCCCGCGACCAGGGCGGTGACCGAGCGCTGGCAGACCCTGCGCAATCAGCTGCGGGCCTACGCCGATCTGCCGCGCCTGCCCCGCCAGGAGCCGGCCGATCTGTTCTTTCGCAGCGATGACCATCTGGTCTTTTTCCCGCCAGCTTGGTTCAAGCACGTCAATCAGCGGCCGGCCGCCAGCGTGCAGTATGTCGGCGGCCTCGCCAAACGCCCCGCCAGCAGCCCACCGGCCTGGCTGGCAGCAATCCCCAGCGATCGCCCGGTTGTTACCGTGACCCAGACCACCGGATTTGGCTATGGGTCCGAGCTGCTGTCCAGCGTGCTGGAGGCGCTTGAGCCGCTGGACTGTGTGGCGATTATCATCGGCAAGGGCGCCCAGCAACCTGCCGCCAGCTCCGCCAAGATCCACTGGATCGACTGGGTTGACTATGACCACGTGCTGCCGCGCACCAGCGTTCTGCTGCACCACGGCGGCATGGGCACCGCCCACGCGGCGATCTGCCACGGCGTGCCCCAGGTGATCACGCCCCTGGCGGCGGACCAGTACATTCACGCCGAGCGGGTGCTGGCCTACGGCGCCGGGCTGTCGCTCACGCCGCAGCAGGTCAATGCCCACAGCCTGCGCGCATCGCTCCAGATTGTGCTGGAGCAGCCCGCGTATCAGCAGGCCGCCACCCGGCTACAGCAGCACTTTGCCTCGTTTGGCGGGGTTGCCCGCGCGGCCCGGATTCTGGTCGACTATGCCCACGGCGATGTCGGCAGCACCGCCACCCAGACGATGATCGTCAACGGCCAGTAGCCGCCTCCGCCAAGCCCCATCCCAGCGCCCGGCCCTTCAGAATTCTGGAGGCCGGGCGTTGCCATTGTGAATCGCTGACCAATATCACTATTTCCAGCCCAACCGTGGCCGGAGCCGCCGCGATGGTGCCCGCCCGCAGGCTCGCTCCCGCATTAGTTGGCTGGCGGATTGTGCGGCTTGAGCCAAAACAGACCTTCCGGGCCAGCTTTGTGATCAAGGTTCCGCCGCTAAGCGATAGCATTCTTCGGGTACAATCAACCCTGCAAAGCGCTCAGACAGCGCCGACCCTGCTAGCATCGACTATCAATCTCTATGGCACTGGACAAAAATTCCCACCAATAACGATCCGCTAGGCGCTGACTAAAGGCTGGGTGGAACTCCACCCAGCCTTTTTTGTTTAACCACCCTGAGTTTTTGCTTTCAAGGAGTAATAGGTATGGATGCCTGGCAGGCCGGATTAACGCTGCACGAACGTCAGGCGCTCCTCGGGGCTGGCCCGCCAGGTGCGGCGGCCGGGTCACGCTGGCAGCGCTGGCGATCCCAGCCGCCCTTCGCCGACGACCAGTGGTGGCAGGTGCGCTGGGATCAGGCCGGAATCGCGCCTGCCACGCTCGAACACCTGCTCGATCCGCCTCGGCTGGATTCGGCCCCACCCGCCTGGTTCAGCACCTTCCAGTCCTGCTACGCGGCCGCTGCTGCCTGGCAGCCGCTCGCCTGGTTTAGCGCGCCCAGCCTGCTTGAGGCGCTGCTGCCGCTGCTCAACTGGGCCTTGCAGACAGTCCAGCAGCGCTGCCGTGACTGGATCGCCCAGCCGGTGGCCTTCGAGTGGGAGCCGATTCTGGTCGCGCTGCACAGCCAGCTGGGCCAGCGGCTCGCCCAGTTGGCCGCCCCGATGCTGGCGCTTGAGCTAAATATCGCCCGAGTTCGCGGCGATCTGCGCGGCGCCGATGCCGAGGCGCGCTTCGGCGACTTTGTGCGGCGCTTTCCCGGCCACGCCGCCGACCTGCTGCTCAAATATCCGGTGCTGGCCCGGCTGCTGGTCGAGGAGGCGACCGACTGGATCGCGGCCGTCGCCACCCTGGTGACCCGCCTGCAGCAGGACTGGCCGCAGATCGGCGCTACCTTTGGGCCGGCCAGCGCCGCCGGGGCCTGTGTTGCGGTTCGGCTGGGCGCTGGCGACAGCCACAACGGGCAAAGTGTCAGCATCCTGCGCTTTGCCAGCGGCTGGCAGCTGGTCTATAAGCCGCGCTCGCTGGGCTGCGAGCAGCAGTTTCAGAAGCTGCTGGCCTGGCATAACACGGTGGTGGGCGGATGTGATCTGCCGATTATCGCCCTGCTGGAGCGCGAAACCTATGGCTGGATGGAGTATATCCAGCCCGCTCCCTGCCCGGATCAGGCGGCGGCGGAGCGGTTCTATCGACGCCAGGGCCACTATCTGGCGCTGCTGTACGTGCTGGAGGCCAGCGATATCCACTACGAAAATATCGTTGCCGCCGGCGAATATCCCTGCCTGATCGATCTTGAGGGCCTGTGCCAGCCTCGTCTGACCGTGGAGCAGCAGCAGGCTCCGGCGAGCGTGCGGCGCACGGGCCTGCTGCCGCTGCAGCTGTGGTCGCACGGCGAGTACGGCGGCGTGGATCTGAGCGGGCTGGGCGGGGCGGCCAACCAGGAGCTGCCGGGGTTGCAGGCGCACTGGCAGGATT
>DAOTUS010000010.1:0-2102 GCA_034437415.1 Herpetosiphonaceae bacterium
ATCCCTGGCCTGAGCCACGCGATACCTACCCTTGAAAGGATGAACCCCCCCGGACGCCCAAAGGGCACCCGCCCTCCGGCGGAGGGACGAAAGGGAGGCGAATCAAAAGCAACCACAGAATGCCTCTATGGGCCACCACCCCTAAATCCCCGTCTAACCCAGCATACCCCAGAAACTCATTAAAATCAGTAAAAACCACCGCAACAAACCCGCAGCTCTCACGCAGCCGCAGCAAATTTGACCCGACCGATAATCGCTGGTACGCTTCCCCCAATACTATTTAGGCCGAAGCAAACCGCGCTTTCAACCAACCGCACGCTTCAGAAGAAACCCTGGTGAAGACTATGCTCCGAAGAATCGTGGCGCTCCTGCTGCTGGCCGCGCTGGCCCGCCCCGCCGTCACGGCGGCCCAGCCCCTGCAGTGGAACGAGCGCCAGACCACCTATATCGCCGTGCTGTATCCCGCCGGCAGCGAGGCCGAGGCCGAGCGCTACATCGCCTTTGCCGACCAGATCTACACCGAGATCACCACGGCGGTCGGCTACAAGCCCGCCCCGCCGCTGACTCTGCGCATCTACCCAACCATGGAGATCTACCGCCAGGTCAACCCGCTGGCCCAGAGCCTGGAGGGGATTGTGGCCCACGCCCACACCGGGCGGCGCGAGATCAGCATCGCCGTCCCGCAGACGGTCGGCCAGACCGATGAGGAGATTCGCAACAATGTCCGCCACGAGCTGACCCACGTCGTCGCCGCCGAGCTGTCGGATAACCAGCTCTCGATTATGTGGCAGGAGGGCATCGCCCAGTATGTCGAGCAGCCCGCGCCGCAGCTGGAGATCAAGGTCGATCTGCTCCGCCAGGCCGTCGATAGCAACAGCCTGCTGAGCTGGAGCCGCCTGGACGCGCCCGGCGTGATGTACAGCAACCCGCGCCTGGGCTACCCGCAGAGCTGGTCGATGGTCTCGTTTCTGATCCAGCGCGCTGGAATGGCGCGGTTCGTGCAGTTTTTGCAGGCGCTGCGCACCGCCGGCGGCTATCGCTCGGCCCTCCAGCAGGTCTATGGCACCAGCGCCGATACGCTGGAGAGCGAGTGGCGTGCCCAGCTGGCGAGCTGGATCGATGGCGGCTGGCGGGTGCAGCCCTCGGCGGCCTTCGATAGCGCCAGCATTCAGGCGGCCCTCGATGCCGGGCGCTACGGCGATGCCGCGACCGGCGCCGAGCAGGCCCTGGCCGGCGGCACCGATCCGGCCCTACAAATTTTGCTCGATCTGGCGCAGGTTGGCGTGCGGGCCGACACCGCCGCCGCCGCCGCCCGCGCCGCGCTGCTCCAGGGCGACTATCCCGCCGCCAGCCGCGAGGTCGAGCGCGCCCGACCGCTGTACGCCCAGCTCAATCGCAGCGATGTCGCGCCGCTCCTCGACGAGTACGCCAGCCGCGCCAGCCAGGGCCAGCGCGCCCACATGCTGCTGGCGACGGCCCAGAGCGACATGGGCAGCCTGCGCCTGAGCGCCGCCCGCCGCAACATCGCGCAGGCCGCGCTGATTTTTGCCCAGCTTGGCGATCAGCAGGGCCGCGCCAGCGCCGAAAAGCTGCTGGCCAGCCTCAACCAGCGCCTGCGGATTGCCGGGGTCGGCCTGCTGATCCTGGTGGTGCTTGGGCTGGCCTGGAACATCGACCGCCGCCGCTCGGCCCGCGCCCTACCGTTTGGCTAGGCCGCGCTCAGTCTGAAAGTTGACCAACAATGCAACCACCGACTCCAATCAGCAGCGCCACCGCCGAGCATTACACCTGGGGCCAGACCTGCGACGGCTGGTTCCTGGTCAGGTCGCCCGAGTTGACGATTATCCAGGAGCGGGTGCCGCCGGGCGGGTTCGAGGTCCGCCACTACCACGAGCGGGCCTGGCAGTTCTTTTTTGTGCTGTCCGGCCAGGCCACCCTGGAGGTCGGCGGGCAGATCTGCGTTTTAGGGCCGCTGCAAGGGCTGGAGGTTGCGCCGGGCACGCCGCATCAGCTGCGCAATCACGGCGCCGACGATCTGGTTTTTACGGTGACCTCCCGGCCCAACAGTCACGGCGATCGAGTTGTTGTTGAATGATCAAGCC
>DAOTUS010000011.1:0-6615 GCA_034437415.1 Herpetosiphonaceae bacterium
AGCGCACGTATTCGCGGGAGGGACGCCATATATGGCGTCCCTCCACCAATCGTTATCCACCAAGCGTCCATCTTCATCCAAAATCCTGCGCCTTTGCCGTGTAATCTAACATTGTCAAAGTACCTTAAATAACCAAGGGCAGCGTTCCTGGATTTCCTGAGGCTTTTGAGTTCAGGGTTGGGATCCGGCTGCTCAACAGCGAGTCGCAGGGTTCTGCGCTCGCTGTTGAGCGTATGATACCACGAAAAAAACGCGCTCCCGGCCAGGCTCAGGGCGGGATCTGCTCAAGCAGCCAGCGCAAGGCCCGCTCGACCGAGGCCACTTTATTGCCCCGCCGATCACCGCTCCAGAGGTGGCGCTCGCTGTAGACAGCCTCCGGCAACGCCAGCCCCAGGTAGACCAGCCCAACGGGTTTGCCTGGGGTTGCGCCGCCCGGCCCGGCGATACCCGTCGTCGCCAGCGCCACAGTCGTCTGCAGGCGGGCCTGGGCGCCCGCCGCCATCGCTTGGGCGGTCGCGGCGCTGACCGCGCCCACGCTGCTGAGCACCGCCTCGGGCACGCCGAGGTGCGCTAGCTTTACGGCATTGCTGTAGGCGATAATCCCGCCTAGATAGACATCCGACGAGCCGACGACATCGGTCAGCACGTCGCCGAGCAGGCCGCCGGTACACGACTCGGCGGTGGCCAGCGTCCAGCCGCGGACGCGGAGGGACTCCAGCACCGCTGTCGCCAGATCAAGGGTTGTTTGATTCATGCTTGCTCCTTGCGCTCGATAATGTTTTTGTGTTCATACTGCCGACCTTTCCAGCTGACGCCGTGGCCCCGCCAGATCCGCCAGGCGGCATCGGCGGCGATGAGCATGTAGCAGAGCAGGCCCAGCGGAAAGAGCAGCGCGTTGCGGCGCGGCAGATCGTACAGGCGCTGCATAAACTGGCCCCAGCTCCAGGCGGCAAAGCCGTTGACGATTAGCGTGGTGGCGTTGACAATTCGGCGGGGCCGGCGGGGCCACTGGCGCAGATTGGCCCAGGCGGCCCCGATGATCAGCGCCGGCGGCACCAGCGCCACCAGAATCTGGCGCACGCCCGCCCAGGTCGAGCGCAGGCCGCCGTTGCGGAGTCCGGCGATGGCATTTTTGGTCAGACCCTCGCGCACCTCGGCGCCGCTGGTGTACATGCGAACGCGCAACAGGTCGCGCCCAGCGATAGCCTGCATCTGCCCGCCGCTGCGCACCACCGCCTGGGCCAGCTCCACATCCTCCAGCACCCGATCGCGCACGGCCTGGTGCCCGCCCGCTCGCACGTAGGCGCTTCGCCGCACCAGAATAAACTGGCCGTTCGCCAGCACGACGCCGGAGCCGGGCGTGTTGACCTTTTCGACTGGAAAGGCGGCCTGGATCATCGAGAAAAATGCCGGAATAATCGCCTTTTCCCAAAATGTCCCCAGCTCCATAAACGGCAGCAGCGTGACCAGATCGAGCTGGTGGTGGCTGGCGTGGGCGATGGTGGCGGCGATCATCGTCGGCTGAGGCTTGGTATCGGCATCGAGAAAGAGCAGCCACTCGCCAGCGGTGGCGTTGGCGGCCTGCCAGCACGCCCAGCATTTCCCCATCCAGCCAGGCGGCAGATCGGCCCCGTTGAGTACCTGGAGCCGCCGATCGGCCTGGGCATAGGCGGCCAGCAGCGGCCCGGTCGCATCGCTGGAGTGGTCGTTGAGCACGGTCACGGTAAACGCCGGGTAGTTCTGGCTGAGCACGCCGTCAAGCACCGTTGTGATGTTGCGCTCCTCGTTGCGGGCCGGAATAATGACATCGACCAGCGGCGGCACAGCCGGAAGCGGCTCGGACGAGATCTGCGGCAGGCGCCGGAGGGTCAGCGCGTCGCGAATCAGCAAAATGAGTGAGATGCTGCCCATCGCCAGGGCAAAGAGTGCAGGAAGCATTGGTATCTCGATCGTACTAAAAAAATCAAGGAGCTGCGCCAGCGCCCATCCAGCTACACCAGTTCGTTGTTGGGCACAAACAGGACTTTGCCCGCGCTCATCTGCTGCTGGTACAGGGCTAAGCCCTGGGCGGCGGCGCTGAGCGGCACACGGGCCTGGATCGTCGCGGCCAGGTCGCTGCGGACGAGGCGCTGAATCTGGGCGGACAGGCGCACCATTTCGATCGGGCCGCGCCGGCGAATCCAGTCGTTGAGCCAGAATCCAGCCACGCTTTTGCGCTCGAACAGCACCCGATCGGCGGGGATGGTGCAGGCGGCGCCGGATAATCCACCGTAGATCAGTACCTGGCTTCCCGGCGGCATTGCGCTGAGGAGCTGGCCGGTCATTGGGCCGGCCACGGCATCAAAGGCCAGCGTGGCCCCAAGCTGGGCGGCGGCTCGGCGCAGATCGGCATCAAACGTGGGCAGGCTGCTGTTCAGCACATACTCGGCTCCGAGCAGCCGCAACATCTCGACCTGCTCGGCCCGCCGCACCACGTTGATGGTTGGCAGCTTGAAGCGGCGCCCCAGCCGCACCACCATCCGCCCAACCTGGCTGGCGGCGGCGGTCTGGATAATTGCTCGATGGCGGTGGCGCCGGGCGCGATCAAGCAAGGCCCAGGCGGTGATAGGGTTGACGATCAGGGTGGCGCCTACGGCCAGGCTCAGGTTTTTGGCCAGCGGAAAGCAGTGGGTCGCCGGCGCGAGCATATACTCGGCCCAGGTGCCATCGCCGGCTGCGGGCGCTACACAGGCCACCCGCTGGCCAAGCAGTCGCTGGCTCAGCAGGCCCCGACCGGCGGCGACCACCACCCCGCTGCCCTCAATGCCCGGCACAATCGGCAAGGGTTTTTGGATCCCGTACTCTCCTCGCAGAAACATCAGATCCGAGGGATTGATTGGGGTGGCGGCGATGCGAATCAGCACTTCCCCCGGCCCTGGCTGCGGGACAGGCAGGGTCATTAGCTGCAAGTCGGCTGCTTGGCCGTGATAGGCGCTAAGCTGGAGGGCCTGCATTGTTGCTGGTGGAATGGATGGCATTATTGATCCTTCTGGCTGAACGACGGATTTTTACTATAATGGAGCCGAGTGATGCTTGGGTGACGCTATTCGAGCAGTGGCTCTGGCACTATTGTAGCGTGCCTTGGCGCTGGCTGTGCATTGATTTGACATTTGGCTAACTCGCGCTACTATTTTGTTAGATGAACTAACTATTTTTTCTGAGTACACTATGCCAAACACGCGCCACAACGCCGAAGCCTTTATTGCCCTGCTGGAACGCCTGCGCCATCTGCCGATGGGGCCGGCCTTTAGCGACCTGTTCAAACTAGGTCTGACCCCAACCCATCTGCGGGCGATGTATATTCTGCGCCAGAATCCGGCGCTGCCGATGAAGGAACTGGCCGAGGCCCTGACGATGACCCCGCCGTCGGTGACTGTGCTGACCCGCCGCCTGGAGACACTTAAGCTCCTGGAGCGCCAGAACGATCCCGCCGACAGCCGCCGGGTGCTGCTGGCGCTTTCCACCCAGGGCGCGGAGATGCTCGACGCCATGCACAATGCCCATCTGACCCGCTTCACCCAGCTTTTGAGCGGCCTCACGCTCGAGGAGCAGGCCCAGTTTTTGGACCTGATGGGCCGGGCGGTGACCGCGCTTGAGCGGACGGCCAGCTCGGCGGCGCCAGCAGATCCAGCCTAGGCGCGTCGATGTAGGGTGATTAAACGAAGGCGCCGCTGCGATTATGCTCGTAGCGGCGCGTTTTTATGTCCAAAAGCCGGCTAGACCACCTGCAACACCACAATGGTCATATCATCGTGCTGGGGCGTCTCGTTGGTAAACGCCTGGACCTGAGCTAAAAGGACCTCGATAATATTCAGCGGTCCAGAGCTGCCCACCGCGCTAAATGCGCGCTCCAGCCGCTCGAAGCCCCACATCTCGGCGGCGTGGTTCATCGCCTCAACAATCCCATCGCTGACCACCAGAATCCGATCGCCGGGCTGGAGCGGAATCACACACTGGCTATAGTGGGAGCTTTTCATCGATCCCAGGGGCAGGCCAAAGCTTTCGATGTAGTCGACCGTGCCGTTGCGCCAGAGCAGCGGGGCGACCAGCCCGGCATTGCCGACTGCCGCCGTCTGCCCGCCGAGATCGATCACAATGCTCAAGAAGGCGGTGTTGAGCTTGCTCTGGCCCATCCGTGGCGCCAGGGCGGTGTTGAAGGCATCGAGCAGATCGCCCTGATCGGCGTGCAGCTCGATCAGCATCTCGAAGGTGCGCAGCGACAGCGCCATCAGCAGGGCGGCGGGAATGCCCTTGCCGCTGACATCGCCCACCGCAATCCCCAGGCGACCGTCGGCAAAGCTGTGGTAGGCATAGAAATCGCCGCCCACCTCCTGGGCCGGCAGCGAGCGCCCGGCGACGAGAATATGCGGCTGCTCCGGGGTGACCCGTGGCATCAGGCTCATCTGGATCTCGCGGGCAATCGCCAGCTCGCTCTTGACCCGCTCCTGCTCGGCCAGCGACTGCTTTAGCTCGCTGGTGCGGGCCTCGACCTCGGCCTCAAGGCGCTGATTCATCGTCAGCAGGGGATTAAAGAGCTGCTGTTTGACCACTTCCTAGGCCGTGAATCCTCCCCACGCACGAGGCACCCTCTGTGTTAGTATAGGTGAGACAGAATATCTCGATTTTTCTTAAGTCGAGGGCAGCAAGGAGATCTCATGACAGCGACCCAAACAACCAGCCCGGCGTCGGCCACCCCTGATCCCGAAATTCGGCCTAAAGCCGTCCGCTCCCAGTGGAGCGCCCGCGAGCGCCTGCGCATTCTGGAGGCCGCTGATGCCTGCCCACCCGGCGAAATCGGTGCCTTACTCCGGCGCGAAGGCATCTATTCCTCGCATCTCTCCCGCTGGCGCCGCCAACGTGCCCAGGCCGAGCTGGCCGGCCTCGAACCCAAGCGTCGCGCGGCACCGTCACCCGCGATGCACGCCCAGGCCGCCGAACTGGCCCGCCTCCAGCGCGAAAACCAGCGCCTCCAGGCCAAACTCACCCAGGCGGAGGTAATCATTGATGTGCAAAAAAAGCTTGCAACGCTGTTCGGGATCACGCTGCCGGATCCGCCGAACACCGCGCAGGAATGATCGCCGCCGTGGCCGACCTGGCCCCCGAGGTCGGCATTGCCGCCGCCTGTCGCCTGCTGGCCGTGCCCCGCAGCAGCTATTACCGGGCCTGCCAGCCCGTGCCAGAACCGACCCCGCGCCCCCGCTCACCGCGTGCGCTCACCGACAGCGAGCAGAACCGGATTCGGGAGGTCTTGAACAGCCCGCGGTTTGCCGACTGCACGCCGCGCCAGATCTATGCGACCTTGCTGGATGAGGGCATGTATCTGTGCCATTGGCGCACGTTCTATCGCCTGCTGGCCGCGCATGACGAAGTGCGCGAACGCCGCCGGGGACCCTCTGGGTGATCTACGCCATCCAGCCTACGCGGCCCCGGAGCTGCTGGCCACCGGCCCCAACCAGCTGTGGAGCTGGGACATCACGAAGCTCAAGGGGCCACGTGCCTGGACGTACTTCTATCTGTACGTGATCCTCGATGTGTTCAGCCGCTGCGTCGTGGGCTGGATGGTGATGGAGCGCGAGTCGGCGTTGCTGGCGGAGGAATTCATTGCCGAAACCTGCCGTCAGGAAGGCATTCAACCCGATCAGTTGACGCTGCACGCCGATAACGGCAGCTCGATGACGTCCAAGACCGTGGCCCAGCTCCTGGCCGATCTGGGTGTGACCAAGACCCATAGCCGCCCGCACGTGTCGAATGACAATCCGTACTCCGAGGCGCAGTTCAAGACGACCAAATATCGCCCGGATTTCCCGGAACGCTTCGGCAGTATCGACGAGGCCCGGCACTGGATGCGCCAGTTTGTCCAGTGGTACAACCATGAGCACTGTCACAGCGGGATTGGCCTGCTGCCGCCAGCGGTCGTGCATCGTGGCCAGGCTAGCGCCGCCGTGGCCGCCCGCCAGCAGGTGATCACCGACGCCTATGCGGCCCACCCGGAACGCTTTGGACGTGGCATGCCGCGTCCACCACGGGTGCCGGAGGCGGTCTGGATTAACCGCCCGCGTGGCATAGAGCCACCAGCGATGGACGCAGAACTGGGGCGGATTCCCTTCCCTAATAGCCCGTAAACCCCGTTGATGGATGTCTCACCGCTATTGACACATTCCGCATGGGGCTTCCGCCTTCACCGACGCCCGCCCGCATTCGCAGGTCTTACAGCATCTCCGGCAGCGTTTTGCGTCTCCGACATTCCAGCGGCGACGATTCTTAACCCCTCGTGCAGAATGTTGATCGCCGCATTCTCATCGCGATCGTGCGTCACCCCACAGCACGGATTCGGACACGTCCACACCCGATCTGATAGCGTCAAACTTATTTTCTCGTGGCAGCGGTGGCAGCGTTTCGATGAGGGAAAGAAGCGATCCACCGGGATAATCTGCCGTCCGTGCCACTCCGCCTTATCACCAGGGATTCCGGCCAGATTAATCCGCCAGCGCATCTGACATGAGACGGTCCCCACACGTGCCAGGATCACGCTCACCGTCGTGACGATCGCGTCGCCGAAATCCGACTGCTCTGGGT
>DAOTUS010000012.1:0-9373 GCA_034437415.1 Herpetosiphonaceae bacterium
GTGATCCGCCACTCGCGGGCGGTTCCGCCAATGCTGCTGCGGCCCAGCCCGACAATCGCGCCGATCGACTTGGCGATCTCCTCGGCCTCGGCGCGGTCGTCGGCGGCCTCGTGGATGACCAGGGCGGGCACCGGCGGGGCGCGGCGGCTGGCCCGCAGCAGCATTGGCGGAACCGCCCGCGAGTGGCGGATCACGGCGTAGGCGGCGTCGAGAATCTCCTGGCGCGAGCGATAGTTGGTCGCCAGCTCAACCACGGTCGCGGCGCTGAAGTCGCGGGTGAAGCGGTTGATGATGGTGTAGTCGGCGTTGCGAAAGCCGTAGATCGACTGCTGGGCGTCGCCAACCGCAAACAGGGAGCGGGCGCGGCCGGCCACCGGGCGGGTCAGCAGCTCCAGCAGCGCGTACTGGGCGGCGTCGGTGTCCTGATACTCGTCGACCAGCACGTGGTGCCAGCGCGCCTGCACCTCGTCGAGGACATCGGGGTGCTCGAACAGGAGGCGGTAGGTCAGCGTGATCATGTCGTCGAAATCCAGCGCGTTGGCCCGCTCCAGCGTCTTCTGGTAGGTGCGGTAGATCGCGGCGGCGTACTGCTGGACCGGATCGCTGGCGGTTCGCCGGGCCACGTTGGGCGCCTGCATGCGGCTTTTGAAGCGCGAGATGTGGTTGAGCATCTCCGGGGCTTCCATCATTTGCGGGACGCTGCCGGTATAGCTGTCCAGCGCGGACTGGACAATCTGCAGCTGCTCGTCGCCAGCGTAGATGGTGAAGTTGGCCGTGTAGTTGCCGATTCGCCCGCCGATATTGCTGCGCAGAATCTTGGCGCAGATGGCGTGAAACGTGCCTGCCGTAACCCCGCGGCCCGATTTGCCCAGCAAGGTTTTCAGGCGGGTCCGCAGCTCGCTGGCGGCCTTGTTGGTGAAGGTCACCGCCAGAATCGAGTCCGGCCGGGCGCTGCGCTCGATCAGGTAGGCGATTCGGTAGGTGAGCACGCGGGTCTTGCCGCTGCCGGCGCCCGCCCGCACCAGCACCGGCCCCAGCGGGGCGACCACCGCCGCCCGCTGTTCGTCGTTGAGGGTTGAAAGATAGCTCATCGCCGCTTACTTAAAGGTAATCTTGAGCGCATCGCCAACCCCGACGCCGAGCATGCGGGCGGCATTGCCATTGCGCACCGCCAGCTCTAGCCGCTCGTTGGAGCCGATCAGCGCCATCACCGTGCCCCACGGGCTATCGCCGTAGGTTCGGCAGATCTGCTCAATCCGCTGGTCGAGGATCGTGATCGTCGGGCTGCCGTTGGTCTGGTTGGCCACGATAAAGTCGTGGGTTAGATTGGTGATGCAGTTGCCAAAGTGGTCGACGTGAATGATCCGGCCCTCCCAGGTGCCCTCGGAGCGCAGAATCGGGTCGGGCAAGGGCAGCAGCATTGGCGCATCCAGGGCCGGCCCAAACTCGCTCAGCGCCACGCCCGCCGCCATGTGGGCCGCCACCGGGGCGAAGATATCGCGGCCATGAAAGGTTGTGCTGATCGACGGCAGCCACCAGCGCGGCTCGGTGAGCTCGACCAGCTCCAGCGCCGCCCGGCCGTGCTCGGCCAGTAGCGCCTGCCAGACGTAGGTCAGCACGCCGTTGTCGGGGGCCACAAACGCCCAGCTGGGCGAGCGTAGCGCAATCGCCTTGCGCTCGCCGCCGACGCCGGGATCGACCACCACCAGATGGACGGTGCCGGACGGGAAATAGCGATAGCCGGTGTGCAGCAGGTAGGCTGCCTGGGCCACTTTTTGGGCTTCAACATCGTGGATAAAGTCCAGCGGACGCGCCGCCGGATTGATCGTCAAAATTACGCCTTTGAGCACTGCCACGTAGGCATCCATTTGCCCAAAGTCGGTCGTTAATGTAATCAGGCCATTGGGTTGCATAACACTCCGCCCAGGGTTTACAGAAGAAGGATCCGTGATTGCGTCGCCAGTATACCACGCGGCTGCGACCCAACATCCCTGGCCGGGCGGCCACGCTCATCCGTTCTGGCCTGATTGACTCCCACCCCCAGCGGCGTATAATGGAATGAATACTGCTCTATGCAGAAACCAACAAGGAGGATGTACCAATGTTTGGCTTAGGCACTCCCGAACTAATAATTATCCTGGTGATTGTGATTGTGTTGTTTGGCGCATCACGTTTCGCAGATTTAGGCGGCTCGTTAGGCAAGGGGATTCGTCAATTTCGCCAGGGTATCCGCGATGATGACACCGATCCCGCCGCGCCCAAAGATCCACCAACCCCAAAATTGTAATCCCCCAATCGGCGGCGGACCCAGACCCGGTTGACGAGCGCGGCACGTCGGTTCATCAGCCGGGTTTTGCGTGCCCGCGCTATTCGACACCGCCAGCCGATTCAGGTATAGTTTAAAGCTATGAGCGTTGCATTATCACTCCTGGGCGCACCCATTGTTGAGCGCGACTCCACCCCGGTTCATCTGCCCGCCAAAGCCCTGGCCTTGCTGGGTTATCTGGCCGCCCTGCGCACCCCGCAGACTCGCGATCATCTGCTCGCGACGCTGTGGCCGGAGAGCAGCGACGAGGCGGCCCGTAAAAATCTGCGCAATATTCTCTGGATGCTGCGCCGTGAGCTGGGCAACGATGTGCTGCAGTCCAGCGACGAGCGCCTGGCCCTCAGCGCGACGGTCCCGGTCGATCTGTGGCGCTTTGCCGAGCTGGCCCAGCGCCCGCCGACGGAGCTGCTGGCCCAGCAGGAGGCGATCCTGGCCCTGTATCGCGGCCCGCTGCTCGATGGCCTGACCCTGCTCGATGCGCCCGATTTTGAGCTCTGGCTGACGATGGAGCGCGAGCGCCAGGCCCAGACCTGGATGCGCCTGCTCACCAGCCTGATCGCGGTGCATCGGTCCGGCGGCAGCTGGGCGCAGGTGCTGGAGATCGCCCGGCGGGCGCTCAGCTACGATCCGCTGGCCGAGTCGCTCTATCAGGCCCTGATGGAGGCCCACGCCCGGCTGGGCCAGCGCGCCGAGGCCCAGCGCCAGTACGCGGTGCTCACCGGCGTGCTCGAGCGGGAGCTGGGGCTCGAGCCACTCCCCGCCACCACCGCGCTGCTCCAGCAGATTATGGATAACACCCTCGCGGAGCCGCCGCCAGCCGCCCAGGCCGCGCCGCCAGCCAGCCGCCCAGGCCCCGCGCTCATCCAGCGAACTAGCCCGACAGCGACAATGCCGTTCATTGGCCGTGACCGCGAGCTGGCCCGGCTCAATGCGGCGCTGCAAACCGCAGCGGCGGGCGCGGCGCGAGTGGTGATCATCAGCGGGGAGATTGGGATTGGCAAATCGCGGCTGTGGAGCGAGTGGAGCGCCAGCCTGGCGGATGAGTACACGATTCTGCCGATGCGCTGCCGTGAGTCAACCAAAAACCTGCCCTTTTCACCCCTGACCGACCTGTTCAACAACCGCATCTGCACCAACCATCTGTTCAGCCCCACGTCGACGATCGCCCCAATGTGGCTGGCCGAGGTCGCCCGGCTGCTGCCCGATCTGCGCACCAGCCTGCCGCATCTGCCGGTGCCGCCGGTGCTGCCCGCCGACGAGGAGCGCCGCCGGATCTTCGAGGCCTTCGCCCAGACGCTGCGGGCGCTCAGCGCAACCCCGCTGGTGCTGGGGGTGGACGATCTGCAGTGGGCCGACCAGTCCACCAGCGACTGGCTGGATTACCTGGTCCACCGCCTGGCCGATGTGCCGCTCCTGCTGGTCGTCACCTATCGCGCCGAGGAAGCCTCCGCCGCCACCAACCGCATGGTCACCGGCTGGATGCGCGAGGGCATCGCCCAGAAGCTCGTGCTCGAGCGGCTCAGCAGCACCGAGTCCGCCGATCTGCTCACCCAGCTCGGGCGCGATCCCGCCGAGGCCGCCGCGCTGCAGGTGCAGAGCGCCGGCAACCCGCTGTTTCTGGTCGAGCTGAGCCGCACCACCGCCGCCGACATTCCGCCGGTCCTGGTCGACCTGATTCAGGCGCGGCTGGAGCGGCTGCCGGAGGCCGCGCTGCAGGTTGTGCAGGCGGCGGCGGTCCTCGAGCCAGCCTTCACCTTTGCGATTCTGCGCGCCACCAGCGGCCGCTCCGACGAAGAGACCCTCGATGGCCTGGATGCGCTGCTCAGCGCGGCGCTGCTCAGCGAGCAGGGCGACTCGTATACCTTCAGCCATCCGCTGGTCGCCACGGTGGTGCGCAGCAGCCTCAGCAATGCCCGGCAGGCATTCCTGCATCGGCGGGCGGCGCAGGCCCGTGAGCAGGCCCACGCCGGGCGGCTGGAGCCGATTGCCGGACGGCTGGCGGCCCACTATCGCGCGGCGGGCGACGGGGAAAAAGCCGCCGCCTATGGCGATATTGCCGCTGAGTATGCCTTTTCGCTGGCGGCGCCAGCCGAGGCCGCCGCGTTCTACCAGCAGACGCTGGAGTTTGCCCCAACCCCGGCCCGCCACCAGGGGCTTGGCCAGGCGCAGCTCTGGCTGGGCAACTTGCCGCCCGCCCGGCGGGCGTTTAAGCAGGCCCTGAGCGCCTTTGAGGCGGCCCAGGACTGGCGGGCGGTGGCTGATATCTGTCTGCGGCTGGGCCAAACCTATCTGCCGGCCGGGCGGCCGGAGGTGGCGATTGAGTGGGCCGAGCAGGCCCTGAGCGCCCTGGCCAACCTCGATCCAATTGATGTGGCCCTGGAGGCCCGCGCCCGCCTGATGCTGGGCACCAGCCAGCGCTACGCCGGCTATCCGCTCCACGAGGCCCAGGCCCATCTGCAGCACGCGATCGCCCAGGCCCAGACCCACAATTTGGCCAATCTGATGGGCGGCTGTCAGTTTGAGCTGGGCAACATTCTGGCCCAGCGCGGCGATCTGCCCGCCGCGCTGGTGGCCTTCAGCGACTCGATCGAGCGGGCCGAGGCCGTGGGCGACCACTACCAGGCGGTGCTGTCATGCAACAACGCCGCCTACAACGCCGTCCTAGCTGGGAATCGTGAGGCAGCCCATCGGTTCATCGAGCGCGGGCTGGCGCTGGCCGAGACCTGGGCGCTCCGCCTGCCGCTGCAGTATCTGTACAGCACCCGCGGCGAGATCGCCATGAGCGAGGGCAGCTGGGACGCCGCGACGACCTGGTTTGAGCGCGGGATGCTTGAGGCGGCGGCGCACGACAACGCCGCGCAGGTGGCCAACTACCGCGCCAATCTGGCCCTGGCCGCCCGTGGGCGCGAGGATGTTGATGAGGCGCTGGCGCTGCTCCGCACTGCCTCCACCGAGGCGGCCATGCTGACTGCGCCATTCCTCCAGACCCAGATCGACCTCTGGCTGGCCGAGACCTGGCACATGCACGGCGATGCCCTGGCCGCCCGCACCGCGCTGGAGCGGGCGCAAAAGCGCCTGGAGGGCAGCGAACAGGGCTGGCTAAACAGCTGGGCCGCGCAGGTTGCCAATTATCTAACGTAATACTAATCGAAAAGCCGACCCATTCAGCCCTGAAAAAACGTAGATCCGTTACAATATGTCGAGTTAAACAGGATAGCGCACCCTTGCAGGGCAATCGCATCTAAATCAAAAACAGACATTGTTTGCTCAAAACAGCGTTTTTTGATCGGTATGTCATGATTTAACGGCACCAAAACCAAAAAAGACGGGAACAGTATCGCTCATTCATGCTAAAAATAAGCATTTGCTCGCCTATCATGGGGCTTTTTTGCTCAAAAATGGACACTATAGATTTAGATGCTCATGCCCTGCCAAGTTTATCAGGGCATGAGCAAAGTCCGATGGCACGGCGCGATTTCCTGACCTCACCCCGTCCGCTCCGCGTCCACCCCTCTCCATCGCAGGAGGTGAGGTTGACTATCACACGGAGCCGTGCGACGTTGCCCATGCCCTGTCTTGTGAGCCGGAGCATTTGCCAACACCCAACGACGCTGGTATGCTCAACGATCAAGATCGACGCAACCCTGGAGGAGACCGTGGAATCAAAGCCCCAGTTCGATGGATTAACTCTCACCAACCAGCTCTGCTTTGACCTGTACGCGGCCTCGCGGGCCGTCATCAAAGCCTACCGGCCGCTGCTCGACCCGCTCGGCCTGACCTATCCCCAGTATCTGGTGCTGCTGGTGCTGTGGGAGCACGACGGCCAGACGGTCAAGGCGCTGGGGCAGGCGCTGCAGCTTGACTCGGGAACCCTCTCGCCGCTGCTGAAACGCCTGGAGAGCGCCGGCCTGATCCGCCGCCAGCGCCGCGCCGACGATGAGCGCGAGGTTGCGGTTGAGCTTTCCGAGGCCGGCGTCGCCCTGAAGGAGCGGGCCGCCAGCGTGCCGACGGCGATCGCCTGCAAAGTCGGCCTGCGCGGTGCCGAGCGGCGCGCCCTGCAGACGGAGCTGCGGCGGCTGATGGTGGCGCTCGCCGCCGACCAGCCCGGCGATTGACAGCCTGACACGGCAGCGGTATCCATCCAAGCATGGCCCGCCCAGGGAATAAGACTACTGGAGGTAGCGCTGGTCGGGGATCAATTCGGCCCCGCCGACTGCCCAGGATGCGCCCTAAAAATCAAAAAACCAGCGGGGACTCGATCTCGATCGAGTCCCCGCTGGTTTTTGCGCTCACAGCGCCGGTGGGCTTAGGTCTGGGAGGGTGCGCCTTTGCGCAGCAGCTTGCCGATGCGGTCGAGCAGCTGGTCGATAAAAAACGGCTTGGCGATAAACTCGGTCACGCCGACGCTGCTCGCGGCATGCTGCACAGCGATCGAGTCGTAGGCCGTCAGCAGCAGCATCGGCTGGGTGGCGCCCTGGGCCCGCAGCTGGCGCACCAACTCCACGCCGGTCATCTCGCGCATATTGTGGTCGGTCAGCAGGAGGTCGGCAGGCCGCTCTGCCCACAGCCGCAGCGCCTCCTCGCCGGAATAGGCCCGCACTGCCTCAACATCAGGTAGGGTGCCAAGCGCCAGGAGCAGGGTTTGAGCAATCGCTGAGTCATCCTCAACAACTATCACACGGTATCTCATCACTCCATCCTTTAAATTTTGAGAAAAATGACTAGCTCTAGTATACCCGCATGTGGCTCGATTATAGTGCCCCAATTCGCACGCTTGGCAGAATCAGCCCGCGCTCCAGCGATCGTCAGGCTCAGCTAAAGTCGTAGGCGTTGAAATCGCAGACCGGGCGGTAGCCGATCTGCTGGTAGATGCTGTTCGAGGTTGGGTTGCCCAGGTCGGTAAACAGGGTGCAGAAGAGCTTGCCGCTGGCGAGCCGCTGCTGGCTCAGGGCCGCCACACAGGCCATTGCGTAGCCGCGCCGCCGGAACGCTGGCGGGGTGTAGACCAGCGAGATCGTGCTGCTGCGCGCCGTCTCGCGCCCGTGGCCCGCCAGCGTCACCGGCCCGCCAGCGTCCCACAGATACAGCGAGCCGTTGGCAATTTTGCCCTCGGCGAGCTTCTGGGCCTCGGCGGGGTCGCTGGTGCCGAGCGCCTCGACGGTGAAGGCCTCGATCCACTCCGCCACCAGGGCCAGATCGGCGGTCTCCGCCACGCGCAGCTGCCCCACGGGAAGCGGCGGCGGGATCACGGCGGTCAGCGCATAGATCCGCTCATTCAGCGTCAGGCGCCATTCGCGCTGAGTCAGCGTTTGCCACTCGGCCAGCCACGGCTCGACAATCTGGGGCGGCCCCAGCCCGCCGGAGACCGACCAGCCGTGGGTGTGGAGGTCGGCGGCGAGCAGGCTCAGGGCGGCGCCAGCGGCGGGCTGCTCGGCCCACAGCACCAAGCGGTGGGGCGGCATCAGCATCGCCACCAGCGCGATCCCAGCGGCCGAATCCAGCACCGCCAGATAGGCCGACGGCGGGGCCGGATCCTGGGCCAGCCGCATTGTATTGCCCAGAATCAGGGCGGTGGCGGCCTCGTTGCGCTCGAGATAGGCCTGGGCGTGCTGTAAAAACGCCTTCGGATTGGAATAGCTGGTCAGGTGCATCGACAGTGATCCTTGATCATAATTGGCGCTGAGAAGCTCAGCGGCGGGAGATCCCGTAGATTCTAGCCCTGGCAGGCAGCGTGGACAAGCTGGGGGAGATCATGCGTCGGTGTGGGCGATGAACATCTCCACCACGGTCAGAAGCTCAGGGATACTAATCGGCTTGTAGATCACCGGGACGTGCTGAATGTCGCCGATCAGCCGTCGGTCGGCATCGCCTGGCAGCAGCGCCGTCATAAACACAATCGGAATATCGGCCACCCAGGGATCCTTCATCAGCCGATCGTAGAACTCGCGGCCGGTTCTGGGCGGCAGCAGCAGATCGCAGAGAATGAGCTGGGGGCGGAACGTGGGCAGCAGCGCCATGCCCGCCTCGATCGTCGCCGCCGTGCGCACCAGATAGCCTTCATCGGCCAGCACCTCGGCCAGCATATTTCTGATCGCTGGCTCATCCTCGATCACCACAATCTGTTTGGGCATGATTCCTCGCAGTACCATCAAAATCTTCGCGGGCAGCAGCGGACCGCTCGCGCGAGCAGCCTGCCGCTGCTTCAAGCAAACAGCATACCACCCGTGACGACCGGCAGGCTGGCAGGAGCGGGCGGCTACGGAACCCCAATCACATCCTGGACAGTGGTGACCAGGCCGTCGTAGGTGAGCGGTTTGCGCAGGCGCATCACACAGTTGGGCGACGCCTGAGCGATCTCATAGCTGTGCGCCGACATCATCACGACCGGAACGGCGCTGGTGTGCGGGTTGGTGTAGAGCTGCTGGCAGACCTCGTGCCCAGCCAGGCCCGGCATGCGCTCGTCGCAGATCACCAGATCGGGCAGGTTCTGCAGGGCCGCCGCCAGGCCGCTCGGGCCATCGTGGGCGGTGATCACGTGGTAGCCCTCGCCATCCAAAATCTCCGCCACCAGATTGCGAATGCCATAGTCATCGTCAATCACTAAGATTAGCATCTCCCCAACTCCTTAAGCTAGCACGCACACCAGAGTGCGAGCGGCCTGATGGCTCCTCGCACTCTGGTGTGCTTTGGTTGAACGATGATCGTGCATTGATCAACCTTGATCTAGTATGGAGCTAGCATAGTTGATGTGCGGGCAGTTGCCCAGGGGCACAGCGATAGCATGGCTGAGTTTAATTGTACCAGGCACTAAAAACCACCAGCCGCCCGGAGAAATGCTGGGCGGCTGGTGGGAGAGAAGAGAGAGGAGAAGGTTTGAACAAAAGTATACGCCTGTCATAAAGCTTTGTCAAGCGCATCTCAGCCGTTGCCAGGGCATGTGCAAAGTCCGGTAGCCAGCCTAAAACGGGATGACACCTTTTTGGTAGGATGGTGGTATTGAATCAACCGCCTACTCGAAAGGTGTCCGATGCAGTCTACCACAGCGCC
>DAOTUS010000013.1:0-1783 GCA_034437415.1 Herpetosiphonaceae bacterium
CCCAAAAAGTATTCGCGGGAGGGACGCCATATATGGCGTCCCTCCACCAATCGTTATCCACCAAGCGTCCATCTTCATCCAAAATCCTGCGCCTTTGCCGTGTAATCTAACATTGTCAAGGTATAGGTAATCCAAAAATCCTGGCCTATGCGGGCCGCAGGATCGACGGTTAATGTTTCGGCCCAGCCCCCTGAATGCTCAGAGCCGCCAGGGTTCTTGATTGGTTGACCACAGCCGACTATCGTTAACAGATAAAGGATTCCGCTGAAACCATACTGAAAGATATTCATGCTAGATGCCTCCATTCTCGATCAATCTAGCATACATATTTGTAAAAAAGGGTAAAAGTGATTGCAACCTTAGCGCAGATCTAGCTCACCCAACACTTCGGCGAATCACTGAAGGCCAGCCCTGCGTGCGAAGCAGGGCTGGCCTTCGGGTTTAAGCGAAATGGATCTCAGGCGGCGAGAAACGTGCTCAGAGTGCGGACAAACTTGCGCGGCTCCTCGAAGGGCGGGCAGTGGCCGCTTTTCTCGAACATCACCAGCTGGGCGTTGGGCAGCTGCTCCTGGAGGTACTCGCCAACCTTGCCGGGATACAGCCAGCTGGCGCCGCCGTAGCACAGCAGCACCGGAACATTCAGCGACGGCAGCAGATCGCGATAGTCCAGCTCGGCCATATCCTCGGCCAGCGGCACCAGCGCGGCGCGGTTGTAGCTGAAGCGGTACGGCGCGGTGAACCAGGTCAGGAAGCGCAGGACGTGGCGGTCGGGGTGGACAATCCCCATCGCGAAGCGCCGCAGCACCCGCCGCTGCTGGGTCGAGAACAGGTCGCGGAAGGTGTCAACGTGCTCGGGCGTGTATGCGCCAAACAGCCCCATCGTCCACAGCTCATCGGTGCGCAGCCGCGGCGTCTGATCGACAATCACGACGCTGCGCAGGTGGGCGTGGCCGAACTGGCGCAGGTACTCGAAGGTGGTCAGTCCGCCCATCGACCAGCCGACAATCGTCGGCCGCTCCAGCTTGAGGTGTTGGATCAGCCCGTGGACATCGCGGGCCAGCCGCGAGATCGTCAGCTCGCCCTGGGCTGGCGTGCGCCCGTGGCCGCGCAGATCGAGGGCGATGCAGCGGAACTTGGGCCGCAGCGCCAGCATGATCCCGCCCCAGTGCGCCCCGCCGCTGGTCCAGCCGTGGATAAACAGAATCGCTGGCTTACCGCCACCGGTGTCGTAGTAGTTGATTGGTACGTTGTCGTCGGCAATGAATTTAGCCATATCGTTCCCCTTTGTGATTACCTACTGTCATACCACAAACCCGCGTTGCTCGTCAACCAGCCTGTGCATTCCGATCGTTAGACTTCCCGTTTGGCGCCTAGCGCATCAGGAAGGGCAGATAGCTGCATCGTGTCAGACTGGTTGGCATCATCGCCGATGTCGCTGCCGTCAAAGCCGCCGTGGTTGCGGTCTGGTATGGATACTGCTAAACCAACCATCAGCACAGCGTTTCGATCATGTGACAGCTGTTGTCACAGCCCGCGTGTATACTCTGGATAGTCGCGAAATTGTTTGCTCTACCAGATGTAGTATGGAAAGCGAAGAACATTCGTGCTACCCTAAAAGTACGTTTAAACTGAGTATGTACGCTAAACCAGAGGAGGCCCACCGTGGCAACTGAAGCCCTGATTACCCGCACCTACCGGGCGGCAATCCGCTCGGGCGACGACTATTTTACGATTGAAGAGACGATTGCGCTGCCGCCAACCGCCAGCGACGCCGAGATCGCCC
>DAOTUS010000014.1:0-7552 GCA_034437415.1 Herpetosiphonaceae bacterium
GACCGCAGCGGCAACGTCGATGGGCTGCCCAACACGCTGCTTGAGGCGATGGGCGCCGGCCGCCCAATTGTCGCCAGCCGCATCGCCGGGGTCCCCGCCGTGGTGACGACCGGCGAGCACGGCCTGCTGGTGCCGCCCGCCGAACCAGCCGCGCTCGCCGCCGCCATCGCCCGCATGCTCAGCGACCCCGGCCTGGCCGCCCACTGCGCCGCCGCCGCCCGCCAGCGCGTCGAGCACGAGCTGACCTGGGCCAAATACGCCGAGCGCCTGGAGCAGGTGTACGTGGCGGGAGAGCGATCAGTAGCTAGTGGCAATCCCGTTTAGATACGCTGGAATGGCGGCATTTTTGCCCTCACCCCGGCGCTTCGCGCCACCGCTGCCCAAAGGGCACCCGCCCAGTGCGCGGGAGAGGGGGAGCTGTGGGTTTTTTGATATTTAGACGGGAGTGTGAGGATTGGCCCTCACCCCGGCGCTGCGGCGTCGCCCCTCACCCCGGCGCTTCGCGCCACCGCTGCCCAAAGGGCACCCGCCCAGGGCGCGGGAGAGGGGGAGCTGTTGATTAATAGGTACAAATGGAATTTGGTTTTACTTTGACAATGTTAGATTACACGGCAAAGGCGCAGGATTTTGGATGAAGATGGACGCTTGGTGGATAACGATTGGTGGAGGGACGCCCTATATGGCGTCCCTCCCGCGAATACGTGCGCTTTTTGGGTTTCCCGGTCATCGCGCAGGTCGGTGCGAACGCCATACATGGTGTCCATGGGCCTAATCTAACATTGTCAAATTACTACAAAATAGTATTGATCCTTGAACTAAAAGCAATACCGTTCAAATAAGCGATTTTCCCCTCTCCCACGGTTGGGGAGAGGCGGGTGCCCTTTGGGCGACGCGAAGCGCCGGGGAGAGGGCAAAAACTGGCTCGGTTCGCTTATTTGAACGGTATTGGAACTAAAAGGTATTGAGATTTATCCACCAAGCGATTTTTATCTACAAACTAAATTTTAGGGGGTGCAGGGGGATGAAAACCCTGTCGCCCACAGGGCACCCGCCCCTCCAGCGGAGGGGTGGAGAATCAAAAGTACCCAATTACTGAATAGTCATTGGGATTAACGCAAAACTCTTCACACCACCGACCCTGGCTCACATAAAGGACACATCCAGTGACGTACTTTGAAACACTCCACACCGCCCTGCTCGACAAAACCGCCAAGATTGGCGTGATTGGAATGGGCTATGTCGGCCTGCCGCTGCTGGCGCGGGCCGGGCGAGTTGGCTACCACATGATCGGGTTTGACATCAGCGTTGAGCGCAACGCCATGATCAATGATGGGATCAGCTATATCGGCGATGTGCCGAGCAGTGACCTCGCCGCCCTGCGCGCCGACCAGCGGATCGAGGCCACCGCCGACTTCACCCATCTCTCCGCCTGCGATGTGGTGGTGATCTGCATGCCGACGCCGCTCAACGCCGCCCGCGACCCGGATATGAGCTACATCGAGGCGGCCACCGCCGAGATCGCCCAGCGGCTGCGCCCCGGCCAGCTGGTGATTCTGGAGAGCACCACCTATCCCGGCACCACCGTCGAGGTGCTGCAGCCCGCCTTCGACGCCCGCGGCCTGACGGTTGGGGCCGAGTATTTCCTGGCCTTCTCACCAGAGCGGATCGATCCGGGGTCGGCGAATTTTCAGGTCCACAATATCCCCAAGGTGGTTGGCGGCGTCACGGCCGCGTGTACCGAGCTGACCAGCGCCTTCTACACCCAGATCGTCAATGCGGTGACGACGGTCTCCTCGCCGAACGCCGCCGAGATGACCAAGCTGTTTGAGAACATCTTCCGCAACGTCAACATCGCCCTGGTCAACGAGCTGACCATGATCTGCGACCGGATGGGATTGAACGTGTGGGAGGTGATCGATGCGGCGGCGACCAAGCCGTTTGGCTTCATGCGCTTCACGCCGGGGCCGGGCCTGGGCGGCCACTGCATCCCGCTCGACCCGTTCTACCTGGCCTGGAAAGCCCGCCAGTACGACATCTCGGCGCGCTTCATCGAGCTGGCCGGCGAGATCAATATGATGATGCCCCGCTTTGTGCGCGAGCGGGTGATCCAGGCGCTCAACGTACAGCAGCGCAGCGTGAACGGCTCGCAGATTGTGCTGCTGGGCGTGGCGTATAAAAAGGATATCGACGACTACCGCGAGTCGCCGGTCTTCAAGGTGATGGAGCTGCTCCAGGAGGATGGCGCGACGGTGCAGTGCTGCGACCCGCACCTGACCAGCTTCTTCGACCACCACAACCACGAGTTTCAGACCGTGCCGCTGACCGATGAGCTGCTTGGTAGCGCCAACTGCGTGGTGATTATCACCGACCACAGCGCGTTTGACTACGAGCGGATCGTGGCCCAGGCGGCGGTGGTGGTGGATACGCGCAACGCCACCCGCAATGTCACGGCCAACCGCGCGAAGATTCGCCTGCTGTGATGCGGCGATTCGCCTGATTCACCGCACATATGGATCAGTAGGTTACGAATCTCAAAGCAAGCATACTATGGCGATGAAAGCATCGTTCATATCATGCTTGCTTTGAGATTAAATGTGCTAGGATGTTCTATATTAAGGTGTTTTCTGTTGGAGAATTTATGCAAGCCACCCTGTTTGAACTTAATCAAGAGTGTTCTGACTTAACTTCCTGGTTTGACGAGATGCTAAACTATTTTCAAGTCTATGAGGAGGCTGGCTGGCCTGATCGTTTCGGTCGTCAGATGCGAGGTTTTCTGCATTGTAACATCCGACCTATTAGAACTTTAAGTCTTTTCTCGGGAGGCGGCGGCCTAGATATAGCATTCCATGACGCCGGTTTCGAAGTTGTTGAGATGGTAGAAATTGAAGCCAAATATGCCAGAACACTGGAATATAATGTTCAACAAAACCAGCATCTCGAGAAAACAAAGGTGACTTGTAAAGATATTCGGCAATATCAACCTGATCCAGAACTTCAAGTAGATTTTATTATAGGTGGGCCGCCCTGTCAGACATTTTCTGCTGCGGGCCGCCGAGCGTCTGGTGTAACAGGTGTTGATGATCCCCGTGGAACCTTATTTGAAGAATACGTTCGTCTGTTGAATATACTTAAGCCCCAAGGTTTTCTGTTCGAAAATGTTTATGGTATTACTGGCGCTCAAAATGGCACTGCCTGGCAAGAAATTCAAAGTGCATTTAAATCGGCTGGATATAGTATATTTTTCCGAGTACTCGATGCTGCTGATTATGGCGTTCCTCAACATAGAGAGCGTTTGTTTATTATCGGCTTAAAAACAGGCTCGTTTCTTTTTCCATATCCGACTCATGGCCCTGATGCGCCTGATAACCGACCGTACTATGCAGCCGGAAAAGCAATAAATGATTTATTATTGTCGGATCAAAAGATCGGAATTGGTGGTAAATTCGGTGATCTATTATTTGATATCCCGCCTGGTTTAAATTACAGCTTCTATACCAAGGAAATGGGGCATCCATCTCCAGTTTTTGGGTGGAGGTCGAAATTTTCGGACTTTTTATATAAAGCGGATCCTGAATTGCCTGTACGTACGATAAAAGCGCAGGGGGGGCAGTATACTGGACCATTTAGTTGGGAAAATAGACCATTCGCCATCGAAGAGCTTAAGCGCCTACAAACTTTTCCAGACGACTACCAAATTCTAGGTAGCCGCCAAGTTTGTATAGAGCAGATAGGGAACTCGGTTCCTCCTCAAATAGGTCGCATCTTAGCCTTATCTATTTTAGACCAAGTATTTGGTATAAACCTTCCGTTTGAAATTAAGTACCTGCCAAAAGATGCTCAGTTAAGCTTTAGAAGTCGAAAAAGAAAATTGACGGCTTCATACATCATGAAGGCTAAAGATGCTATTAATGATCTGAATTATCCACAAGTAAATAGAATAGGCAATAATGTACTTCATGAAGGTAGATTAATTCGATACATATCTAAAGATTTCGAATGGTCGGATACACAGAAAAAATCCTATTCGACCATCTCTTTCTATGTCGAAAGAAATGAAAATGAATTAATAGTATCAGTAAATAAGAATAATAAAGAAGATATTAAATACTCAATTGAACTCCAATCAGCTGTTGATAATGATTGGATGTTACAATACAAAAAGATAAATCTTCACTCTTATGATTGGAGCGATTATGCTTTTACGGCTTTATGGAAAATATTCGAAGAGATTATAAATAAAGAATATGGTATCGCTGATATTGTACAGTTAAGTGGATACTATCAGTATAATCCCAAAATTTTATCTAAAATGTCATTCACTTCAGATAAAGCAGATGATAGCTTCTGGATTATAATAAAACATATAGTTGAAGGGTTCAATGTTGGTACTTTGATTGATGAAAGTCAAATTACCTCATTTTGGCCTATTGATAATAAAGAAATACTTCCATATTTTAAGAGACTGAGAACTATGGGATATGAAATACGTAATAGTAACACTAATTCACAAATCCCTTTAGGGAAGTATCTTATCCCATATAACTTTCCAACGTTAAATTCACGTAGTGTTCAGCTTAGAAAAAGATTGGATGCCAACAATGAGTGAATTCCACTTAAGAGTCTTTACTGATCGAAGTGATACCATTCAGCATTGAATATGAAGCATAGTCGCGCTACCATACGCCACGAACGGTGGCTCCCCTCGCCCGTGGCCCAGAGGGCACCCCGGAGCGGGGTTGGGGGGTGAGGGGTCACACTGCATCATTACCTATGGCTGAATGCTATCAGCAGTGGTGGGATAACAGAACAGGCTTTAGCGAATGATTGGCTACTATCTTATGTGGAGTCGCTCGCTCAAAAACGACCACATATAGCACCAATAGATGAACCTTGTTATCGGTGGCTGGAAATACTGTATGACATCCTACGGGATTATTAGATACGGAATCCGCTTGCATATGCTCTCAGAGAACAATCGCGAGAAGATTCGCCTGCTGTGATGCCGGGATTCGCCTGAGTCACAGCACATATGGATGGGCGCACGCTGGTGCGTCCATTTTTTAAAGATGACACTATCTACTGAACAACTGAACCCTACGCCCGCCCGCTGGTGGCGGCTGGCTCCGCTGCTGCTGTTCGGCGCCGCCCTGGCCCTGCGGCTGTTCCGCCTGACCAGCCAGAGCCTGTGGCTGGACGAGGGCGGCACCTGGGAGACGATCACCACCCACTCGTGGGGGAGTTTGCTGGCCGATCTGGGGAGCGCCCGCGCCGGCTATCCGCTCTACCACCTGCTGATGAAGGGCTGGGTGCTGCTGGCTGGCGACGCCGTCTGGGCGCTGCGCCTGCCCTCGGCGCTGGCCGGGGCGCTGGTGGTGCCGCTGACCTACGCGCTCGGGCGGCGGCTGGGCGGCGTTTGGGTCGGGCTGATCGCGGCCGGGCTGCTGCTCGTCCACCCGTTTGCCCTCTGGATCTCCCAGGATGCCAAGGCCTACAGCCTGCTGATGGCGCTCGTCGTCTGGTCGCTGATTGCGCTGGTCGATCTGCTGCAGGTTGGCGAGGCCCGGCGGCGCGACTGGCTGGCCTGGCTGGCGCTGCTGGCGGCGCTGCTGATGCTGCATCGGCTGGCGCTGCTGCTGGTGATCGGGCAGGTGGCCCTGGTCGGCTGGTACGGGCCGCTGCGCGGTCGCCTCCGCCGGATCGCGCAGCTGGCCCCGCTGGCGCTGATGCTTGGCCTCGCCCTGGGCTTGACCTTCGGCCTGCGCCAGGATCCCAACGCGCCGCCGGTGGGCACGACCATCAATCCCGTCCCGGCGCTGTGGGAGCTGCTGGGCTTCTTCACCGTCGACCGCACCTCGGCGGGCCTGCACTGGCTGGCTGGGCTGGCGCTGCTGGTTGTGGCGCTCGGCGGAGTGGGGCTGTATCAGCAGCGTCGCCGTGGGGCCGCGCTGGCCGGGCGGCTGCTGCTGACCTGCGGGCTGCTGCCGCTGGGCCTGTATCTGGCGGCGCTGGCGCTGGGCGCGCCTCTGTTCGAGCCGCGCTACATCAGCTTTTTGCTGCCGCTGTGGGCGCTGGCGCTGGCCTACGGCGTCGCCGCCCCGGCCCTGAGCGGATCGGAGGGCCGCCGCTGGCCGCGTGGCGCCGGGCTGGCCCTGCTGCTGGGGTTGCAGCTGGCCGTGCTGCTGAGCAAACCCTACGGCCTGTGGAGCGGCGCGGTGGTCAAGGAGGATTATCGTGGCGCGATCACCGAGCTGGCCCGGCGGGTCACCCCCGGCGATGGGGTGATTGTCCACCCGGCCTACATCGGCTCGCTGTACCGCTACTATGCGCCGCGAGTTACCCCCGACCCGCTGCCGGCGGCGCAGGCGTTTGGGCGGGCCGGCGCGGTCGGCTACGATCAGAAAGAGTTCGACAACGACTACTCGGCGCTGTTGGCCGGAAAACGACGCGGCTGGCTACTGATCGCCCCGCTGAACGCCCAAACCATCGATCCGCCCAACCCGCAGTATCCCCAGGACGACATGGGCCGGGTCGGGATCAACTTTATGACCGCCGACCTCAACGATAAGTGGCGCTGCCAGGACGAGCCCTATCGGGTGTTCAACGGCCTGCGCCTGCTCTGCCAGAGCTTCCCGGCGCCGCTCCAGGCCGACTCGCTGGAGCTGGGCGGGGCTTGGCCAATTCCCGCCTCGGCGACCGCAACCTTTGGCGCGGGGCTGGACCTGCTGGGCTACGAGTTCGCCCCGTGGTCTGCCGATGGATCGGCGCTGGCTGGCGGAACTCTGCCGATTCGCCTGAGCTGGCGGACGCGGGCGCCGCTGGCGGCCGACTACCGCATGTTCGTCCATCTGGTGCCGACGCTGGGCGCCCCGGTGGCGGCGCAGCTCGACACCGCCCCGCTGAACGGCGGCCTGCCAACCTCGCGCTGGCCGCTCGACCGCCCGCTGCACGACGAGGTGGCCGTGCCGCTGCCCGCCGACATGGCGGCCGGGCGCTATCTGGTCGTGCTGGGCTGGTACGATCCGGCGATTGCCGGGGTTGAGGCGCAGCGGCTGCCGGTCAGCGCCCACAGCGGCCCCGCCGAGGGCACGATTATCGAGCTTGGCACGATTGAGGTGCGATGAAACAGCGTTTTCGGTTTGATTATCCGACCTTTGTGATTCTGCTGCTGGCCCTGGGGCTGCGCCTGCTGGTCTGGCGGACGCTGCCGTACCGCGACTGGATTAGCGACGAGGGCGAGTACTGGGGCGCGGCGACCTGGCTGGCCCACGGGCGCGGCTTCGCCTTTTTCGACGGCTGGGTCTGGTCGCGGCCGCCGCTGTACCTGCTCTTTCTGGCCGCCCAGATCAAGCTGTTTGGCCCGACCGCGCTGTGGGCGCCGCGGCTGGCCCAGGCCCTGCTGAGCGTGCTGGCGGTCTGGCTGGTGATGCGCATCGCCCGGCGGCTGGCCCCGGCGGCGCAGGCCCGCCCGGTTGCGCTGCTGGCCGGCGGCCTGATGGCGCTCTCCTACTCGTTCGCTACCTTCGCCTACCTGCTGCTCTCCGAGACCCTGTTC
>DAOTUS010000015.1:0-3499 GCA_034437415.1 Herpetosiphonaceae bacterium
CGCAGCAGCAGCGCCCGCGCGGCGGGATACAGAAACCCGTAGACAGGCGCCTCCCCTGAGTTGAGCATGTACAGCCTGCCGATCAGCAGCCCACTCAGGCCCAGCTCAAGCCGATCGGGGCCGCTGCGCCACCAGGTCGGCCGGGCTGGCCGCACCAGCAGCGCCAGCGCCAGCGCCATGACCAGCAGCACAAAGGGCAGCGCCAGCACGTGCGGGTGCAGATCGCCGAGATAGAAGCTGAAGAAGGGAAACTCGGTGATAATCTCGGTCTGCTCAATCCCCTCACGCTGGACGCCATCAACCGTAATCGTGGCGGCGGTATTCAGATCGTCGTAGATCGCCCGCGACGGCCGCCACCAGTCGAAGTTGGTCGGGTCCATCGGGGCCAGGATGGAGCTATTGTTTGGCTCGGTGCTTTTGACCGAGGCGGGATCGACGCTGCGTGGCTCGACTCCTTTGATTGCCTGCCACAGCACCTGCACCCGCTGGGCGTCGCCAAGGGCGTTGACCTGTGATGAGCCAACAATCCGCTGCAAGGCCCCGATCTGGTTGCCGACCCCAAGCACGAGCCCGATCGCCAGCAGGATCGTCGCAACGGTGCCAGGGCGGAATCGCCGCACAGGCGGGGCGGACGCCGGAAAGCGTAGCCCGATCAGCGTGGCGATAATCCCGGCCACTCCGAGCGCGGTCAGCGCATAGATTGTCGCCACGCCCAGATTGAAGGCCACGCCCAGGCCAACCCCGCTGAGCGCAGTCAGGACGCCGACCAGCACATAGCCAAGATAGTAGTAGTTGACCGAGTAGCCGGCCAGCCAGAAATCCTGCGGGGGAAACGCGGGGCTGTTGAGCACCGAGCTGAGCAGCATCAGCTCCATAGGTTTTTCGGTGTTATGGATCGCTGAACCATACGAGCCGTGCATGCGCAGCTGCAGGCCCGCCCACAGCACCAGCAGAAACAGCAGCTCGTAGGCAACCCAGGTTGGCCAGGAGCGCTGGACGGCCGCGCGGATGCTGCCCCAGCCGCTGGCACGCTGGACGTACCATCCCGCCCCGGCCAGCCCCAGCGCGCCGACCAGCACGCCCGCTGCGCCAAACGGCACAATGTCGAACATGGCCAGCAGCCACGCGCCCCAGCCAACCACCAGCAGCCCGACCGCCTTGCTCCAGGCCAGGCCCTTGCCAGGCAGCGCCCGAAAAAGCCAGGTCGTCAGCGGGGTGGCCAGCAGACCGATGAACAGCAGCGCCAGCCACCAGCGGAAAATATCAAAAAACATATGCTACCAACACAGACCCGCCGATCGTTGCTGATCGGCGGGTTTCAACGCTCATTGCAGGGCTTTTAGCTTGATCTGGGTCGCCTCGACCCACAGACCGTCGGCGGGCGCCAGGCTCAGGTAGGCCTCGAACTCGGGCCGGGCGGCGCTGGCATTGCCCATCAGGCGATAGGTTTCGCCCAGATAGTAGTGCGGGTCGGCCAAGTCGCTCTGCTGCTCGATCGCCTGGCGGAAAATTTGCTCGGCATCGCTCAGTTTGGACGAGTCGGTCGTGCCCCAGAGCAGATATCCCGATCCCAGCTTGTTCAGGTTTTCTACCGTCGGCCCGGCCTGATAGCCCTCATCGTAGGCGCGAACGCCCTCCTCAAAGCGGCCCATGCTCAGCAGCACATCGCCAAGCATGTGGTGCAGCCCGATGTCGCCGGGGTAGAGATCGGCGGCGCGGCGCAGGATTCCGGCCGCGCGGTCGCCCTGCCCATTGCGCCAGAGCTGCTGCCCGGCCTCGAAGGCATAGCTGGAGTTATTCGGGTCGCTCTCGTACAGCGCCAGCGCCAGCGTCAGCGGATCGTCGCCGGGCGGGGGGCTGGTTGGCAGCTGCTCGGGCGCCGGCAGATCGGGCCGCCACTGCAGCGCCATTTCCGCCAGCTGGGGCGTGGCTTTGTAGATCGTGACCGCGCCCTGCTGGTAGACCTGCGCCAGCCCGGTCAGGCTGCTGAACTTCTGCACCCCAAGCGGGTCGCGCAGCCGCTCGACTGGGCCGACATAGACATAGTTGACTGCATATTTGTTCAGCAGCCACTGGGTCTCCAGCGGATCGCTGCCGCTGTAGATGCGCTGCACATCGCGAATTCGCTGATCCACCAGCGGGCCAGGGCGCTGCTCGTTGGCGTGCAGGGCGCTGACGATGGTGGGCAGGCCAGTGTTGGCGCTGATCCGCACGCCATAGGCCCGATAGAACTCCTGCTCGGACTGGAGCAGCACCGGCGTGCCGCTGATATTCTGGGTGATCCAGCGGATCGCGGCCTCGTCGTCGGCCAGCTGGACCGTGCCGTCGTTCACGCCGTAGCTGGCGGTGCGCATAAAGGCCAGCCCATCGAGCGTCAGCCCGGCTGGCGGCGTGGCAAAACGGGTTCCAGCCCGGCTGAGCGGCCCGAAGATCGGGAAGATCAGCCCGGCAGCCACCAGCAGCGTGATCACGCCCATCCACAGGCCGTAGGCCAGCACATTGACCCGCCGCAGGCCACGGATGAAGCTGGGCAGCACCAGCGCGGCGGCGGTGGCCCACAGCACCCAGACCTGGTAGCCAAACTTAAACACGGTGTTCATCCGCTCGGACTCGTTGGGGCCGCTCTCCCAACTCAGCGGGGCCAGGTGATCGCGGATGAAGACCATCTCGCTGCCCAGCGCCACCAGTGCGCCCAGCGTGGCCAGCACCAGCGCCCAGCGGGCGGCGGGCTGGTTGGTGCGCCGCAGCAGTCGGGGCACCAGCAGGGCCAGCAGGGCCACCAGGAGCGCCCGCACCCCGAAGCTGGCGGTCAGGATGGGCTTGAACGTCAGTGGCTGGCTGTGCTGCAGATACCAGATCACCAGCCCAAAGCTCAGGACGGCGTAGGGGAGCAGCCAGCGTGGCCGCAGATCCCGCACCAGCCCGGTGAGCAGCGACCGCTTGGCTGGCCCAGCCAGCTGGGTTTTCCGGCGCGGCAGCAGCATCCAGCCGACTAGAATGAGCAGAAACAGGCCATAGATTGTCAGCCACGGCAGGGTCGGCGAGCCAATCCGAATCGGCCAGATGCCGCCGATTGGCGCTCGGTAGGCGCCAAAGAACGGCGCGTACAGCAGGGCGCCCAGCAGCACCAGCCCGACCCCGGCCGCCGACCAGCCAGCGACGTTGCGCAGGGCGATCAGGCCCGAGGTTTCCGGCGTGCGCTGGCGCTGCCAGCCGGACCAGCCGCGCAGCGCCAGCGCCAGGATCACCAGCAGGCCGTAGGTCGGCACGTCCCAGGCGTTCGCCGCCGCCAGTGCGCCCAGGGCAAAGGGGATCAGCAGCAGGCTGGGCCAGGTGTTGCGCCAGCGTCGCCGTCGGCTGACCTCCCAGGCCAGCGCCACCACCAGCAGCGTGATCGGCAGCGCAATCAGGTGCGGGTGCAGGTCGGCGGCCGGGGTCGGGCTGGTGCTGCTGGGCGCCCTGCTGTACGCGACGTTCTTTGGCGCCTACCGAGCGCCAA
>DAOTUS010000016.1:0-8451 GCA_034437415.1 Herpetosiphonaceae bacterium
AGCCAGCGGCGCCCGCATCCCGTATTTGCCGATTCTGGCTTCCTCATTCATAATGCCCGGTATGTACTCTGCGCCTGGCAAACTTATTCTGGCTGGTGAACACGCCGTTGTGTACAACCAACCTGCGCTGGCGATTCCGCTGATGGCGGTGCGGGCGCAGGTTGCGGTTGTGTCGGCGGCGGCGGGCGCTGGCCTGACGCTGCACGCCCCCGATCTGGGCGAGGTCTGGCGCCTGCAGGGGGCGGCGCCGCTCAGCGATCTGGCCCAGCGCACCCTGCAGCACCTCGCGCTGCCCGAGCCCGACGCGATCCTCACGCTCACCTCGGCCATTCCAATCGCCAGCGGCATGGGCAGCGGCGCGGCGGTCGGGGCGGCGCTGGTGCGGGCGCTGGCCGGTCTGGCCCGCCAGCCGCTTGACGCCGCCACAATCTCGGCGCTGGTCTACGAGAGCGAGCGCGCCTTTCACGGCACCCCCTCGGGAATCGATAACACCGTCGTCGCCTACGAGCAGCCGATCATCTTCCAGCGCCAGCTCGCTGGGCCGCCCACGATCACGCCGCTGGATGTTGGCGGGCCGTGGCATTTTGTGGTCGCCGACACCGGGGTTGCCAGCCACACCAAGGCCGTGGTCGGCGACCTGCGCCAGCGCTGGCAGGCCGATCCCGCCGCCTACGCTGCGCAGTTTGCCGCCATCGGCGATCTGGTTGCGGAGATTGCGCTGGCCCTGCGTGGCGCCGCTGGCCCGACGCTGGGCGACCTGCTCGACCGCAACCACGCCGCGCTGGTCGAGCTGGGCGTCTCGTCGCCCGAGCTGGACCGCCTGGTGCTAGCCGCCCGCAGCGCCGGGGCCTGGGGCGCCAAAATGTCGGGTGCCGGCTGGGGCGGCGTGATGCTGGCGCTGGTCGAGGCCGGAAACGCCGACCACGTCGCCGCCGCCCTGCGCGAGGCCGGGGCCACCAGGGTCTGGACGACCGAGCTGCGGGGTTAGGGGGTTCGACCTCACCCCGGTTGCGGCGGCAACCACCACGCCCAAAGGGCACCCGCCACCGCCGTGGAGAGGGGAAATACCCAAATCAGATGAGAGCCTACAGATGTGAGGTTTATGTGACAGAAATTGATGCCGCGATCATTATCGTAACCTACAACCACGCCGAGTACATCGCCGACTGTCTGCGCTCGATCGGCGCGCTCGATCCGGCGCCCAGCGAGATTGTGGTGGTCGATAATGCCTCCCGCGACGGCACCGCTGCCCTGATCAAGGCCGAGTTTCCGGCGATCCGCCTGATCGAGGCCGGGGCCAACCTGGGCTTTTCCGGCGGCTGCAACCTGGGCGTGCGCACCACCAGCGCCGCCACGATTGTGCTGGCCAACCCCGACCTAATCGTGGAGCCGGACTGGCTGGAGCAGCTATATGCGCCGCTAGAGCGCTGGCCGGAGATCGGGATTGTCGGCTGCAAGCTGCGCTACCGCGACGACCGCACGCTCCAGCACGCCGGCGGTCTGCTGCGGCTGCCCCTGGCGCTAGGCCACCATCGCGGCGTTGGCGAGCCTGATCGCGGCCAGTACAATGCCCTGGAGGTCGTCGACTATGTCACCGGGGCGGCGCTGGCCTGCCCGCGCTCGATCTGGGAGCAGCTGGGTGGCCTGGACGAGCAGTTTTTCCCGGCCTACTACGAGGAGGTCGATTTCTGCACCCGTGCGCGCCAGGCTGGCTACCGGATTATCTATACCCCGCACGCGGTCGCAACCCACATCGAGGGCTCCAGCGTCGGCCACGGCAGCGCCCGCTATCTGCGGCTGTTCCACTTCAACCGGCTGCGCTATCTCTTCAAGCACTACAACAACACCTGGCTGATGCGCAGCTGGCTGCCCGCCGAGCTGGCCCATATCCGGGCCGTCGCCAGCAACCACGAGATCGAGGCGCTGCAGACGGTGTATCTGGCCTTTCAGTCGGCGTTTTGTCGCCACGAGAGCCGCGCGGTGGTCAGCGACCTCGATGTGTTTCCCGATGCGACCGCCGATGGCGGCGAGACCGAGCTCCAGTGGGTCGAGCGCCAGCTGCTGGCCAAGGCCACGGTCAGCCTCGCGCCGCTCACCTCGCGCTGGCCGCTGGTGGCGCTGCTGCGCAATGCCCTGCTGCGCCTGGCCACCGCCGACTATCTGCAGCCGCTGGTCCAGGCCCAGAACGACGCCAATCAGGCCATGGCCGAGGCCGTTCGGGCGCTCGCCCGCCAGCGTCGCGCCACCGATGCCGCCATCCTGCTGCAGGGGTTGATGCTGGCGAAGATCCATTATCAGGAGTAGCTATGGGATTTCTCGACACACTCTTTGGGCGCGGCCGGGCCACCAAGGCCCCCGCCGACGCCGGGATTCAGCGCACCGTGCGCTGCAATCGCTGTGGCGCGCTGATCAATCTGCGGATCGATAGCCGCAACGATCTGTCGCTGAACGATGAGGGCACGGCCTTTTTTGTGCGCAAAACCCTGGTCGATAGCACCTGCTTTACCCGGATTGAGCTGGAGCTGACGTTCGATCTGAGCCGCCGCGAGGTTGGCTGTGAGGTCCGTGGCGGCACGCTTGCGCCGTAGGCCGCGGCTGGGTTCCGCTCAGCGCTGTAATTATTGGTATACAGGAGATTTCAATGAACAATCGATCGATTCGCTTTGACTACAACAATGCCCGCGCCGATGTCGTTGGCGCCCACGGGCTGACCGAGGCCGAGATCGAGGCCGCGCTCCCCCACGCCGCCGCCGCGATCGAGGCCGTCCAGGGCCATCGCGCCGAGCTGGGCTGGCCGGACCTGCCCTACCAGGACACCAGCGAGATTATTGCGCTGGCCCAGGAGGTGCGCGCCCGCGCCGACACGCTGGTTGTGCTGGGCATCGGCGGCTCGGCGCTGGGGCCAATCGCCACCCAGACCGCCCTGCAGCACCCGTTTTACAACAATCTGCCCCGGGAATTGCGCCGTGGCCCGATGCTGTACGTGCCCGACAACGCCGACCCCGAGCTGAACGCCGGCCTGCTCGATGTGCTCGATCTCGAGCAGACCGTGTTCAATGTGATCACGAAGTCCGGCACGACCGCCGAGACGATGGCGGCGTTCCTGTACTTCCGCGAGGCCCTGGCCAAGCGGATTGGCACCAACCGGCTGGCCGACCATCTGGTGCTGACCACCGACCCGAAAAAAGGGGCGCTGCGCCAGATTGTGGAGCGCGAGGGCTATCCCTCGCTGCCGCTGCCCTCAAATGTCGGCGGGCGCTTCTCCGAGCTGACGGCGGTCGGCCTGTTCCCGGCGGCGGTCACCGGGGTGGATATCGGCGAGATGCTGGCGGGCGCGGCCTTTGCCGACAAGCGCTGCCAGGAGCGCGATCCGCGCAAAAATCCGGCCGCGATGAACGCGCTGATCCAGTTTTTGCTCGACAAGAAGGGCAAAAACATGGTCGTGATGATGCCCTACGCCCAGCGGCTCAAAGATGTCGCCGACTGGTTCCGCCAGCTCTGGGCCGAAAGCCTGGGCAAGCACATCGACCGGGCCGGCAAGGTGGTCAACGTCGGCCCCACGCCGATCAAGTCGCTCGGCGTGACCGACCAGCACTCCCAGGTCCAGCTCTACGCCGAGGGTCCGTTCGATAAGATCTTCAACTTCCTGTTTGTCGACGAGTACCAGACCAACGCGCCGCTGGTCAACCCGTACCCCGATGTCGATGAGCTGGCCTATCTCGGCGGCCAGTCGTTCGATGCGCTGATCAAGGCCGAGGCCGAGGCGACCCAGCTGGCGCTCACCGAGGCCGGGCGCCCGAATGTCGCCCATCACTTCCCGGCGGTCAATGCGTTTACGCTGGGCCAGTTCTACTACCTGCTCGAGCAGCAGACCGCCATCGCCGGCGAGCTGTACAATATCAACGCCTTCGACCAGCCCGGCGTCGAGGCTGGCAAGGTGGCGACCTACGCCCTGATGGGCCGCACCGGCTACGACCAGCGCCGCCACGAGATCGAGGAGTCGCGCGGCAAACGCAGCGCTGACTTTGTGATCTAGGTCGTTCGGGGATCGAGAATTGGGGATCGGGGATCGGGAAGTGCGAATGGCGCAGCCTGGTTCCCGATTTCTGTTTGTTTCCAGCAGTGTTGTGAGAAATTTCTGATGAAAGTAATGCTTGTTTCCAAAGCCCTGACCGCGGCGACCTACCACCGCAAGCTGGAGTGGATCGCCGCCGAGCCGGATATTGCGCTCACCGCCGTCGTCCCCGAGGTCTGGCACGAGCCGGGCGTTGGCGACTATCCGCTGGAGGTGCGTTCCGGCGTGGGCTATCGGCTGCACGTGCTGCCGCTGCGCCACAACGGCCACCATCACACCTACACCTGGCGCGGCCTGGGCCCGCTTATTCGCGCCGAGCGCCCGGATGTGCTGCACATCGACGAGGAGGCCTTCAATCTGGCGACCTTCCAGGCGCTGCGCCTCGGGCGGCGGGTCGGGGCCAAAATGTGCTTCTACAACTGGGCCGATGTCGCCCGCAGCTATCCGCCGCCGTTTGGCCACTTCGAGCGCTATGCCTTTCGCCACGCCGCCCACGCGCTGGCGGGCAACCACCTGGCCGGCCAGCTCATCCGCGAGCACGGCTACACCGGACCGCTGACCGTCATCCCGCAGTTTGGGGTCGATGAGGAGCGCTTCACCCCCGCAGCCACGCCGCTGCCCGCCCGGCCGTTCGTGGTCGGCTTTTTTGGCCGCCTGATGCGCTCAAAAGGCGTGCTCGATCTGCTTGATGCGCTTGAGCGGCTGCCCGCCGAGATCCACTGTCGCCTGATCGGCCAGGGCGATCTGAGCGCCGAGGTTGCCCGGCGGATTGCCGCGCCGCCGCTGCTTGGGCGGGTGACGCTGGAGCCGCTGCTGCCCTCGGGCGAGGTTCCGGCGGCGATGCGCTCGCTGCACGCCTATGTGCTGCCGTCGCGCACGATGCCCAACTGGAAAGAGCAGTTCGGCCGGGTGCTGATCGAGGCGATGGCCTGCGCAGTCCCGGTGATCGGCGCGTTCTCTGGCGAGATCCCCCACGTGATCGGCGATGCGGGCCTGGTGTTTCCCGAGGGCGACGTGGCGGCGCTGGCGCTGGCGATCGAGCATCTCTACGCCGACGAGGCTGCCCGTCAGCGGCTGGCGGCGGCGGGACGCGAGCGCGCCCTGGCCCACTACACCCAGCGCCAGATCGCGCTGCGCCACGTCGCCGTCTATCGGCAGATGGCGGCAGATGGCGCCCGATGAGGGATGGAACGCTTTTTGCTGATGCCGACTGCAGATGGTGGCCCGTTTCCCAGCGATGGTCGAATATTCACACAACCGTAGCGCCTTCGCCACTATACTCATCACATCGGTTACAAAATCCACCCACTCTGGAGGATACAACCCAATGAAAGCGTTACGTTTATTTCCCAAGCTGGTGATCGCAGTTGGCATTATCTTTGCCCTGGGCGGGTTGGGCACGGCGGGCGCCGGGATCTATATCCGCAGCTTCGTTGGCGATCAGCTCGCCGCCCAAAAGATCGTCACCCCGGATGATGCCTCGATTCCTAACGTGCCGGTGGACGGGATCGCCAGCGCACTGAGCATGGCCGACATCATTCAGTACCACGCCGCCGATAGCTCCGATGGCCTGTCGTATGCCCAGATGGGACGCTTTGCCGTGGAGAGCGGTGCTGCGGCCGGCACGAATAAGGCCGACGAGGCCAAGAAAGATGCCAATGGCAAGCCTGTGGCCAACCAGGCTCGCAACACCCAGCTGACGGCGGCCGGTCTGGTGACCTCGCTGAGCCTCTCGGCGATGGCGATCGGCGCATCCTACGGCGCGATCGCGCTGGGGATCGGTTTTCTGGTCCTCGGCATCGTGATTGCTGGGCTTGGCTATGCGCTGCTGGGCCTGATCACCCCCGAGGTCGCCAAACGGTTTGGCCTCCATCCCGTGGCCGAGTAACTACCCTGTGTCGGGAGGCGGTGGACTCGATGAGTCCACCGCCTCGCTGTGTCTGGGTGGGAAGCCGGTGGGTGCCTGCTCCGCCGCACAGAAGTCGATAGCCAAGATGTGGCCGCCAGCTGACGCCAACCTCGCGGCGGCGTGAGGATGCTCACCTGATCCTCAGCCGCCAGGCAGGGCAGCGCAATGGAATAGGCTGGGCCTCTTCGCTACACTGACAGGAGCTTGATTACAGTATCAAGCTCCTGTCAGTATTTTTAGATAAAGGAGTTCACAATGCGTATGCGCACAATCGCCCGCTGTTGGGCCGTGCTGCTGGTCCTGAGCCTACTGCTGAGCGGCCGATCGAGCGCGGCGGCGCAGAGCAATCTGCTGGTGTGGTCGCAGGTGGCGGGGATTCCCACCAGCGTGATCTTTCAAGACGTGGTGCTGTACGATGTCAATACGGCGTTTGCGGTCGGCAGCGACGGCGAGGCAGGCGTGATCTACAAACTCCACTACGCCAACGGCCGCTGGACCGGCTCGCCAGAGCAGCGCTTCTCGGCGCCACTGAATGCGCTGGCGGTGATCGCGCCCGCCAACATCTGGGTGGTTGGCGACAACGGGCTGCTGGCGCACAAGACGGCGGCTGGCTGGAGCGTCGGCAGCGCCCCGGTGGCCGGCACCGCGCTGCGCACCATCCAGATGCTCGGCGACGGCTCCGAGGGTTGGGCGGCTGGCTATGTGCCCGTGGAGCCGGCAGGTGGCGCGGTCCAGATCCCGGTGCTGCTGCACTACACCGACGGCGCCTGGCAGCGTGATACCAGCGTGACTGGGGATCTGCGGCTGGAGTCACTGCACTTTGCGCCCGGCGGCGGCTGGCTGGCTGGCGATAGCGGCATCTGGCGCAATCAGAATGGCGCCTGGCAGGCCGAAGCATTTCCCCAACCGTGCGCGGAGCATCCGTATCTGTGCTACGCCGCGCTCAGCAGCGTCCGGGCGGTCGCCGCCGATGAGGCCTGGGCGGTTGGCTATGTTGGCTCGAACTGTAGCTTGTGCTCGAAAAAGACCCACCAGATCCTGCATCGCATCAATAACACGTGGGAGGTGGTTCCCGGCACTGATGTGGTCAATCGCCCAACCAGCCAGGTTCCGATGGATACCCCGCTGAACGCGGTAACCTTTGCCGATGCCCGCCACGGCCTGGCGGTCGGCATGGTTCGTGAAGAAGGTGTCGCTGACCTGCCGATGGTCTTCCGCTACACCGACGGCGTCTGGTCCAACGAGTCTGTTCCGGTGATTGCTGGCGCGCTGAACGCGGTGACTATGCTCGATGCCCGCCACGGGCTAGCGGTTGGCTCGAATGGCATCGTGCTGAGCTACGGCTACGGCCAGCAGCCCCAGGCCCAGCCGCATCCAACCGCCCGCGAGGCCAACCCCAACGATCCTGATGGGCTGTTCTTTGAGACCGTCGGCCATGGGCTGCGGGCGCCGTTCAAGGGCTACTGGGAGCGCAACGGCGGCCTGGCGGTGTTTGGCTATCCGCTGACCCGCGTGTTCGCCGAGCGCAGCGCCGATGATGGGCGGGTCCGCATGGTGCAGTATCTGGAGCGCCAGCGCTACGAGTATCACCGTGAAAACAACGAGGTGCTGCTTGGTCTGCTTGGGGTGGAGACGCTCACCCAGCAGGGCCGCGACTGGCACACGTTTCCCAAGGCCGAATCCAGCGCCGCCCACTACTACCCCGAGACCGGCCAGGCGATTGCGCCGGAGTTCTGGGGCTACTGGAGCAGCCACGGCCTGGATCTGGGCGTGCCTGGGGTGGCCCACGCCGAGGCGCTGGCGCTGTTCGGCTACCCGATCTCCCCGCCACAGCTGGAGACCAACAGCAGCGGCGACCGGGTGCTGACCCAGTGGTTCGAGCGCGCCCGCTTCGAGTATCACCCCACCAACCCGGCCGAGCACCGCGTGCTGCTGGGCCGCCTGGCCGCCGAGCTCGTGGCGGCGCGGGGCTGGTAGGCACAAAAACCGGGGCCGAGCGTGGTTGCTCCGCCCCGGTTTTTTTTGATGCCTTCCCAGGACTGAATGGCGGTGCGCTGGCACAACAAATGCAGTACCCGACCACAGTGTCTGTTCTTTAGATTAAGGAGTATCCACTGTGGATAAGCGACTAAACACCCCGACCGACCTGAGCAAGCAAGATGTCACCGCGGTAACCGAGGCGCTGAATCGGCTTTTGGCCGACTCGTACGCCCTGTATCTGAAGTACAAAAACTTCCACTGGCACCTGAGCGGGCGCCATTTCCGCGACCTGCACCTGCTGTTCGACGAGCACGCCGCCCAGGTGCTGGCCTCGACCGATATCCTGGCCGAGCGCGCCCGCCGGATTGGCGGCACCAGCCTGCGCTCGATCGGCCACATCAGCGAGCTGCAGACGCTGGCCGACAACAACGCCGACTACGTGGCGCCCCAGGCCATGGTCGATGAGCTGATGAAGGACAACCAGCAC
>DAOTUS010000017.1:0-3106 GCA_034437415.1 Herpetosiphonaceae bacterium
GGCGCTGTGGTAGACTGCATCGGACACCTTTCGAGTAGGCGGTTGATTCAATACCACCATCCTACCAAAAAGGTGTCATCCCGTTTTAGGCTGGCTACCGGACTTTGCACATGCCCTGCAAGGGTGGATTCCGGCCCTCAATCGGCAGCACGCCCGCTAAAATTGAGGATCTTTCCCTAGAACAGGCGTGCTTTTAATCTTTAATGTGCTACACTGCAGCAAAAGTGTGTTGATGACGAAAGGAAACGCCATGAGCGATATTAACGAGGAATGGGTCGAAAAGTTAGCCGCGATCCAGGAGCAGCTCAGCACCATGTACAGCGAGATCGAGACCCTGCGCAGCGATCTCAAGGCGGCTGGCCGCAAAACCGACTCGCAGGCCTTCAATGAGCCACTTGAGCGGCTGGCCCGCTACGGCCGTCTCTTCAGCGACATTCACCTGAGCTGGACTGAGCCGCGCGAGTAGATCGCCAAACGCCGCCGGATGAGCCTTTCATCCAGCGGCGTTTGGCTTTTAGCAGTCCTGAGCGATTACGGGGTGATCTCAATCCGGTAGGAGACCTGGTCGCCCTGAACCTGAAGATAGTAGTCCTGATCACCCTCAACCGTCAGCGTGCCCTCCTCGTCAGGGCCGTTGGACTGAGTGGTCGGGCCATAGTTGCGGTCGTTATCAAAGACCTGGATATTGACCGAGCCGGTGCCGCTCACCACGACAACCTTGACATTGCGGCCCAGCGAACCCCGAACTTTGTACATATCGTACTGATCGTCGTCGCCGAGCGTGCCGCTGAAGGTTGCGGTGCTGATCGGCAGCGCCTTATCGTACTCGACGAAACCGGCGGCGTCCTTCTGGCTATCGGCATCGTTCTGGGGCACAAAGGCCACGTCCAGCGTGTACGCACCCTTGCCGCCAATCTGGATAAACCAGCGTCCGCCGCGCTCAATCGGCATCACTCGGCCAAGCAGGGCCGGGTCGTTTTCGTTGACAGCGGCATTGTCCATGTAGTTGCGCTCGTTGTCAAAGGTTTGCAGATCCAGGGTGCCCTGCTCGGTTTGCAGCGAGACCGTCAGGGTGCCGCCGTCTTTCGGCAAATCAACCGCGTAGAGATCGTAGCGGTCGTTGTCGCCAAGCTCGCCCTGATGTTCGCCAACCTTGACGACGGTGGCATCGGAATACTCAACGTAGTCGGCCGCATCGCCGCCGCCCTTGCCATCGTCCTGGGCGGTGAACTGGATCTTCAGGGCGTACTCGCCCTCGCCATCGACCCGCACGTACCAGCGTCCGCCAGTTTTGGCCGGGAGCAGGCGGCTGGTGCTAGCCGGATCGGCGGCTGTTGCGCTGCCAGCATCACCATAGTTCTGGTCGTTATCGAACATTTGCAGCGCCAGATCGCCGCGCTTGGCGCTTAGGTCAATGCTCAGGCGGCCGCCGGTTTTTGGCAGCTCAACGGCATAGAGATCGGATTGGTCGCCGTAGCCAACCACGCCCGTATACTCTCCGGCTTTAATCAGGCTGGCATCATCGAACTCGCCCTCGGAGACAGCGTCGCCGCCGGTAGCCGCGTCGTTTTGTTTCAGCGCCGCACCGGCCAGGGTAAACGTCGCCTCACCATCAACCGACCAGTACACCGGGCCGCCGTTGGGCGCACCGAAGGCATAGCCCATGCCAACAGTTTGGCCAGGGATGACGGTTTCCTGAGCCAGAAAGCTCTGATCTTTATCCAGCAAGGTAACCATCACGCTGCCGGGCGAGGTTTTATCCACGCTCAGGGTGCTGGTAAGCACCCCGCCAACTGGCACCGCAAGCTTGTAGTAGAAGGTTGACTCCTTGACGCTGGCGGTCACTCTGCCGTCAAGCTCAAGGGCGGTGGCGAAGCTGGTGTTGGCGGCATTTGCGTCAACAGTGGCGACGGCATTGTCGGGCGTCCTGGTTGCAGCGGCCGGGTTGGTTTGGCCAGCGTTCGTTTGTCCGGCGGCAATTGTGGCAGCAACCGATGTTGCCACAATTGCATCATTGTTGGCCGGGATCGGCGTGGGCTGCGCTGCGCCCCCGCCACAGGCCGCCAAAAATAGTCCAACGATCAACAGAGTGACTACGCGTCGCATACTGTGCTCCTTTGAGGATACGCCGGACAGTTTCCTTCTCCGGCAAAAACTACGAGCCTTCCTTCGATCCACCCTCACTCATACCCAGAATGTTATACCCTGCGTCAACATAGACCACTTCACCGGTCACGCCACCGCCGAGATACGAGCAGAGCCACAGCGCGGTGTGGCCAACATCTTCAATCGTCACATTCCGGCGCAGCGGGGCCAGATCGGCGAATGTGCGATAGAGCTTGCGGAAATCGCCAATCCCGGCCGCCGACAGCGTGCGAATCGGCCCGGCGCTAATCGCATTGACCCGAAATCCCTGTGGCCCAATATCGGCGGCCAGATAGCGGACGGTCGCCTCCAGAGCGGCCTTGGCCACGCCCATCACGTTGTAGTTCTGCACTACTTTTTCCGCGCCGTAGTAGCTCAGGGTCAGCACCGAGGCGTCGGGGTTGAACAGCGGCAGCGCGGCGCGGGTCAGCGCGACCAGCGAGTAGGCGCTGATATCCATGGCCGTGGCCCAGCCAGCCCGGCTGGTGTCTAGAAAGCGCCCGGTGAGATCCTCGCGGCGGGCATAGGCGACGGCGTGCACCAGAATATCGAAGTTGCCAAACGAGTCGCGCACTTTGGCAAACAGCTGGTCGATCGACTCGTCGCTGCTGACATCACACAGCTCGACGAAGGTTGACCCGACCTGCGCTGCCAGCGGCCGAACCCGGCGCTCCAGGGCCTCGCCAGCGTACGAAAAGGCCAGCTCGGCGCCCTGGGCGTGGAGCGCCTGGGCAATGCCCCAGGCAATCGAGTGATCGTTGGCAACACCAAAAATCAAGGCTTTTTTACCGTCTAATAGTCCCATTGTTGCTCCTGTGCTTTCTAGGTGGGTTGCACCCATAGATAAACTACCGCGCGGCAAGCCGCGGGGTATTGACCGGCTTACACAAGCGAGAGTTGCTCAACATGAAGTTGCTTGTACTCATTGGTACGCCCTTGGTTCGCCACATAGTCTCGAATT
>DAOTUS010000018.1:0-8177 GCA_034437415.1 Herpetosiphonaceae bacterium
GGCGCTGTGGTAGACTGCATCGGACACCTTTCGAGTAGGCGGTTGATTCAATACCACCATCCTACCAAAAAGGTGTCATCCCGTTTTAGGCTGGCTACCGGACTTTGCACATGCCCTGAGCATTCGAAGCCCAGCGAGCGGGAGCAGCGGCCGGCCGGGATAATTCGGACCCTACGTTGTAAAGGAGGAATGGCATGTCGATCTTTTGGATTGGTTGTTTTATCGTGCTGGGGCTGCTGGCCCTGAGCGGCGTGATCTGGTTTTTGCTCTCGATTGGCGTGATCGTCCAGAAAGCCGGCGAGGCCCCCCACATCGACCAAGGCACCTACACCATCGATCAAGGCCAGGAGGTGCGCGGCGAGGCGCGGCCGAACGATCGCCAGCCCTAGGCCGCCCGTGCCGCTTGCGCTACGTCGTACAATACGAGCCTGCAAGCTAGCCTGCGGCGCCGCTCCAGGCTATCGGTGAATGCTCTTTATCGGGAGGCAGGACATGGCTGGACACACGATTACCGGCAAAGTCGTACGCGCATTCGATCTGACCCCGCTGGCCAACCAGACCGTTCGCTTGATCACCCAGGCTGGCAACCTGCAAAACGCCGCCAACCGCACCCTGCTGCCAGCTGGGCAGCTCGACTGGACGCGCTCGCTGACCGGCTTCTCCGGCACCCGCTGGGACTGCTGGGAGCAGCAGATCAGCGGCAAGATCGCCATCTCCTGGGGCGATTTCCGCGATAACGCCCTGATCTACAACCCGCATCTCAGCGAGGATGGCCGGATCTACCAGCCCGAAAAAAGCTACCTGCTTCCCGAGGTCTCGCCGACGCAGGAGGTGGCCTGGAGCCGGGTGCTGAGCGGGTTTGTCGGCTCGCGCTGGGACTGCTGGGAGCAGCAGGTCAAGGGCAAGGTGCCGCTTACCTGGGAGGAGTTTCGCGACAACGCGCTGGTGCACAATCCGCAGCTGGCCGCCGACGGCCGCCTGTTCCAGGCGGGCAAAGCCTACCAACTGCCCGATGTGATCAGCACGGCGCGGGCCTACGTCGAGACCAAAACCGATGCCAGCGGCACCTATCGTTTCGCGGGCATTGCGCCAGGCGCCGGGGGCATTCTGGAGATCAGCGCGGCGGGCTATACGCCGGTGCGCCAGCCGATCGTGGTCAATGGCGATATCAACCAGCCGATCGCGGTCAAGGGCGGCGGCAGCGGGGTGCGCTCGGCGCTGCCAAACTACGGCGCGCTGCATCCCAAAGTGCGAGCGATTATCGACCAGGCCCTGAGCATGCTCGGCGATGAGCGCAGCGTCTACGACTCGCTGCCCGCCAACCTGCAGCAGATGTGCTACGGCGCCCAGTTCATCAACGACCCCAACAACCACTACTACAAAGATATTGTCTGCGCCGATCTGGTCAGCATCAGCCTGGCGGCGGCGGGCTTCAACGTCGGCTGGAGCAGCGGGGCCAACCCGCATATGGCCCAGCACTACGCGCCCGGCCCGGCGGCGCTGAGCGAGATCACCGACGACAACGACTGGCAGCCCGGCGATGTGATGGTCTATGGCAACCACGGCGCCGCCCGCGCCGGCCACGTCACCCTCTATGTCGGGCCGTTCCAGGGCACCGACCGCTCGGGCAAGACCTACTCGCTCAGCGGCAACAACGATGGCGTCGAGGCCAGCATGAACTTCGATCTCGCCAACGGCCAGCGCTGGGGCCTGGGCAATATCGCCACCACCCGCAAGCAGTGCAAGGACGGCAAGCGCGGCTACCAGTGGATCAAGCGGGTGCGGCTGAGAGATGTGGCGGCGCTGCTGTAGCGGGACGTGATGGCTAGTCGGATTCGCAGGGGCCGGGGCAGAATAAACTGCCCCGGCCCCTGTGCATCAAGCTTGTTTTAGCCGTCCCTTTATAAACTTACATAGATAGCGCAAGCTGTTCTGGGCTTAGATGGGCAAGCAGATCCCGAAGCTGTGGAACGCTCACTTTTGCGAGTTCACTTGGTTCTAACTTGTGCAGACCTCCGCCATAGACACGCCCTTCATCAAGAAATGCGTTTGGCTGAATAGTATTTAATATTTGCCATACTGCATGAGTTAATCCAGCATCCTCAGCCAAAGCTTGTGCCAACGTAGGGTTAGGATACAACAAGAGATATACGTTCGCTGCAGTTGCTTGGGAGTGATTGAGGATTATCCGAAAGGGACGACCGCGCTTTGTATCACTTCGGCCTAAATATGTACACACAAACGGTGTTACGGAACGTCGTTCTTGACTGTACCACGGCCGTCGCTTGCTACATACATAGCGCTCAGATACCTGCGGGACTCCGGTTTGAAGATACGTCCATAACGCTGGATATTTAGCCTTGACCTCAGCTTCAGGAGTAGAACAATCCAGCAGGAAAAGGCGCTTTGTATTACTCGGATTTCCATCCTTATCAGCAAAGACTTCATCCTCATCAAGATAGCGTGGACTTGGAAGTATGGGCCGAAGAAAGGCCGCTGGAATATCATGAGCAGTAATTTGCTCAGGGGTCAAAATAAAGAAGCGATTATCTCCAGTAACCAGTCCCCGCGTAATCCGAAAAAAATCTCTAATCATTGGTCCTGTTGTTGCAGTGCGCACATCAGCGACCGGGAACCGGGTCCATTTGGATTCCTCGCGTAGATCATTTACTGCTACCTGCTTGGTGACAGCAGGCTTGTCTAAAGGACCACCATACGTGAAGGTTACGCGATGATCTGGTGATGGTGGAGTATTTCGCAAAAACACAACCGCTGATGATACCAGCGCATCGGCAAATTGCCCATCATTGGGATCAAAACGGTGGATATGGAGGAGCGTCACTTTCGCGAGCAAGTAGTGTTTAATAACACGACCATAGTTGACGGTCATGAATTCACTGGGAATAAGCCAAGCAGCAATAGCGTTTTGCGCCATCCATGCATGGGCACGGGCAATAAAGTAACAGTAGAGACCAGCAAGGCCGTCTATTCTCTGACCAAATACTGCTTCACTCAGCGCCTGAAGGCGCACTTTGTCGCTAGACTCAAGATGGTGATGACGCACATAGGGGGGATTACAAACGAGCAGATTGAAACGATTATGTTCATCCGATGGCGGCTGAAGTGTCGTAAAATCGCCCATTTGAAGGTGAAGAGGTGTTGGTGACCAAAGATCACGAGCCGGTAGCGCATAGTGCGGGTCGATCTCGATGCCACAAGCTCGTTCAATCGGCTGGGTCGAAGTCATTGTCTGAAGGGCACTATAAAACGACCCAGTCCCTAGCACAGGATCAAGAAATTTAATGGTCTGTTGTGCTGGTAAAAAACTCAGACTGTGGGCAAGAATTGCTTGAGCAAGCGCTGTGGGGGTAGCAAATTGCCCAAGTCGATTGCGCTCCTCAAGGGATTTATCGTGGTCAAGCATCGCTTGGAGCGCAAGACGCTGCGTTTCAAAGATTGATAGTAATCGTGTCATACTACAGTCCAAACCCCGCAAGATCATCTATTCGATGCTCCCAGACCCAATCTATACCCTCAGTTGCCTCATAGCCAAGATACCCACCATCGAAGTATCCACAAAGAAAAAGGTTAAACTGGACTCGATTCCCATAGGTCTTGCTATGACAACGATTCGTTCTGTAGTCCATACCAGCCGCCCAGTTGGTCGCTCCACGTATGCCGTGTGCCCGAGAAACATGCGTTTCTCGGGCACACGGCAACGGCAATTACCGCCCATTTCCCAATCCCAACCTAGCCGTCCAGCTCAGTGCGCAGCGCCTCCTCGGCGAGCTGCGGGTTGGCCTGGCCCTTGGTCGAGCGCATCACCTGGCCAACCAGGAACTTGATCGCGGCCGCCTTGCCGCTGCGGTAGTCGGCGACAACCTTGGGGTTGGCGGCAATCGCGTCGCGGGCGGCCTGGACCAGCACGCCGCTGTCGCTGATCTGGCGCAGGCCCTTGGCGTTGATGATCGCGCTCGGCGAGTCACCGCTGCGATACAGCTCCTCGAACACCTGCTTGGCCACGGTGCTGCCGATCTCGCCCCTGGCCACCACGTCGATCAGGCTGGTCAGGTTGGCGGGCGTCACCCGCGTGGCGACCTCGGCCAGGGTCTCCTCGCCATCCTTGAGCAGCCGAAACAGCTCGCCGACAATCCAGTTGGCGACGGGCTTGGCCTTGTCGGCGCCAGCGCTGGCCAGAACCTGCTCGAAGTAGGCCGCCGTCTCGCGCTCGCCGCTCAGCAGCGCCGCATCCTGCTCCGAGAGGCCGTAGTCGTTGAGAAAGCGGGCCAGCTTGGCGTCGGGCAGCTCGGGCAGCTCGGCGCGGCGCAGCTCAACCCACTCGCGGCTCAGCACCAGCGGCGGCAGATCCGGCTCGGGGAAATAGCGGTAGTCGTGGGCGTGCTCTTTGGAGCGCTGGCTGACCGTGGTTCCGCTGGCCTCGTCCCAGCCGCGGGTCTCCTGAAACAGCTCGCCGCCGCCCTCCAGCACCGTGCGCTGGCGCTCGATCTCGTAGTGCAGGGCGCGCTCGAGGTTGCGAAACGAGTTCATGTTCTTGATCTCGACCTTGGTGCCGAGCTCTTGCTGGCCCGCCGGGCGAATCGAGATATTGGCGTCGAAGCGCAGCGCGCCCTCCTCCAGGTTGCCGCTGTTCACCCCCAGATAGACCACGATCTGGCGGAGCTTCTGGGCATACAGCCGGGCCTCCTCGGGCGTTGTAATGTCGGGCTCGCTGACGATCTCCATCAGCGGCACGCCCGCGCGGTTGTAGTCGATCAGCGAGTGGCTGGCGTCGCCGTGCTGGAGCATCCCGGTGTCTTCCTCCAGATGCAGGCGGGTGATGCCGATGCGCCTGGTCTCGCCGGCGCCGGTGGTGATATCCAGATAGCCATGCTCGCAGATTGGCTTATCGTACATCGTGATCTGCCAGGCTTTGGGCAGGTCGGGGTAGGTGTAGGATTTGCGCGAGAACTCGCAGTACTCGGCGACGTGGCAGTGCAGCGCCAGGCCGGTCTGGGCCGCTTTGAGCACCGCCTCCGCGTTGATCACTGGCAGCGTGCCGGGTAGGGCAATGCTGACCTCATCGATCACGGTGTTGGCGGGCGCGCTGGCGTAGGCGGCGCTGCATCCGCTGAACATCTTCGATTTCGTCAGCACCTGGGCATGAACTTCCAGGCCGATGGTTGTTTCGTACTTCATTGATAGCTCCAGAATGACCCACTCGCGTTTCTGGTGGATCGCAACGATCTGGCGGTATTGTACCGCAAGAGAAAGCGTCCCCGCTGGCTGATCCTGTCGAAGCCCCATCGTTGCGGCTTCAACAGGATCAGCCAGCGTTGATCAATCACAGATACCCAACTGCTACACCGCTGATTTCGGACGCACCAGCACTTTATCCACCCGGCGGCCGTCCATATCGACCACCTCGACAATGTAGGCGCCCCACTCGACGCTATCGCCCACCATTGGCAGGCGGCCTAGCTCGGCGATCACAAACCCGGCCAGGGTGACAAAGTCGGTGCTTTCCGACCCCTCTTCCTGCTTGAGCATCTGGGCAATTGTGGCGAAGGACTCGGCGCCGTCGATCAGCCACGAGCCATCGTCACGCTTGACGACCTTTTGCTCCTCGGACATGTCGTACTCGTCGCGAATGTCGCCGACCAGCTCCTCCAGAATGTCTTCCAGGGTCAGGATTCCGGCGATCTGGCCATACTCATCAACCACCAGCGCCATATGCGTGCCGTTGCGGCGAAAGCGGGTCAGCAGCTTCGAGACCGGGTCGTGCTCGAGCACAAAGGTTGGCGGGCGCAGAATATCGGCCAGGGTCTGGGATTTGTTCTCGACCAGGGTTGGCAGCAAGTCTTTGATATGCACCGTCCCCAGGGCGTGGTCCAGCGAGTCATCCTGGTACACCGGAATCCGCGAGTAGCCGTGCTCGATCGCCAGGCGGGCGGTCTCCAGCAGGGGCGTATCGATCCGCACGGCCACCACCGCCGGGCGCGGCGTCATCAGCATGCGGGCGGTGTGGTCGGAAAAATCAAAGACCCGCTCGATCAGGCGCTCCTCGTGCATGGCAACGGTGCCGCCGGCCCGCCCGGCCCTGGTCATATACAAGATATCATCTTCAGTGATCGAGGCGTCGGGCTGCTGGGTCTGACGCAATATCGTCAGGACAACATTGGAGGAAACCGTCAGGAACCAGACAAACGGCCGGGTCAGCATCGAGAGCCAGGTCAGCAGCGGGGCAAAGGTGCGGGCGACGCCATCGGCGTGCAGCAGGGCCAGCCGCTTCGGCACCAGCTCGCCGACGATCAGCGAGAGGTAGGTGATGATCAGCACCACAATCGTCAGCGCCAGCGTGTCGGCATAGTCCGCCACGGCCGGAATATTCTTAAGCGCGACCGCCAGAATGTCGCCAATTTTCGCGCCGCCAAACGCCGAGGCAAACGTGCCGATCAGGGTGATCCCAATCTGCACCGTCGCCAGCAACCGATCGGGGTGCTCGGAGAGCTTCAGAGCTTGGACGGCCCGCCGATCGCCAGCCGCCGCCTGGGCCTCCAGACGCGAGCGGCGGGCCGACACCAGCGCCAGCTCCGAGGCGGCAAAAACTCCGTTGGCGACCAGAAGTAGTAGTACAATCCCAAGCTCGAACGCGATCGCTCCCAGCATGCATGACTCCTTGAATAAATTCGTTGTTCGCTACGTTTTGGGCGCATAAAACCTAGCCTTTAGTATACCATCGTCTATTTGGGCTTTGGGCTGGGCTACATAGATGATGAGAATGATTCTCGTTTTATGGCTTTGCACTGCGCTAAATCGAGAACCATTCTCATTTGACAGGCGCTTAGGACGGCGGTATACTCCCGCCCGGAATAAAAACTGTTTTTTCCGAATTAACTGTTTTATTAGCCGCTCAGCGGGGAGACCCTGCATCAAAGTGGCTTATTTGATATGTGTGGAGATCTCTATGAAACACTGGCTCTCGTTCATTCTCGTGACGTTCCTGCTGGCAGCCTGCGGCGGCGCAGCCACCCCGACCGCGGTGCCAACCTCGGCGGCCAGCGCCGATCTGGGCGCGATCAAGACCTATCTGGTCGATAAAGCGACCACGCTGAATACCCGCGCCACGACCCTGGAGGCCGCCAGCCAGCGCTATTTCGATCTGGCCAAGGCCGCCAACTTTGACTACGCCCAGCTCTGGAGCAGCCAGTCCGCCGAGGTCAGCCAGCTTGTGCTGGAGGCCCAGCAGGTCTGGACCGCCGCCAGCCCCAACTACGAACAAATCGAGGGCATCGTCGCCGGGGTGCCAACCCTGGCCGATTTCGACGTGCTGCTTGACGCTGGCTCGTCGGGCGCCGAGGGCGGCGACAATGTGGCGCCCTATGATCTGACCCTGGCCGATGGCCGCACGCTGAGCCAGCCCGGCAACCTGTTCGGCGTCACCGAAAGCACGCTGTGGGGCACCTTCCCCGACTACACCATCGCGACGGTGGCGGCCGACCTGAACGCCAACGGCACCCAGGAGTTCGGCGAGGCGCTGCCCGAGGCCAATGTGCTGCTGGCCGCCAGCCAGAAGCTGCGGGCCAGCACCACCGAGCTGCTGGCCGCCGCCCAGGCCTGGCAGCCCAACGCGGCCGATGCCTTCACCGCGCTGGTGACGATGGTGCCGACGATGAGCGAGTACTTCGACTCGTGGAAAAACTCGCGCTTTGTCTCCGGCGCCGCCAGCACCCAGCGCGATTTCGTCGCCATCTCGCGGCTGGCCGATGTCCAGGATATTCTGGGCAGCCTGCAGGTCGTCTACACCAGCATCAGCCCGCAGGTCGCCAGCCTGGACAGCGCCCAGGATCAGCAGATCGCCGCCGATCTGGCCGGGCTGCGCACGTTTGTGGCCGAGATTCACGCCAAGGAGCAGGCCGGCCAGCGCTTCACCGCCGAGGAGGCCGATATTCTGGGCGCCGAGGCCCAAAATCGCGCCACCGCCATCACCGGGCAGATCAGCCAGGTCGCCGCGCGGCTGAACGTTCAGATCGCCGAATAGCACCTGCTGTGTCGAAGCCGATTCTAATTTGACAATGTTAGATTAGGCCCATGGACACCATGTATGGCGTTCGCACCGACCTGCGCGATGACCGGGAAACCCAAAAAGCGCACGTATTCGCGGGAGGGACGCCATATAT
>DAOTUS010000019.1:0-8048 GCA_034437415.1 Herpetosiphonaceae bacterium
GGCGCTGTGGTAGACTGCATCGGACACCTTTCGAGTAGGCGGTTGATTCAATACCACCATCCTACCAAAAAGGTGTCATCCCGTTTTAGGCTGGCTACCGGACTTTGCACATGCCCTGACGCCGCCTGGGAGATCGTTGACGATCAGGTCAGCGGCGTTGATGGCGAGCGCAACTTCAGCGCGCCGCTTGACGAGATCATCAAGCAGATTACGGATCTTGCCGCGCTGGCGGAGCCGCCAGTGGACCCGGCCCCGCCAGCGCCGCCGATCCTGGTCGATCCGTTCGTCCCGCCAGCGCCCCCGCCAGCCGAGCGGCGGCCACCCGAGCCGGCCCCAACGCTGGTCGATGCTCCCGCCAGCCCGCCCAGCGCCTTCCTCACCACCGCCCTGCCCTGGGCGCTGATTGTAGTCGGCGTGGTCTCCGGCGGGCTGGCGCTGTGGGGCTGGGGGCGCTCCCGCCGGGCGGAGGACTGAGCGCTGCGGCTATAGCGATACGCAGCGCGGGCGCAACCAGGATTGGCTGCGCCCGCACTGCGTATCGCTGATCCGACTGAAATCACCGCTAACGATTCTCCGGGCAGGGCTGATGGCAGCGAATGTGGCGAACGCACCATTCGGCTATGGTATAGTAGCTGCCATTTCTCCTGGTCTCTGAAGGGAAGTGGCTATGTCTCTGCTAGCGCTCTATGCGCATCCACGCTATCGAATACTTCGCCAGATCGTTGAATGGGGACTTTTTGGCGCAACCGTTCTTCTGGCAACGTTCGGGTTAGTCCGGGTTATCCCTACCCTGCTTGCCATTCCGGTGCAACAAGATTTTGGGGCGTACTATGTCGCCGCCTCCCTGCTCAATCAGGATCTGCCGCTGTATCAATGGGATACGCCGCTGACCGATGCCCGTCTGGTCGAAATTCCGCACACTGCCTATATTTATCCTCCCTTTCTTGCCACCGTGTTGCGCCCATTGGTGCTGGTCTCCCACCCGGTGGCCATCCGCGTGTGGTTTGGGATCAACATCATCGCCTTTGTGATCACGATGGTGATCCTTATGCGTCTATTTAAGCTGCCCTGGTGGATGATTGGCCCAATCGCTGGGTTAAGTCTGCTGCTTCCAGCCGTCTATGACACCTGGCTGCTTGGTCAGATGAGTGTCCTGCTGACCCTGCTGTTCGCGCTGATGCTGACCTGGTCGGTAGCACCGACACAACGAAAGTGGCAGCCGTACGCGGTCGGAATCCTGCTTGGCATCGCCATTGTGATTAAGATCTATCCAATCTTTCTCGGCCTTGTCTATCTGGCCCATCGCCGCTTCCGTACCGTCCTGGCCACCGGCGTTACAGTCCTCAGCGCCTTTCTAATCGGCATCGGCTTTGGTGGCGGCTGGCAAAATACGGCAGACTGGTTTACCAAGGTCCTTCCGGCAGCGTCAACCATGACTCCATATCCCTCCAATCAGTCTCTACGGGCGGTGGTGGCCCGGCTGTTTACCAGCAACGAGTTTCAGGTTCCGGTGCTTAACAAAGACAATCTTCTAACCATTCTTCAGCCATCGATTATTGAAAGCCCGGCCCTAAAGACCATAGTAACAACTGGTGCAATCCTGTTGGTGTTTGGAGTGACTGTGTGGGTCATGTGGAAACCCGCTCCCCAGGCGGCTGCCACTACGTTTACACTTGATTTTGCGCTGGGTATAACCCTGATGCTGCTGCTAACCCCAGTGGTGTGGGATCAGTATTTTGTACATCTGCTGATTCCGCTGCTGTTGCTCGGCCAGGTGGCCCGCCGGTCGTCGCTGTATCGCCTGCTCGTGCTGGGCAGTATGCTGCTCATCGCACTTCAGCGCTACTGGCGCTATGTTCTGCTCTACGCCTCCTCACCCCTGCTCATGATGACGGGCCTGAGCTGCGTCGTGCTCCTGTGGCTCACCCTGTTGCGCCTGCGCACCCATCCGCTCGAAACGCCAATCCCGCCATTCGCCGAAACAGCTTCTGGATCTACCCGATGATCATCGGCGCCGCCTGAAATAGCACACGAGTGCTGTAACCAGTTCTTAAGCTCCGGCGCAGTTGAGGCCGCTGAAGCGCGGTACAATGTAACGATACAAACACCGCGTTTGAGGAGGAATCCGAATGATTTCTGGGCAGCGGACTGGCCCATCGCCACTGGTATGGGGCTTAATTATCGGGATCGGGTTAATTCTGCTGGTATCGGCGCGCGCCTGTAGCCCCGACAGCTCCCAGGTTTTACGCAGCCGTTTTGCCGAGGCCGGCGCAACCCAGGTGGCTGGCGAGGCGCTGGGCACGCCAGCTCTGCCGCTGCCTGAGGCCGTGCAGTCGCTCGGCTCGAGCGCGATCACCAAGCTGCGCGGCGGCGAGCCGGTGGCCCCGCTGACGCCGGTCGCCAGCGATGCAACCCTGAAGGTTGATATTGGCACGCTGCAGCAGGTCAGCGGCGGGCTGCAGGTCAAGGGCGTGGTGACCAATGTTGGCACAGCAGCGCTGCGGGTTCCGCTCTCGGCCTTTCGCTTCACCGACCAGAGCGGGACGGTGTACGCCTCGCAGGGCGATGCCGCCGCCACGCTGCCGCCCAAAGGCAGCACCAACCTCGACCTAACCCTGCCGATCAAGGATCCGACGACGCTGCAGCTGGTGGTGGAGATTCCCGAGGCCAATGTGCGCCTGGAGATGCGCCTGCTCGCGGAGTAGCGTGGGGCTGATGGTGGGTTTAATCAATCCGACAGGGCGGTGCATGCACCGCCCTGTCGTGGCGTTTAGGTGGTTGGGCTGGCAGCCCTAGACTTGGCCGACCCAGTCGTGGTCGTGGGCCTGAAACGCCGCCCGCACTGCGGCGACGGTCGCGGCTGGCAGCGGGCCGCGCTCGACCAGCGCGACATTGTGGCGCAGGTGATCGAGGCTGCTGGTGCCGACGATGCAGGAGTGTACGCCCGGCAGATAGGCGCTAAATCGCAGCGCCAGCTCCTGCCACTCGAGGTCGCCGCGCTGCAGCTCCAGCGCCTGCCAGCGCTCCCAGTAGACCTCGGCGTAGTCGCCGACCGGCCGCTCGGCGAAGCGCCAGGGCGCGTTGGCAACCGGGCGTTTGACGATCACGCCGAGGCCGCGCTGCTGAGCCAGCGCCAGCCCACGCTCGATCACCCGCTGGTCGCAGATGTTGAGCGAGGTTTCCAGCGAGCCGAACTGCCCCGACTGGGCCGCCCACTCGAGCGGCTCGTTGTCGCCCGAGTAGGCCGCCACGCGCACTTTGCCAGCTGTTACGGCCTCGTTCAGCGCCTCGACCACCTCGCCGCGCTCAAGCACGTCCAGCGGGCACGAGTGCAGATGCACGATATCCAGGTAGTCGGTGCGTAGCCGACTTAGCGCCGCGTCGACCCCGGCGGTGACCGTGCGGCCAGTCCAGTCGGCGTAGTCGGGGATGTCGTAGCCAACCTTGGTCGAGAGGACAAAATCCTGGCGCCGGTGGGCCAGGTGCCGCCCGATCCGCTCCTCCGACAGGCCGTAGCCACGGGCGGTATCGATCAGGGTGATCCCGGAGTCGAGCGCGGCGTTGAGCAGTGTGGCCACATCGGCCTCGGCCATCGCCGGGCTGCCAATCTGCCCGGCGCCAAACCCCAGGGCTGAAACCGTCAGCCCGGTCGTGCCAAATAGTCGCTGTTGCATGATGTTCCTCTGTCGCGGCGGGTGCTCGCTGGAGCCGCCTACCATTCTTCAGGCCGTGGGCCAGGATCGTCCAGGCCCGAGGTGGAGAGGCGATTGACGACCTTGATCGTCAGGTCGGTCTGGATGGCGGCCACCTGGCAGGAGAGCCGGGTGTTCGGCGCCAGGTTTTCCTCCCGCGCCAGCCGGGCGGTCTCGGCCTCGGTCATTGGCCCGGCATCGCCGCTCAAAATCTCCACGCGGCAGGTGGTGCAGCGAGCGTTGCCGCCGCAGCGATGCAGGATATCCACCCCGGCATCCTCAAGCGCCAGCACCAGCCGCCGCCCGCTGTCCAGCTGAACCGTCGGGCGATCTTCAATATTGACAATCTCAACCTGTGGCATAAACCCTCCTTGACGTGCTGTAAAACTAGATCGATTGCGTATCAAGCAATCTCTGCACCGCCGCGACCACCGTGGCGATCAGGGCGTTGGGTGGGGTGGCGGGCGCGCCACCGGGCTGGAGCAGCACCACCGGCGCGGCGGTCCGCTGGGTCAGCCCGGCGCTGCGCTGATCGTCGGCGCGCAGCACGGCGGCGCCCGCCTCGTCGGCGACCAGCGCCGGCAGTCCCGCCGCCAGCGCCGCCTCGGGATCGAGCGCGTCCAGCCCCAGCACCACGCCGGCGGCGCAGCGGTTGAACGGCAGCCCGCGCTCGATCGCCGACTGAACATTCAGCGCGGCCACCACGATCGCGGCGCTCTGATCGAGCAGGGCCGTGCGAATGGCCTCGAACGTGCCGTCAGCGACCAGCACAACGTTGGCGTGCCCGGCCGCCTGGAGCGCGTCGGCCACCGCCACGGCGACCGGCGCGGCGCCAGCCCCCGCCACCACCACCAGCGGCACCAGGCCGATCGTGCCCCAGGGCGGCTCGATGCTCATCCCCAGGCTCAGCCCGGCCGGATCGAAGCGCCAGGCCGCCGCGCCGGTGCCGATCTGCAGCGTGCCATCGCCGACCGCCAGGGTTGGCAGCCCGTAGCCCTGGGCGCTGGCCCGCAGCTGCAGCAGCGGCAGGCCGGGATCCGCGCGCATTCGCCGCCGGCGGACCTCGAACAGGGCATCGTCGTGGCTCCAGTCCGCGTCCTGGCGCTCGGCGGCCAGCAGATCGTCGACCGAGTGGCGCAGAATATCCGCGCCCAGCCCCGGATGGTTGCAGGTGTAGCTGACCTCGATCAGCAGCCCGTCGGCCTGCTCGCTGGCCTTGATCCGCAGGTAGCCGATGATCAGCCCGACGGCCTGGGCCCAGGTTTTGATGCTGTACGCCAGCGCCTCGCGGATATCGCTGCTGGCGCTGAGCCGGGCCGCCACGCCCGCCTGCGGATAGTAAATGTTCGGCCCCTCTAAAACCCGAAGGGTCTGGATTGCGATTGGCATGTTGACCTCACCCCGGTGCCCAGAGGGCGCCCGGCGGCAGCCACCCCTCTCCATTGCGATGGAGAGGGGAAGAATTTAACGCTATGTGTTGAACCTAACCCCAAACCCTACGGCACCAGCACAACCTTGCCAAACTGCTCGCCGGTGGCCAGATACTCGTGGGCGGTGCGGATTTCGCTGAGCGGAAAGACCCGGTCGACCAGCGGCTTGAAGCGCCTCTCGGCGAACATCAGCCGCATCACGGTGTTGAACTCCTGGTTGTTCGCCATCGTCGAGCCGACCAGGGCGTACTGGCGCCAGAACAGCTTGCGCAGATCGATCTCCACGATCGGCCCGGTGGTCGCGCCGTAGGTCACCAGCGTGCCGCCCTTGGCGATGGCGCGGGTGGACTGCTCCCAGGTGGCCGCGCCGACATTCTCCAGCACCACATCGACGCCGCGCTTGTTGGTCAGGCGCCACAGCTCGCGGCTAAACTCGCCGTCGGAGCGGATACCGTAGTCGGCGCCCAGCTCCCGCGCCTGCTCCAGCTTGGCATCCGAGCGCGAGGCGGCGTAGACGGTCGCCCCGGCGTGGCGGGCGATCTGGATTGCCGCGCTGGCCACCCCGCCGCCGGCCCCGACGATCAGCACGCTCTGGCCGGCCTTCAGCCCGGCCTGCCCGATCAGCGCCCGCCAGGCGGTCATCCAGACCAGCGGCACGGCGGCGGCCTGCTCGAACGGGAAATCGTTGGGAATGCGGTAGAGATTGCGGGCCGGGACGGCGATATACTCGGCGGTGCCACCAGTCATGTGCTCGCCGATCACGCCGTAGCTGTCGCAGAGGCTCTCCTCGCCAGCGACGCAGAACTCACAGGCGCCGCACCACATATTCGGGTTGACGATCACGTGCTCGCCCACCTGCCAGCCGCTGACACCCTCGCCAGTTGCGGCGATCTCCCCGGCGATATCGCAGCCGCCGATGTGGGGAAACTGCAGCTTCAGGCCGGGCAGCCCCTCGCGCACAAACAGATCCAGGTGGTTCAGCGCGACGGCGCGCACCCGCACCAGCACCTCGTCCGGCCCGGCCACCGGCTCGGCCAGCTCGCCATACTCCAGCACCTCAGGGCCGCCGTGCTGCCGAAAAAATCCCGCCTTCATCATTGAAGCTGTCCTCCGCATACAAACAAATCGCCAAATCAACCCACCATAGCCATAGCGCCAGCCTCGGCTTCGCCAGGCTCAGCCAGCGGGCGAAACCTAAAGTTTAGTGTACCAGAAGATACCCGGCTTCGAATGTGTCCACGCAGTGGAATTGATCCACCCACAAACCCTGAGTTCTAACTTCCCTCATATCCTCGCCAGCTTTAATCTGCTTTATAATGGATTAAGCGCGGCATAACGGCCGCTGATTTAATGCTTAATCCATCGGGGCATGCACCCCGGTGCAGAAAGGAATACACCCGATGGCAACTGTTCCATCAGCTGAAACAACCCAGCCGCAGCCCGACCAGCGCCAGACCTTCCCCCCGCAGCGGGTCCAGATCCGCTGCCAGAACTGTCAGAATCCCTTTGCGGTGCCGGTCTTTACCTACCTGGATACAGGGATTCAGCCCGAGCTGAAGTCGATGCTCCTGAGCGGCCAGATGAATGTGGCCATGTGCCCGAAGTGTGGCGCCGGCGGCATGCTGGCAACCCCGCTGGCCTACCACGACCCGGCCAAGAAGTTCTTCTTCACCCTGTTTCCCCAGGAGCTCAACCTGGGCCAGGATGAGCAGGAGCGCTTCGTGGGCGAGGCCACCAAGGTGGCGATGGAGACCCTGCCCAAGGAGGCGCCGCGCGGCTACATTCTCACCCCGCGGCGCTTCATCACCATGCAGTCGCTGATCGAGACCGTCCTGGAGGGCGAGGGCATCTCCAAAGAGGTTATGCAGGCCCAGCGGGCGCGGGTCGAGGTGCTCAGCCAGCTGGCCGAGGCGCTCGAGACCGACCACGCCGCCGGGACGCTGGACACCCCGGAGGCCAAGCTGGCGGCGGCGGTCGAGAAGCACAAGGCGGCGCTGGACTACGATTTCTTTATCACCCTGACCAGCTATATCGACGCCGCCCTGCAGCAGGGCCGCCAGGATAGCGCCCAGATGTTGGGCGAGCTGCGCGAGCGCGTGATGACGCTGAGCGGCTTCGACCCGGTGGCCGCCGGGCTGCAGGAGCCGGAGGTGGCCGACATTGTCGCCGCTCTGCGCGATGCCACCGCCGAGACCCTCGAGGAGACCATCAGCAACTACCGCCAGGTGATCGATGATGCGGTGTTTGACGCCTGGGAGGCGGAGGTTGCGACCCTCTCCGAGGCCGACCAGGTCCCGGCCAGCGCCCGGCTGGAGTATGTTCGCACCACCATCGAGCGCATGGACGCCGAGGCCCAGGCGATGTTCGAGGCGGCCACCGAGCTGCTCCGCGAGGTGATGGCCCAGGAGGATCCGCGGGTGCTGCTCCGCGAGCGCCACAAGGATATCAGCGAGGCCTTTATGGTCGTGCTCGATGCCAATATCAGCGCCGCCGCCCGCGCCGGCCAGACCGAGATCTCCCAGCATCTCGCCACCGTGCGCCAGATGACGGTCGAGGTGATGCAGGAGATGATGACCCCGACCGAGCGCCTGATCAACCAGCTGCTCAGCGTCGATTCGCCCTCCGAGGCGACCAAGCTGCTGCGCAAGAATATCGCCCAGGTCAACCCCGAGTTCGTCAAGCAGGTCAACGAGCTGGCCGAGCAGATGGAGAAGAGCGGCCGCCAGGAGATCGTCGATCGGCTGCGCCAGGTCGCCCGCGAGTCGGCCAGCCTGCTGTTCTGATCAGTAGTCAGTAGTCAGTAGCTAGTAGCTAGTGGGTCACTTGCCATGTCCATTGGCATTCGTTCGTACCCTGTGCTATGCTTTGTCCAGCATTATCAGTATCCAGCATGGAGGTGTACCGTGAGTCGTCAGCCAACGGATCC
>DAOTUS010000020.1:0-33910 GCA_034437415.1 Herpetosiphonaceae bacterium
TACCAGGCGGTGATCTACACTCAAACAACCGAAATCCATCTGCTGACGCGCAATACGGGCGACGCGCTGAATCAGGCCAGAGCGGCCCTCAGCGCCGTCGCCGCCCGCTATGGCTTGCGGCTGCCAGCACCCGATCTTCAAGGAGTTCAACGATGAGTAACGAAACAACCCCGGCCGCCGCACCAGCGCAGCAGCTGCACCAGATTGTCGAGGCGGCCTTCGCCGAAGCGCCGACCATCTACGCCAACGGATTCGTCAACGGGCTGGGCCTGACCGACGCCTATATCGTCTTGCAGACCAACGGGCGCTCGGTGGCGGTGGTCAACCTGTCGCTGGCGGCGGCCAAGACCCTCGGCCAGAGCCTGCTGGAGATGGTCGAAAGCTTCGAGCGCGAGACCGGCAGCAGCGTCGCAACGATCAGCCAGCTCCAAGACCGCGCCGCCAAGGGGCCGCAGCTGCGCTGAGGCGGCCAATTAGCTAATTGTGGCAAATCAAAAGCTCCTGGGGTGATTCCACTCACCCCAGGAGCTTTCGTGTGTCCGCCGCACAGCGCCCGGCAGGCGGACTACTTGGCCTTGAAGACCACAAAGGCCTGCTGGCCAGGTGAGCCATCGAGCCAGACCCCGTAGATAACCCCCTCGGAGCGCAGACCGGGGCCGGGGACGTAGTAGAGCGTGACGCCCCAGTTCGAATAGCCCAGCCCGCAGGCGCTGAACACCCCATCGCCGTTGGTGGTCCAGTTGACCGCCGCCCCGCCATTGTTGACATTGCCACTGGCGGCGGCCACTCCTGATCCATCGGCCCGCACAACGCGACCATTGATACACGAGCTAAACTGATGTGAGTCGGGACCCTGGGGATAGCCAGTCTGGATGTAGCCGCCAAACGCTAAACGCGGATCGCTCGTGCCGGGATTGGGGTTTGGATTGGGCCGGGCGGTTGGCTCCGGCTTTTTGGTTGGGACGGCGGTGGCCTTGGGCGGATTCAAGCGCGCCTCAACCCGCTCCAGACACTCGCGCGCCGGGCTTGATTCTGCGGCGTCGGCGGGCCACAGCGCACTGGCCTGGGTGCACAGCTCCTTGGCCTCAAGCAGCAGCAGTTTGCGCTCATCGCCGCTCAGGTCCCGCGAGGCAAGCTCGCGGGTGCGGCTGAGGGCAACCAGAATACTCGACTGGAGCGGCGCAAGCTGCGGAAAGTCAGGCCGCAGCTCCAGGACAATCTCCAGGGCGGCAAAGGCGGCCTCGGCCTCGCGCTGGCGGTCCGCCAGCGCGGACTCTTCGGTTGCGGCATAGCGATCCAGCGCCAGCTGGGCCTCCAGCACCGCCTGCGTCGCCTTCTGGTCGGCGGCCAGGGTGGTGTAGAAGGCGTCGGTCTCAGGGACAATCTCCAGGCCACTGTTGAACGAGTCAAAGGCCGCCCGCAGGCTATCGATGGTTCGGGCTTTATTCTCCAGCAGGTCCATCCCCTGGGCTTGATAGGCCTGGGCCAGCAGGATCCCGACGCTTTGATCGCTGCGGTTCGCGGCATAGGCCAGGCTAAGCTGCTCAATCGCCAGGGCATAATCGTTGGCAGCCAGCGCTTGTTTGCCAGATTCAATATTCTCGGCCCGCAGCACTTCGCCGGCATCAGCGGCCGCCACCGTCGCGGTTGGCTGGCTGACTGGAAACGGTGTTACCGTGGGCTTGAGCACAATGGTGGCGGTTGGCTCGGCCGCTGAGCCACAGCCAGCCAGCACCGCCAGAAGTAGTCCCAGCACAGTTAAACGAAATATCATAACATCCCTCTCATTAATGGTGATTCCAGAGCGCCCATCGCTTGGCTTGGCTGCCAGCTAGCCACCTGGCGTTGCGGTTGGCACCTCTGCCGTTGGCGGCGGCACAGCGGTTGGCGGCACAGCGGTTGGCGGCGCGGCGGTTGGCGGCTCCGTCGTTGGCGGCGCGGCGGTTGGCACGTCTGGCGACGGAACCACCGTTACTGGCGGCGCTGACGGCACCGCCGTGGCCTGCGCTGGCGACGCGGGCGCCCGTGTCGGCGAGGCCCGGATCACTGGCGCGGCGGTCGCTGGCGCACGGGTTGGCGGAATCGGCGTCGGCGTGGGCGTGCTGGTTGGCGTCGGCGCCCGCGTGTTGGTCGGCGTCGGCGCCCGCGTGGAGGTTGGCTGGCCCGGAGCCAGCGTGGAGGTTGGCTGGCCCGGCAGGGTGATTGGCAGCGCGGTTATCGTGGCGCTGGTCTGCCCGCCAAGCGCCGGCTGATCGGGCTGGTCGGCGCCGAACCAGTTATTTGTGGCGGCCGCCCAGGCGCCGGAGGCCAGCGCCAGTGCCAGCAGCACGCCCAGCAGCAGCCGCCCAAGTGGAAAGGCGCGCGGCGGCGCATAGCGCACAACCACGCAGCTGGCGTTGTCGGTGCTGCCCTGTTTCAAGGCCAGGCCAACCAGCTTCTGGGCGATCCGCTCGGCGCTGTGGTTGGCACCAACAATTTCGCCAAGCGTGGCCGGGGCCACAAACTCGCTGACCCCGTCGGTGCAGAGAATCAAGGTGTCGCCCGGCTGCAGGCTCTGCTGGGTGTAAAAGTGGGGCGCGGTGACCACATCCTGGCTTGATCCAAGACAGTAGGTTAGTTTGCGGGCGTTCGGGTCTTTGCGGGCCTGATCCGCCGCCACGCCACGGGAGCGCAGATCCTCATACACGTTGTGGTCGCGGCTGAGCTGTTTGATCTTTGGGCCGTTGACCAGATAGGCGCGACTATCGCCGACGTGGCCAAGATGCGCGATCGTGCCCTGGGAGTTCACCTGAATAATGGCGCCGGTAAGCGTGCTGCCGCTTTTGGCGTAGCGATCGTGCAGCTGGCGAAAGTTCTGGATCGCCTGGTTGGCGGCCTGAAAGGCCTGGCGCAGCTCGTTTTCAACCGTGTCTTTGCCGGATGACTGTAGGCTCTCGGCGGCGATCTTGATCACCTGATCGCTCATCGCGGCGCCGATATCGCCACCACCCATGCCGTCGGCGATCAGCGCAATCAGGCGCTGGGCGGTCTGGCGGGTCTCCACCCGATCCTCGTTGTGCTCGCGAACTCCAGCGCTTGAGGCGGTGCCAACATCCAGGGTTGGCAGCTGGGCTGCAACGAGCCGTCCGGTCGATACTTGTGTCATGAGATTACTCCACCTATGGCTGCGCTGTCGCGGTTGGAATGCGGGTTGATGTCGGAACGGGCGAGGGCGGCGGCGTTGCGGTTACAGTTGGCGTGATCATGGTTGGGGTGGCGGGCACGGCGGTGATCGTTGGCAGCGCTTGCACGGTGGGCACCGGGCCGTCCGACCGGGCCAATCCCTGCAGCGCCTGGGTCATCAGGCCAAAGACCAGGCCGATCGCACAGATCGCCAGGGCGGCCTGGAGCCAGAAACGTGCCGAGAGCGGGCCGCGCAGCTTGGCGGGGGACTTGGCCTCGGGCAGATTGCGCAGGACCCGCTGGAGGGTCTCCATCGTCGGCAGGTTGATTGTCCGCCGCGTCGCGTCCCGATCGATCGCCTGCATCACCAGATAGTTCAGATCGCGCGAGACCAGCGGGTTGACCTCGCTGATCGGCTTGAGCTGCCGATCCGAGTTCAGCAGATCGGCGGTGGTCTGATACTCCAGCTTGCCAGCCAGCAGCTCGTACATCAGCATGCCCAGCCCATAAATATCCACCTGCTCGCTCATTGGGGCTGGCGGCGTGCGCAGCCGCTCAGGCGGCATATAGTGCGAGCGGCCATAGACATTTTGATGGCGCGGGTTGGCCAGCGAGTCCGCCGCCGCCAGGTCGATCAGCACCAGCGTTGGCGCGGTCTTGCGCCACGGCGAGAGCGCCTCGTGCAAAATCACATTGTCGGGCGCCAGATCGTTGTAGATGATCTTGGGGTTGGTGTGCAGAAAGCGCAGCACCTCCGCGAGCTGAAGCGCGATATGCACGACCAGGGCGGGCTTGAGCGGCCGCTGCTGGCGCGCCTTCAGCAGCTCGCGCAGCGATCCGCCTGGCTCGTAGACCAGGGTGATATAGGGGTAGCGCTGCAGCTGGCCGCTGGGATCGGGCAGGTCGACAAAGTCGAGGTCGGCCTTGGCCACGGTCTGGCCGCTTTGGCGAAACCGGCGGTTGTACAGCTGGCCAAGGTGCTGATGCTCCATCGCTGGCAGCGACAGGTAGCCGCGCTCATCGTACAGATGCGCCTGGTATTTGGCGCGGGGAATCTTGACCACGCCAAGCTGGTAGCGCTCAACCAGGGCCTGCGACGGCCCGAAAAATCCCAGCTGCAGGCGCAGCAGCAGGCGCTGGGGCGGGCTGACGGTCTGTGGACAGACGAGGTACAGCGAGGCCTGCCCGCCCTCGCTGAGCAAGCGCAGACAGGTGAATTTGCCGAGTGTGGCGCCTGGGGCGAGCGGCAAAAAGGCTACACTAGCGGTGACTGGCTGAGTCATTCTCTTCCTCTAGCAACTCTACTTTTACTTCAGGACCGATCCAGAACACATCGCCGAGGTCGATCAGGGTTGGCTCGTTGGGCGACAGGCGGCGGCGCTCGCTGCCGATGCCGACGAAGGTCCCGTTGCGGCTCTCCAGATCGGTCAGCTCCACGCCCTGCTGGCTCACGGCCAGGGTGGCGTGGTTGCGCGAGGCCCAGCGATTCATCACCGGAACCGGGTGGCGGCTATCTTTGCCGATCATCATCTGGCGATCGTCGAAGGGATACACCTGGGCCGCCACGCCGTCGAAAACCCGCACCTGCCACAGCGGACGCGCCGCGGTCGTCGGATTCAGGTACTCTTCGGTGGTCTGAACCAGGCCGTACTCGGCGGTCTCCTCGAAGACCGGGTCGCTGGCGACCGCTTTGGGCGAGTGGGTCGCCGATGGCTCCAGCACAACGGTGCGGCTAGGGCGTTTTTTGCGCCGCAGCAGCGCAATCACCAGCCAGATCAGGCCCAGCGTGAGCACGGTCGCGCCCGCCGCGATCCAGATCCTATAGCGGTTGAACGACGACTCTTGCAGCGGGATTGGCGCGATCACGATGGCCACTGGCGCGCTGCGGCTGCTCTGGCTGTTGGCATCGGTCGCCGCCGCGAACAGGCTGTACTCGGCATTGGGCGGGAACTGCTGCTGGTTCGCCAGGTCGGTCAGGTCCAGGGTAAAGGCGTAGTCGGGCGCTGTGTCCGACGAGCCAACCGGGACATTGTTCAAAATATACTCAACCCGCGTCAGCGGCGTCTGGGCGTAGTCGACCTGCACCGTGAAGGTCGCGGTGTTGGTGATCGCGGCGGCTGGCGCGGCCAGGCTGATCTGCGGCGGCACCAGCCCGACGCTGAAATCGCGCTCGGCGACGGTATCGTCGATCGACAGCTGGAGCTTGTGCTCGCCGGGGGTGAGCACGCCAGCCCTGAACTCCAGAACCTGCCACTGGCCGCGGGCGGCGAAGCGGTCAAATGCGGCGTGGATCGTGCTGAGCAGCTGCGAGGTTTGGTTGAAATCCTCGGCGAAGAATCCGAGATAGTTCGCCGCCAGGGACTGGGCCGCCCGCGCGATTGCGACTGGGTTGGCCGGATCGGTATCGAACTTGCCTTCGGCATCGGAGCCCAGGCTGATAAAGGTCAGCGTTGGCGGATTATCGGCCATTGTGTTCAGCACGCCCTCAAGATCAACGGTGTCGATATCGCTGTTGGGCGCACCGGCGGCAAAGACGAACAGGCCACGCGGCCGATCGGTGACGGTCTCCAGCTCGCGCAGGCCAACCTTGATCGCGTTGGTCAGGTCGTAGGGCTCCTGCGGCGCATCGGCGGCCTGCAGGGCCAGGGTGCTCAGGGCGTTGCGCATCCCGCCGCCGTCAGCCGACAGGGCAAAGTTAATCGTGGTCTCGGTGTTGAAGCTGATCAGGCTGATCGAGCTGTCCGGTGGCAGGCGGCTGATCAGATCGTTGACCTGGTCGGTCTGGTCGCGAAACCGCGAGCGCTGGGGCGTGTTGCGGTCGGCCATGCGGGCGGTCGTATCCACAATCACCGCCACCGCCACCGGCGTCTTGGCCTTCTTGAGGGTCAGCGTGTTGCTGAGCGGCTGGCCGTCGATGCTGACCTGCCAGCGCTCGGCATCAATCTCGCCCAGCAGGTTGACGCCTTCGTCAAGCGCCTGGGCCGTAACCTCCAGCAGTGGAAACTGGCTGGTGTTGATCTGGTTGATCACGATGCCCTTGGGCGAATCGGACTGGGCGCTGATGTGGGACGCTGGCAGCATTGCAATCCAAAGCAGAAGGCAGATCCGCTTCATCAATGGTGTGTAGAACAGCGATTTACGACTAGGGACCATAAAGAAAACCTCAACTCTCACTATCCAAACCGCACTAAAATCCTACGCCGCAAGGCGACGCAAAACGGCTATAGTAGTCGATTTTGATCATTTCGACAACCCTGGCACGTCGTTGGTCAGGGCAGGCGCGGCTCAATCTTGCGCAGGCGCACAGCTTCCAGCATACTGTTGAACCTAAAACCCAGCGGCCTGCGTACATACTCCCGAGACTCATCCCAGCTCGAAGATTTGCTGCGGCAGTCGCCCGTAACGCGAGAGGAACCTATGTTTAACGCACCACCAGGGATCGACCGCAGGCGTTATCAGACCAGGCGCCAGAAGCTGATCACCTTTGCCGCGATTGTCCCGCTGAGCATCTTTGCCCTATTCAGCGGCATAAACACCATCATCTATACCAGCGCCATCATCATCGATGGCCTGGATGAGGTCATGCTTGTGGCGGCGCTGATCAACGCTGCCATCTTTGCCGTCAGTGCCGGCGGCCTGTTCGTCCTGCTGCGGCTGTTCCGCCGTCCGCTGGAGTTCGGCGTGCCGCTCAGCGCCATCCCGCCCGCTGTCCAGGGCCACCCGTTTGCGGTGCGGTTTCGGTCACAGACCATGCGGGCCACATTTCGCGGCCGGGGCGTGGTCCAGTTCCTCCCCGACCAGCTGCTGATCGAGGGGCAGCGGGAGATCAAAATCTACCTCCAGGTCGCCGTTATCCTGGCGCTGATCGTGGTGTCAAAGATGCAGGTGGAGCTTGGGGTGGCCTTTTTCTGGACGGTGGCCATTGCAGTCAGCCTGATCGGCCGCAAAAAGCAGGTCCAGGCGGTGCCCTACCAGGCGATTCGCAGCATCAGGCAGAAGGGCAAGCGGGTGACCATCGAATGTCCTGACCTCAGGCCACGCCGGATCGTGCTCTTCGTCGGCGCGGGAGATCGCCAGCGCCTGCACGGCGAGATCGATCCGCGCTTTGCCGCCATGCTGGCAGCCCGCTGATCTAAGCCCATGAGGAACAATTGGAGGAAGCCAATGGAAGAACACGATCTCTCCACCGCCCGCATGAGCCACATCGCGGCGGAGTTTGCCAGCTACTTCGCCACCTGGGGGATTGAGCTGCCCGCGGCGGACTTGGCGGCGCGGCGGCGCGGCAGTGTCAGCGCGGCAGGCTGGAGCATCCAGTATCTGTTTGGGGCCGATGCGCAGGGCAAGTACTTGGATTTCTACGCCACCCACCGTATGACCAACGAGCGCCACCTGCGCATCTACGCCAGCGGGACGATCGAATATCTGCCGACGATGCACGAGTTCACGGTGTTTCCGGCCGCTGCCAGCCCAGAGGATAAAGCGCGGATCGAGCAGGAGTACTACGCCCACAACCGCGCCATTGGCGCCCTCCTGCGGGCAAAAGGCTTTGGGCTGTAGAATCAGAATAACATCTGCGGAGCAAGAGGCAGGCTGCTGATGTCACCCACCATCGATCACGCGCTGCGGGATTTGATCCAGCCTGGCGACTCCGGTGGGCTGGCCAAACCCGCTGCCCGCTGGTACCGCGACCTGGTGCTGGCCGCCGAGCTGGGCGCCGCCCACGCCTGGGATCCGCGGCTGCACGCCGACCTGCGGGCCGGGCTGGTGGCGCTGCTCGAGGATTGGGAGAACAGTTGGCAGGCCGAGCAGGCGCTGCTAGATGCCAGCGGCCATGGCGAGCACCCGCCGCTCAGCGTCCACGAGCGCATCCACGCCGCCACGCTGCTGGCGGGCCTTGGCGACCTGCGCTTTCCCACGACGCCTGAGCAGTGGCGGGCCGCGCCGCTCACGCCAGCCTTCAGCGCCACGGGATCGCACTACTGGCGCTATGTTCCGGCTGGCACCCACCGCATCGGCGCCGACCCAGAACCAGCCGCCATCAGTCTGCCCCACTTCTGGATCGCCCGCTACCCGACCACGGTGGCGCAGTATCGGGCCTTTATGCAGGCGGGCGGCTATCTCCAGGCCGGCTGGTGGACTGCGCAGGGCTGGCAGTGGCGCCAGACGAGCCAGCGCAGCGAGCCGGACTGGTGGGAGGCCCAGACCACCAGGGAGTCGGCCAATCAGCCAGTCTATGGCGTAACCTGGTACGAGGCGCGGGCGTTTTGCGGCTGGCTCGCTAGCCTGGCCGCCGCGCCAGCCGCCGCCGTCCGTCTGCCAACCGAGGCCGAGTGGGAGGCGGCCGCCGCGCCCACCCGCCAGCCTTTCCCCTGGGGCGTGGCGCCGCCGACCCTCGAGCGGGCGATCTGCCAGGGCCACGCGCTGCCCAGCCACCCCGCGCCGGTGGGCACCTGCCCGCTGGGCGCGGCGACAAGCGGCGCGCTGGATCTGGCCGGGAATATCTGGGAGTGGACCCAGAGCATGTGGCTGGGCTATCCGCAGGCCAGCGGCATGATTGTGGATGATGTCGCAGCAGGCAGCTATTTCGACCCAGCCAGCTGTCTCAGCCTGCGCGGCGGGTCCCACAACACCACCAGCGGCGATCTGGCCTGCGCGGCCCGCTACGGCGTTCGCCCGACTGTCGGCCTCGGCCTGGGATTTCGCTGCTGTGTAGCCCCGCACCGCTAAAATCCACCAAACCCTGAAACAAAAAACTCTCTAAAAACTCTCCGATATTCTTAAAACAGCTGCCAAAACCAGCTATAATGGCCGCCAGTCTAGCCTATGGAGGCCCAAATGCACGTTCAGGACTACGCCGTTCGCGCCCCGATCGACCTCTTTCAGCGCACCTACCACTCGCTGCTCAAAAGCAGCGGCGAGATCCAGATCCAGGCTCTGGTTGAGCCCTTCAAGGCGTTTGGCCCCAGCCTTCACCACAACGCCCAGTCCGACCGGCTCGATCTGGCGGCCCTGACCTACACCTCGCTGCGGCTGCCGGCCTGCATCGGCCAAGTGCGGCTAGTGCTGCTGGGCCAGTCCCACGAGGTCTTCGCCCGCCACGGGGCCGGCGATGTCCAGTCGTGGCAGCTGGTCACCGCGCCCGGCCGGCGGCGCAAAATGTTCTTCAACGGCGTCGACACCCTGGCCGTGCTGATCGCCAGCCCCTCCGATGTCGACGACCTCATCCCGATGCTGGTCTCGTTCCAGATCGAGTGCAACAAGCTCCACGCCCTGCTGACCGACGCGCCCGCCCTGGTCACGCTCGGCCAGCTCGTGGCCGCTGGCGCTGGCGCGGCCGACAGCACCGCGGTTGGCGAGCTGCTGGCGCCCCTCGGGCTGACGGCGGCGGATCTGGCACGGCTGCGCACAATCTGGGGGCCGTCGATGGCCACCCGGCTGGTGGAACTGGGCACCTGGAAAAAGCGCTTTGGCGTGCGCATGCTCGGCGGCTCGCTGATGGACTACGAGCGGGCGACGCTGCGCTGGTGGTGGCATATCGAGGAGAGCGTCGGCCACCTGCGCCTGCGCGAGCGCCCGGTCTACTTTGTCTCCAGCAACACCCACAGCCTGGTCAATCTGTTCTCGGGCTTTGCGCTGCGCAACACCGCCGAGTTGCTGGAGTTTATCCGCCGCCCCGAGCACGCCGAGCTGCTGGCCGAGTACGAGAAGATTGTCGCCGCCCAGGTGCCGTCGTCGCTGGAGAATTTCTTCTACTACGTCCAGAAAAAATACCAGGCCGTGCCCGCCAGCCAGCCGCTGTTCGAGCGCCGCGCCGCCGAGGAGGCCGCGCTGGGCATCACCCGCGTCCCCAGCCGCTTCTATATTGATGTCGACACGCAGATTATCGAGCTCAATCGCCTCGACTCGGCCCGGCTTGACCCGCGCCTGCGCATCCCCGGCTGCGAGCGCCTGGCCGAGAGCGACGCCGTGCTGATCAACATCGACTACCCGCTGGGCGTGGCCGCCTACCACATCCTCAAGATTCTGGCCCGCTCGATTGGCGAGCTGCGCGGCGTGTACGTCGTCGGCAAGGCCGCCACGCTAAATGGCAAGATCGGCGATGTGATGATTCCTAATGTCGTCTATGACGAGCACACCAGCAACACCTACCACTTCCCGCCCTCGTTCACCGCCAGCGATGTGGAGCCCTACCTGGCCTATGGCAGCGTCCTCGACAACCAGCAGGCGGTCACCTCGCGCGGCACGTTTTTGCAGAACGATAGCTTCTTCGATGCGCTCTATCGTGATTTCTGGACCGATATCGAGATGGAGAGCGGTCCGTATCTCAACGCCATCTACGAGCATATCCACGCCGTGCGCTACCCGACCAGCGCCCACGTCAGCCTGCAGCGCATGCCCTTCGACCTGGGCTTCCTGCACTATGCCTCGGACACGCCCTACAGCAAAGGGCTCAACCTGGGCACGCGCAATCTCTCGTACTTCGGCATGGACCCGACCTACGCCAGCTCGCTGGCGGTCGCCCGCCGGGTGCTGCGCCACGAGATCGACCAGGTCAGCGGCCACGCTGGCTGAGTCGGTCCAAGCCCGACAGATGAGCTTCGCCAGAATCAGTGGAGGAATTCTACAAAACGCCCTGGGCGAATCGCAATCCTTTGCTAGGGTAGGCAGCGCGCAATGGCGCTTAGCATGGTTTTGATATAGGTTGATCGATCATCTTTTTGAAAAAGAACGTTTCGGCGGGCAAACGCCGCACGATCCATCGGGCTCCCATGCTCGTCGCGCCAGTCGTTTACATCGCGGTGCGGGGTGTTGGCAATGATGAACGATTCGAGCTTAACCGTCCCGTCGCCCATCCGATCTTCCAGTTTTTTGATGGTTTGATAGAAGTTGATTTTTGGGTCGTCAATGCCTTTGAGGTTGCGGATGCCTTTGGGATCAATAAAGCTAATCACTTGGTTGGTTGAGTCGACGAGCCAGAGAATGAAGTCGGGATAGAAGTTGCCCGCTTCAAAAAAGCCTAGCCCTTTTTTGCTCTGGTTGCGCAGCAGATACAGCGTGCGGTTGGCAAAAAAGCCGTTTTTTTCGGCCTGATGAAATCCTTTCAGGTCGGCAATAAAGCCCCGCTCTCCTTCGTTCAGGGCGGTGGGTTTCATTTCTACAACGCTGCTTTTGTCAAAGGCGATCAGCGGCTGATACAGATGACGGTCGAAAATCAGCGTGTGGTAGATGCTATTAAAGGTGCGATCGGCAATGGTTCCAGCTTCGATCTCGGCTTTGATCTGGTTCAGGGTGTGGATAATCGCGGCCTGGGATTGCTCGACCACCAGCCGATATTCGTTGATGAGGTTCGGATCGTCTGGCTTGAGCAGGGTGTATTCAAGGTGGGGCTGTTCAAACGCGGCTTTGGCGTATTTGTAGTAGGTGTCGGTGTATTTCAGCAGCAGCGTCTGGGCGATTTCTTGCCACACGCGCACCTGCTCGAAGCTGGTGAAGCGTAGCTCGCTGGCTGGAATGAGCAGGCTGTACCAGGTTGGCTGATCGAGCAGGGTGATAATCGCTTCCGGCGAGAGGCTTAGGTTGTGCCACGAGCGTTCGTTTTTGTAGCGCTGGAGTTCAAAATACAGCGCTGCCACATCCAGAAAGGCGCAGTGTTCGCTGGAAAGCGTCGCTTCATGTTTGCTGACAACATCGGGGTTGGCGTCCAGATCTTTGGAGCGGGCCGATTGGATTTTTGGATACCAGTCGAGTTTCACCCGTAAGTCGTGGGTTGTGGTCGGCAGCGCCAGCGTTGGCGGCGCTCCGTCGCGCTTGAAGTCAATCCCTGGCCGCACTTGAATGGTTTTAAGCGGAAAGCTCCAGGCTTGTTTGATGGTCGGTAGGATTATTTCGACCGTCTCTTTCGTGGTCGGAAGCCCTTCTTCGGCGAGATATTCGTTGAATTGGCGCATGTAGTCGGCTTTGATGCCAAAGATGTTGAGCGTTTCTAGCATGGGTAGAAAATCTGGTGTGGCAATATCTGGGAGGTGGCTGCTGCGCTTTAGGCTAAACTCGTGGCCCTTGAGCCGCACGCCGCGCCCAAAGAGCTGGATAATTTCCGCGCCTTCGCCTTTGCCGACGTTCATCAGGCCCATCGTGCTGACCCGCCAGCTGCTCCAGCCTTCGGTGAATTTTTTGGCCCCAATCAGGAGGGTAATCGGGGTTTGTACCCGTGAGTCGTTGAGGCTGTGAAAGAGCGAGCGCGCAAAATGACGCTCCTCGACGATCAGCTCGCGGTGTTGCTCGCAGCGTTTGCGCAGGGCACGGGCGTCGCCAACGTTGATCACGCCGAAGTCGACGCCGTTGCCGATCCGGAGCGCTAGCTCGCCCTCGGTGCCTTTTAGCTCGTCTATGTGCAGCTTTCCGTTGCTCGGGGCGTGAAAAACGCGCTTCAGCAGGTCGTGGAAGATGACCTCGGCCGCTTGGTTGTGCATCCGCAGCGCGGTGAAGCTGTTGGCGAAAATCTCGCGCCCACTCGCATCCAGCAGGCTCGCGTTGCCCTCCAGCAGGTCGGCGATGGCGGCGATGCTGCTGCGCTCGTCGCCAATAAATTGCGCCAGAAACAGGAGAATGTCTTCGATGTCGGAGAGTTCTTTGGCGTTGGTGCCTTTGGTGACGCTGCTGCCGACGAAAATCAGCAGCGGGTGGTCCAGTAAAAACGGGCGGTACTCATCGCCCCGCTCTTGAAAGAGCCGCACTTGTTCGTAAAACGCTAGCAGACAGGCGGTGAGGTAGCGCAGCCGGAGCCCCGCGTGGCTGTCGTCGGCCAAGTTCAGGATCAGGTAGTCCTTGCCGTAGCCGTCGCGGTAGAAGTATTTGTAGGAGTAGTCGAACAGGATGCAGCGGGCATATTCGGCGGTCAGGGCGGGTTTGTTGGCGGCTTTGACGGCCTGCCCAAAGGTGGCTGAGTATTCAAAGCTGAAGCCGGCGCTGCTCAGTCGATCGCGCTTGTCTTTCCATTCGGTGCCGCTCGATCCGCGGTGGCCTTCGTCGACCAGAACCAGGTTGTTGTGCTCAAAGGCGTCGATCGCGACGGTTTTGTCGCCGCTGGTCGCTTTGAGTTTGTGGATGTCGATGATTTCGACGGCGTTGCCGGTGAAGAGGCTCCGGCCTTCTTTTTGGAACAGGGCGGCGGCCATTCCCGATGCGGCAAATTCAGCCAGGTGCTGGCGCGAAAGTCCTTCGTTGGGTGTCAGCAATACAATTCGGTTGATCTCGTGGCTGCGCTTGTGCTGGCGCAGGTAGTGTTGGTATTGGGCGATGTTGACGTGCATCAGCAGGGTTTTGCCCGAGCCTGTGGCGTTCCAAAAGGCCAGTTTGTTCAGCCCTTCAGCGTCGTATGGCTTCAGGCGGGCGCTTTCTGGCACGCTGCGGTTGTATTTGTCGAGCCGCTGGTTCAGCGCGGCGCACAGGGCGGCGCGGTCGCTGAACCAGCGGTCCAGGTAGATTTCGGTGAAGAGCAGGGCCAGATATTGGAAATATTTCATCTGGACGCTGGGGCCGCTCAGGCTGCGCGGGGCGCTGATGGCGCTCCAGTGGCGCACGATGTTGTTGTCGTAGCCCCGCAGGATGTCGGGAGTAAGCGGGCTGCCGTGGGGCAGCCGCTGGGCCAGCTCGCGGTGCAGCCGGGTCACGCCGTCTTCGTCCAGCCCTTCCAGCGCCGGGTCGCGCAGCCATTCGGCCAGCGTTTCAAAGGTCTGGACGGCAAACAGGCCGATCAGCCATTGGTTGAGCACCAGCCGCTGATCAAAGCGCAGCTCTGGCTGGGCAGGTCGGGTGGTTTTTTTCGCTGCCATTGGCGCTATTCCCCAAACATCAAACGAATAAAGTCGGCTTCGATCAGGCGCACCTTCCAGGTTTCGGCGGCCCGGCGCTGGTTTTCCAGGGTGTTGTCGCCGTTCACGTAGATCAGGTCGTAGGCGCTGGCGCGGGTCTGGTCGAAGCGCTCGGCGAAGAAGTCGTTCAGGTCGGCGTTGCTGTGCCGCTCCAGGTCGCGCCAGATGATTAGCACGCGCTCGCCGCTGGCCAGCGTGCCGGTCACCACCACGTAGCCGCCTTGTTCGTCGCGCCGCCGCACCCGCAGGCCCAGCAGGTAGTTGAAGGTCTCGACCAGATCGACGGCGACGGGTTTGGTTGCGCCGACGCTGCCCGCGCCAATGGCGAGCGTGTAGCCGTGCGGCCGGGCGAATTGGCCCAGGTTGAGCAGGCTGGCGCGGCTTTCGACATCGAGCAGGTAGTGCAGCATGTAGTCGCGCCGAAAGTCGCTGTGCCGCTCCAGCAGCGAGTCCTGGGTGGCCGTGCGCTGGAGCGCCAGGTTGTTCAGGGTGTCTTCGTAGCTCTCTAGCTGGATGTATTTGAGCATGTGGCTGCTGCCCTTGCGCCCGACCGGCTTGCCGTCGCGCCAGTCGGCGGAGTAGATGACTTTGAGGATGCGCGGCTTGAGCACGCTGGCGAAGTATTCGCCCATCTCCACCAGAATGTACTTGCGCTCGCCGTCGTCCTCGCGGTTCAGGTTGATCACGGCATGCCCGGTCGTGCCCGATCCGGCGAAGTAGTCGAGGATAACACCTTCTGTTGCCCAATATCTAATGATATCTTGCACAAGATTAATCGATTTTGGATATGAAAAATTATAGGTATGGAGAATATCATTAAGGAGCTTTGTACCATATGTTGTTGCGGAATATGCACCATCTTTCCATAAAGTTTTTGGCTTTCTACCTTCTGGCATGCGCGATTTCTTAACTACTTCTATACGTCCTGACTTAACCACTACTGAAATTTCATTATTCTCTATTTCCCTCTTAGCTCCATCTGGACTTACTCGCCAAATGCGCATCTCTCCTTGAGGATCTGTAGGCCATACTTCTTGAGATTCTTCAAAGAAAGTTGTACTTACCTGTTTTGTTGATAAATCAACAAATAGTGGAAAACATTGATTCGGTCGATCTGTTGGACGAGAATTACCACCACGCCTACGTAAATTATCCCAGAGAAAATATCCTTTTTCATCTTTCTCGGAGAATGATTTTTTTTCATCATCAGTTAATTCTCTTAGGCTCATTTCGGCATCATCTATCGATTTAGCATAGACATGACAATAATCGTGACTTAATGATGGTACGTTTGGCCGGATATTCTGTCCTGCTGGATTAACTTCAATGGCTATTGTCGCTATTCTATTATCTTTATTAAATAGATCATCCAGTACTAATCTAATATGATGTGTTTCTGTATCATCAATTGCTACTGCAATAACTCCCGTACTTGGTAAAATGTCCTTACCTATTGATACACGATTTTCCATCATAGTTATCCACGATGAATATTTGTAATTATTTTTATAGGTAAAGCTAAATTCAGAAGTATTATACGGCGGGTCGATATAGATACACTTGACCTGCTCGTGATAGCGGGCCTGCAACAGATTGAGCGCCTGAAAGTTCTCGCTATGGACCAGCAAGCCATCGAGCTGGGCATCGAGGTCAGCGAAGCTCGCCAGCAGCGCCGCCTTGAACGCCGCGTCAAAAAAGCGCGTATCCAGCACCAGAAACGGGTTTTCGCGCAAAAATTGGCTGGTCAGCGGCGCGCTATAGGCGGCGGTCGCCAGATCGCCCTGGATCGCATCGATCGCAAACAGGCGCACCCACTCGGCGCGCTGGGCGGCGTTGGCCGCAATGGCTGGGAACAGCTCGGCGGGGACGCGGTCGAGCGTGACACAATACTCAGTCGCCACCACAAACTTCTTCTTCAGCCACAAACGCTTCTGAAAATCCTCGATCTGAGCCAAAAACGCAATAATCGGCAGGCCCACCCGGCGCAGCGCCTTGATCTGAGCCAGCGACCGCTCCAGGCCATACGCCGTGGCGTGATCGAGGTCATCGAGCAGCAGCACCTCGTTTTTAATATAAAAATCCAGCTCCCGGCGCAAAAACGTCCCGAGATCCTTATGGACAAAATAATCAAAGGTATTGCGGGCGGTATAGTCGGCCAAATGCTTTTCCAGCAGCGTGCGGCCGGGCTGCTTCTCGGTGGGCGCCAGCTCCAGCAGGGCCAACAGCCGCGGGTCGGCGGCGGCGGCGGCGCGAATCTGCTCGACGACCGCCTCGTTAAGCTGCTTCTGGGTGGCCGGATCGAGCGCATAGCTAAACCACAGCGTACTATCACTGGATTCGGGCGCGGCCGGCTCGATGGAGGTTAGGTGAAAGCGGCGGTTTTTACCCTCGGCGGGCTTATTGTTATTGCGCTCGGTATCGGCATCGGCCAGCTTAAAATGCACGCGCTGGCCGCTGGGCAACGTCCAGGCATAATCGCGAAAATACTCGCCTGTTTTCACATAATACTGGTCGGCGTTGGCCCAATGGAGCTTGACCTCCTCGCCCGCGTAGGGAATCGCATACACACCAGCTTTATAGCGGCGCAGCGACAAAAAATCACCCTCGGCATAATAGCGGCGAAAAAACGTCAGCAGATGCGAAAAAATCTGCCCCTCCAGATCAGCCAGATCGGGCGCGGCATCATAGCGGCCCTTAAGCTCCTGAAATTTAGGATTCGTCGCTGGATCATAGCCTAACGCCTTAATTTGCGCGCCCATCACCTTCAATTCACTCCCCAACTCAATCTGCTTATCGGAGCCAAGCGCAGCCAGAGCGGAGCGCACCTCGGGCAAGAGATCGTGGTCGAGAAAGCGCGAAATCTCAGCCCGCCGCGCATTCATCACCCGATACATGCCAAAATCAAGATCAGCCTGATCAAACAGAAATAGCTCATTGAGCAAGGCGCGAAACTTCGCAAAATGCGTGGTCATAGTTGGAACTCCCGAAATAAACGAAGGGCGGAGAGCGGCGACCGCCGAGGGATCGCCATACCGTGAGGCAGAACGCGGCGCTATTATACCTGATTAGCCGAGCCTTCCTGGTCGGTACACCGGAGGCGTGAGAGTTCAGCCCACCTGCAATTGAGCGAGTGGCGCAGGAACAGGCTAATCGGATTCCACAAAAAATGCCGGGCCGTCGAAGCGTTGGCGCGGCAACATTTCGACGGCCCGGCGTTTCCCGCCCTGGGCGAATTGCTACGCGACGGACTGGGTGCGCAGGTCGACGCCCGGTCGCAGGATTTTCTCGAACTGATCGTACTGGCGCACCGCCTGCATCCCAGCTTTTTCGTACAGGCGGGTTGCCCCGGTCAGGCTGGAGGCATCGACACCCAGCCCGACGCGCTGGCGGCCGCGCCGATACAGCTCGACGAACGAGTGCTGCAGCAGCGCCAGCGCCACGCCCTTGCGGCGCCACTCGCGCAGCACGCCCAGCGTGCCAACCCAGCCCATCGCGGGATCCTCAGTCAGGGCCGACCAGCACAGCGAAATCCCGGCGATCTGGTCGCCGTCCTCGGCGATGAAGAAAAGTGCTGGATCGTAGTACTCGTTATTGGTGATATACGCCTGCCAGCGCTGCAAATCCTTCTCGAACGGCGTCTCGACATAGCCCCAGTGGTCCTTGAACGAGTCGCGCAGCGCCTGCACAACCACTGGCAGCTCGGTCGCCGGATCATACGGGCGGATTGTGATCCCGGCGGGCAGCTCGGCGGCGCTGGGCGGGCCTTCCAGCTCGATCACCATCCGCCAGAAATGCCGGGTCAGCTGATATCCCTGCGCGGCGAACAGCGCCTGGGCCAGCGTGTCGGTGCTCAGGCCGCTCTGGTTTAGCACCACCTGGGCGTCGGCGGGGGCTTTGGCGATCGCCTGGCTGGCGCGCGCCTCGGCCCATTGGAGCAGCTGGGTGCCGAGGCCCTGGCCGCGATACTCGGGGTGAACCTGGCCCCAGGAAAAGATCCGCACGTGGGGTTCGGCGACATCCCAGACTTCCATATAGCCAATCAGCCGGTTGGCGGGGGTCCAGACCACTCGCGTATCGGTCTCCAGGTTAAACCCAGGGGTTTGCCATTCAAGCTGGATATCGCTGACGCTAAATCCCGCCTGTCCAATCTGTTCCTGTGAACACAGATTCAACAGCTCCACCAGCGTCGGCAGATCGTCCAGGGTTGGCGGACGCAGCGTATAGGTTTCAAGCTCAGTTGCGCTAGACATCCTGCACCTCACAGCATTAATAATCAAGCATCAAAAAAAAGCCTAATCGCAGTATGCGGTTGGGCGAGCAAACGCGGCAGCATCACGAGAATGAGGTTTCGTCGGGCTAGAGGCTGATAGCGGGGAATCGGGCGGCGGATCAGGTGTCTCCGTTGGCTGAGCCTGTCGAAGCCACATGACGGGCTTCGACAGGATCAGCCGACGAACTCCTAGCGGCGCATTCCGGGGAAGGTCGCGCCGAAGATCGATGGCGGCAGCTTGAAGCCGTGCTGCTCCAGGACTGGCGTAAACTTGGGCCGGGTGCCGGTCGGTTTCAGCACGCCCATCACCTTACCATCGGGCGAGTCGCCCTGATCGTCAAAGGTAAAGATATCCTGCAGCGTCACCTGGCCGCTCTCCATGCCCTGGACCTCGGTGATCGCCACGACTTTACGTGAGCCGTCGCGCAGACGGGCCTGCTGCACAATCACATGAACCGCCGAGGCGATCTGCTCGCGGATAACGGTGACTGGCAGGTCGAGGCCCGACATCATCGCCAGGGTTTCCAGCCGGCGAATGGCATCGCGGGGCGTGTTGGCGTGGACGGTTGACATTGAGCCGTCGTGGCCGGTGTTCATCGCCTGGAGCAAGTCCAGCGCGGCGCCGTCGCGGATCTCGCCCACCACGATGCGGTCAGGCCGCATACGCAGCGAGTTCTTCACCAGGTCGCGAATAGTCACCAGGCCCGAGCCGTCGATGTCGGCGGGCTTGGCCTCAAGCCGAATAACGTGATCTTTGCCAAGCTGCAGCTCCGCCGAGTCCTCGATCGTACAGATGCGGTACTTATCGGGGATGAAGTTGCTCAGCACGTTGAGCAGGGTGGTTTTGCCCGAGCCAGTGCCGCCGGAGACCACAATGTTCATCGCGCTGACCACGCAGGCGCGCAGGAACTCGGCCATCTCCTTGGTCATCGAGCCATAGGCAATCAGGTCGCTAGCCTGCAGTTTCTTCTTGGAGAACTTACGAATACTCAGCGAGGGGCCATCGATTGCGCAGGGCGGGATAATCGCATTCACACGCGAGCCATCGGGCAGACGGGCATCGACCATCGGCCACTTGCGGTCGATGCGGCGGCCGAGCGGGCGAATAATCCGGTCGATAATCTTGAGCACGTGGTCATCGGAGGCAAACTTAACGTGGGACAGGGTGATATTACCCTTCTGCTCCACATAGACCACATCTTTCGCATTGACCATGATCTCAGTCACGGTATCGTCGCGGATGAGCTGCTCGAGCGGGCCGAAGCCAAACATCTCGTCAAGCACCATCTGATACAGCTGCTTGGTCTGCTCCTGATCCAGGGTGGCGTTGGTCTGACGCACAAACGTCGAAAAGCGCTCCTGAATCATGCGCTCGGACTCCTCAGAGCGGGTGATCTGGGTCTGCGTGCCGACCGAGGCCTGGATTTTATCCAGCACCCACAGCGAAAGCTCCAGCATTTTCATCTGGGTTTCATTGTCGGAGCCCATCAGGGGCGTCGCCGCTGATGAAGCTGATGCCGTCAGCGCACTCAGGCCACCGCCAGAGCGCGAAGCCTCCAGCGAGGGAGGCGGTGGCGGGGGAGCCAGCGGGGTCAACGATGACGAGCGATACTCGTTCACCCGTTCGGCGGCGGGCGGCGGCGGAGCGGGCGCCACCGGCGCCGCCGGTTCGGATGATCCACCAAGACGTTTGAGTAATGACATAGCGGTGCCTTTCCAGTTACATCTTCACGAAATACGCTTCACAGGCGCGATCCAGCAACTCTTTGCTCATCTGGGGCTGGACGCCACGGTATTTGGCCTCGTCCATAACCTGATCGAGCAGGTCGCGCGGATGGCAGCAGCGCAGCTCTCGGCTGACTTTCATATAGTGTTCTTGAATCAAGTAGCGCAGACCATCATCGCTGTAGGGAATGTTTTTGGCCTTGCAGACGATGCGGAAAATATCGCGATACTCGTTGGGTGAAGGATTGCCGACCTCGATTTTGTGGCGAATTCGCCGCAGGAACGCATCATCAACCAGACCTTTGGGATCCAGGTTGGTGGAAAAGACGATCAGCACATCGAAGGGGATTTGAATTTTTTTGCCGGTTTGCAGGGCCAGAAAATCAACTTTCTTTTCCAGCGGCACAATCCAGCGGTTGAGCAGCTCCTCAGGGCGGCAGCGCTGGCGGCCAAAGTCGTCGATCAGAAACAGCCCGCCGTTGGCCTTCATCTGGTAGGGCGCCTCGTAGACCTTGGAGATCGGGTCGAAGATCAGCTCCAGCTGCTCGAGAATCAGCTCGCCGCCGACCATGACGCGCGGGCGCTTGCAGTGCAGCCAGCGGCGGTCGGGCGACGGGGCCGACTGCTGGACAGTGCTGCCAAACGGCGCTGGCGTATCGTCATCCATGCGCATCTCAGGCTTGGTCAGCACGGCATGGTTAAGCGGATCGAACATCTTGATCACCTGGCCGTCGATCTCGATCGAGTAGGGGATCAGCACCGAGCCGCCCATAATCCGCGAGATGCCTTCGGCGATGGTGGTTTTGCCATTGCCCGGCGGGCCGTAGAGGAACAGCGAGCGGGCCGAGTTCGCCGCCGGGCCAACCCGATCAAGCATCTGGTCGCTGATGACCAGGTTGGTGAAAGCCTGCCGAATACGCACCTGATCGATGGTCATGGTGCCGACCGACTGAACGTTGACCATCTCAATATAGGACTGCAGCGGCACCGGGGCCGGGCCGGCGTACTGCGAGCGATCCAGCACTTCATTGACTTTGCGGGAGCCTTGCACCGTAATTGTATATTGGTAGGAGCGCTCGCCAAAGCCGCCTTCCGAGCCAATAATATCCACATACTCGCCCATCTTGAGAAACTGGAGAACTTTGTCGATGACGTTCAGATAGGGCAAACATGTCTGCTCGGAGATACTCTGGGCGCTGATCGCGCCGTTGAAATAAATAACTTTGAGCACCAGATCAGAGATGAAGCCCATCGTCAAGCCTGTCGCCTCAATCGAGGTTGGTTCGGGGGGAAACTGCGCAACGTGTTCGCTTGATGGAGCCGGGTCGTTGGTCGTGGCTCGGGTGGCAAACTCGCGCAAAGGAAAAGCACACATAGTCTTGGTCTCCTGTGCCGCTGAGGTGTAAATGCAACTTTACCGTTTTATTATACTTGAGGTAGCAAGTGGCGACAACCTGGCAATTGCAGGTAGAATATTAGCCCGCAGTAGTTTGGAGCGGTTCGAATGAATCTGAATGAACGAAAGCGACCACCAGCCATGCTTTTTTATGGCGCAATTCTGATCGCGGTCGGCGCGACCGTGATGTACCATCTGGTCCAGAAGGGCATTCCGCCCACGGCCCACCCGCTGCTGACGATGGCGCTGGTCTACGCCGTGGCGATGCTGCTGTGCCTGGCCCTGATTCCGCTGTTTCCGCTCCGGCTCAGCCTGGGAGACTCGCTGCGCCAGGTCAACTGGGCCACCTTTGCGCTGGCCCTGGCGGTGACCGGGATCGAGGTGGGCTTTTTGCTGGCCTACCGGGCCGGCTGGCCGATCAGCCTCGGCGGCCTGGTGGTCAATGTGGCCGCCACCACGCTGCTGATTCCGCTGGGCCTGCTGCTGTTTCGCGATCGGCTCTCGCTGACCCAGGTGCTGGGGCTGCTGCTGTGCGTCGTCGGGCTGGCGCTGGTCAATCGGCGTTAGTTGAGTCGCTAGTCGCTAGCAGCTGCTGACTACTAGCGACTAGCTGCTAGCGACTATTCTCCCTGCCACTCGGCGGGGCGCTTCTCCAGGAATGCGGTGGTGCCCTCTTTGCAGTCGGCGGTCGTGCAGAGCTGCCCAAAGATGCCGGTCTCGTAGGCGACCGCGTCGCGCAGGCTCATCTCGGCGCCGCGGTTGATCAGGCGCTTGGCCAGGGCGGTGGCCAGCGGGGCGTTTTTGATGATCGTGCGGGCCAGTTCGTGGGCGGCGGCGAGCAGCTCCGCGCCGGGATAGACTTTCTCGACCAAGCCCAGCCGCAGCGCCTCGGCGGCCTTGATCCGCTGGCCCGACAGCACTAGGTACTTAGCCATTCCGGTGCCCACCAGCCGCTGCAGGCGCAGGGCCCCGCCCCAGCCGGGGACGAGGCCGAGCGTGACCTCGGGCAGGCCAACCTGGGCGTTCTCGCTGGCCAGCCGGATATCGCAGGCCAGCGCCAGCTCGAAGCCGCCGCCCAGGGCATAGCCATTGATCGCGGCGATCACCACCTGGGGCAGCTCGGCCATTTTGAAAAAGACCGCGTGCAGCGACTCGGACATCTGGGTGCCCTGCAGGGCCGAGGCGACCGTGTTGATCTCGCTGATGTCGGCGCCGGCCACGAAGGCTTTGTCGCCGGCGCCGGTGATGATCACGGCGCGAATGCTTGGGTCGGCGCCAATCGCGTCGACGGCGCTGTTCAGCTCGCTGATCGTCGCGGCGTTCAGTGCGTTCAGCGCCTTGGGCCGATTCATGGTGATGACTGCGATGCCGTCGCTGGATTCAAACCGGATATTTTCGTAGGTCATAGCGTGTGCTCCCCAACATAAAGGCCAAAACATGCGGCCGATCGATGCTTCAGACGCGGGTATCTAGCCGCCATAGGTGTAAAAGCCCTGGCCCGACTTGCGCCCGAGCTGGCCGGCCAGCATCATGCGGCGGAGCAGCGAGGGCGGGGCGAAGCGTGGCTCGCGAAATTCCTCGAACATAATGTTGGCGATATAGTAGGTCGTGTCGATGCCGACGAAATCCAGCAGCGCCAGCGGGCCCATCGGGTGGCCGCAGCCGAGCTTCATGCCCTCGTCGATATCCTCTTTGGTCGCCACGCCGCTCTCCAGCACCCGCACCGCATCGAGCAGGTAGGGCACGAGCAGGCGGTTGACGATGAACCCGGTCGTGTCGCGGGCCTCGATCGGGGTTTTGCCAACCGCCTGGCTGAACTCGCGCAGGGCCTGCACGGTAGCGGCGCTGGTGGTGATGGCGCTGACAATTTCGACGAGCTTCATCACTGGCACGGGGTTGAAAAAGTGCAGCCCGGCGAAGCGGTCGGCCCGCTTGGTGACAGCGGCCATCTCAACGATGGTCAGCGAGGATGTGTTGGAGACGAAGATCGTGTGGGCCGGGCAGAGGGCGTCGAGGGCGGTGAAGACCTCGCGCTTGGCCGCGATATTTTCCACAATCGCCTCGATAATCAGGTCGCAGTCGGCCAGATCCGCGAAGTCGGTGGTGCCGTGCAGGCGGCTGAGAGTGGCTTCCTGCTGCTCGGCGCTGAGCTTGCCCTTGCTGACATCCTTGGCCAGAATGCCCTGGATGCGCTGCATGCCTTTGTCGAGAAAGGCCTGCTCGACCTCACGAACCACCGTGGTGAACCCGGCCTGCGCACACACCTGCGCGATGCCCGCGCCCATCAAGCCACAGCCCAGCACGCCAACTTTTTTGATCTGCATTGATCGTTGCTCCTTTAAATGAACCCTGGCTGTATAGAAAAAGCGCCAAAGAACCCTGCCCGGGTACCCTTTGGGTGTATGGGCGTGGGGTGAATGGCGATTAGGGAGATACAGAGGGCTGAATCAGACTCGCCTCATGACAAAGATCACGTCTACGAGACAGCGTTACGCCTTCCGTGGTTCGGCGTAGCCATGCCCCTGGGTGTTTGTAGCAGTGCGCGGGCAACTCACTCCGCCACTTTCTCCAACACCAGCAGATCACCAACTGCACATGGTAACCACACACAAATCCGGGCCAAATCATCAAGTGGCACATTTTTGATTGTATTGTTGAGTAGCCGTTCAACTGCACTGCGGCTGGCACCTGTCTCTGCCGTGATCACTCGTATACCAATCTTGCGATCTTCCTTCACTTCTTTTTGCGCGACTAGGACGCGCAGATAACTTTTTACGTGCATACCCTCAGCTTAAGGGACTTGGTTGATATGTGCAAGTTATACAACCTTATAGAACAAAAATCAATTTTCAAGGTATATTACCAATTTTATTGTTGATATAGTGTACGACTCCGTGGTACACTGACAGCGCGTCAAACGAGGCCGCAGCTGCTCCGAACGCCAGCGACATACCCAAAGAAACCAAGGCCATGACAACCCAACCCGTCAAAAGTGATGTCTATTGCCAACCAGAACGAACCCTCGCATGATCACCCTGACCCGCTGCTACAAGTACCGTTTGTATCCCGCTGCGGATCAGCAGACCACGCTGGTGCAGTGGGCAGGCTGGCGGCGGTACGTTACCCAGAGGGTTCCCGAATTGGGCCATGCGGCGCAAGCAGGACCACTACCAGGCAACGGGTCAGGGCTTGAGCTATGCGGCCCTTGCGGCGGACTTGACGAGAGTGTTGCAGAATTCCACCTGAGCGATCCCCCGCCGTTGTCGGTGGGATTTTTATGATTCTGACCCCCTGTGGGCCCCACGTTGGCGCCGAATCAGGTGGATTCGGGCGGATTTCCCGCCCCTTTTGGCCCATTACCCGGCCACCGGACGGACTCCGCCCGTGATCAGCGGCGGGCGGAGGGACTGCCCTCGCGCCTGCCGCGCCAGCCTGCGCCGCAGATTCACCACCGCGCAGGCCTGCCACAGCTGGCACTGCGCCGCCGCCGTCGGGCACCCTTTGGTGACCCACCGCGCCCCCGCGTACCGCACCAGCCACGCCGGGGACCCTTTGGGTGACCGGCTCCACCCGCCACTGCGCCGCCACCCGCCACTGCGCCGCCAGCAGCGTCTGCCCCGCCGGACACACACACGCCTGCTCGTCGTCGGATTCGTACCGACCACGCGCCGCAGAATATGGCCGTGTTGCGCCATATCACGCTCAATCTGCTTTGCCAAGCGCCGAGTCGCGGTAGTCTCACGACCAAACGCTTTCGCTGCGCCCTCAGTGAAGAGTACTTGGCGCAGGTCCTTGGGATTTAAATGCGATTGCCCTGGCCACGCAAACCCATGGTGATCCGCATCAGCCCTCCGGCAGCGAGCGCTTGAGGTACACCTTCACCGCCGAGCCGACGGCGAACACCGTCGAGGAGGGCTGGGCAGTGTGCAGAAACGCCCACTCTGGCCCATAGACCGCGCCCCAGTCCAGATCGACCTCCCAGTCGAGTAGCGGGTAGATATCCCAGTGCGGGTGGATGACCTGATAGCTGATGGTGCGCCCACGATGGCTGCGCCCGAAGCCCCACTCGTGCTCTTTGAAAAAATGTTCGGCGCTGTCGGCCGCCGGGCGCACGCTGGCGCGGCTGCCGGTGACCGCAACCCGCTGGATCCGGCCCTGCCAGCGCAGTCGATGCTCGACCGTCAGGGTTTCGGCGCTGGTGGTGGTGGTGCTGTGGAGCGGCGCGGCGACATAGGGTTCGTTGTAGGCGACATTGGCGATCTTGGCGACCAGCCACTGCGGCACGATCTCGCGGATAAAGACCACGCCGCGGCGGTCGCCCTGGCGCACGTAGAAGCGCAGATTCATCTCGGCGAAGTTGCGAAAACCCGGCCAGGCCACGCCCAGCACGCGGGTATCCAGGAAATCAAAGGCCACCAGGCTGGCGTACGCCTGGCCGTCGCGGGTGTCCAGGGCCACTCCACGGGGCAGATGCGGCGTGAGCAGCGCCGGCGGCACCGCATAGGTGATCAAGATCAGGTTCGACCAGCGGGCGGACAGAAATGCGATTGACATACCAGCACCTCACTGTAGCGGGGAGATTATCTGAGTTATACCACACCCACCTGGCGGCGTTCAGCCTGAATTCAGGCGCTGGTCGATCCCCCGATTCCACGTGGCCGTTCTCGTGTTAAAATGCCCAGCTAGACCAATGCTGTTCTCATTATTCGCCTTTAATCGTTCTAAGAGAGGCGGCTGTATGCTGCGTACCCACACTTGCGGCGAGTTGCGCCGCGACCATACTGATCAAATTGTCACCCTGGCGGGCTGGGTGCATCGCCGTCGCGATCACGGCCCGATTCTGTTTATCGATCTGCGCGATCGCTACGGCCTGACCCAGCTTGTGGTCGATCCGGCCACCACCTCGGAGGCGCGGGCCGTGCTGGATAGCGTCAAGTCCGAGTATGTGATTCAGGTCACCGGACGGGTGCGGGTGCGGCTGGCCGGGGCGGAAAATGCCGCTCTGTCCAGCGGCGAGATTGAGCTGGAGGTCCACACGGCCACCATTCTGAATGTCGCCAAAACCCCGCCGCTGCTAGTCAACCGCGACGGCGGCGAGGACGAGATGCTGCGGCTCAAGTATCGCTACATCGAGCTGCGCCGCGAGCGCATGCAGGCGATTATGGATCTGCGCCACCGGGCGATCAAGTTTATTCGCGACTGGATGAGCGCGCAGGGCTTTTGGGAAATCGAGACCCCGATTTTGATGAAAAGCACGCCTGAGGGCGCCCGCGACTACCTCGTGCCCAGCCGCGTCCATCCGGGCGAGTTCTATGCGCTGCCGCAGTCGCCCCAGCAGCTCAAGCAGCTGCTGATGGTCTCGGGCGTCGACAAGTACTTCCAGATCGCCCGCTGTATGCGCGACGAGGACCTACGCGCCGACCGCCAGCCCGAGTTCACCCAGCTCGATATCGAGATGAGCTTTGTCGAGCAGGATGATGTGCTGAATCTGGTCGAGGGCCTGATGACGGCGATGGTCCGCGAGGTCACGCCGCACAAGCGCCTGCGCTCGCCCTTTCCGCGCCTGACCTATCACGAAGCAATGGAGCGTTACGGCTCGGATAAGCCCGACCTGCGCTACGATCTGGAGTTGGTCAACGTCGGCGCGATCGTTGCCGAGGCGCAGTTCGGGGTGTTTACTACGGCGCTGAGCGATGGCGGCAAGGTCCAGGCGATTCGGCTGCCTGGCTGCGGCACCTACTCGCGCAAGCAGCTCGACGAACTGCAGGAAGTCGCCAAAATCGGCGGCGCCAAGGGCATGGCCTGGATGGCGCTGGAGGCCGACGGCAACGTGCGCTCGCCAATCGCCAAGTTCTTCACCCCCGAGCAGCTCCAGGCGCTCCAGGCGGCGCTGGCGGCCGAGCCGGGCGACCTGCTGGTGTTCGTCGCCGACAAGCCCGGCGTGGTCGCAGCCTCGCTGGACAAAGTCCGCCGCGAGATGGGCAAGCGCCTCAAGCTGGCCGACAAGGACGAGATTGTGTTCGGCTGGGTCGTGGATTTCCCCATGTTCGAGTGGAACGCCGAGGCCCAGAGCTGGGACGCCATGCACCACCCGTTCTGCATGGTCAACCCCGAGGACGTCGAGAAGCTCAAGCGCAACGAGCTTGAGGGCGTGCGGGCGGCCTCCTACGACCTGATCGCCAACGGCTACGAGCTGGCCTCGGGCTCGATCCGAATCCACGACCGCGAGATTCAGCAGCGGATTTTCGAGCGCCTGCCCTACTCGCCGGAAGAGATTCAGAAGCGCTTTGGCCATATGCTGGAGGCCTTCGAGTATGGCGCGCCGCCCCACGGCGGGATTGCGCCCGGCATCGACCGAATCATTATGATTCTGGCCGACACCGACAATATCCGCGACGTGATCGCCTTCCCCAAAACCCAGCGCGCCGAGGATCTGATGATGAACGCACCGTCATCGGTCGACGAAAAGCAGCTGCGCGAGCTGGGGCTACGGCTGGGCGAGAACACCAAACCGCGCGACTAGACGGCGGGTCTGGCGGGCGCAGGGGCGGCTTTGGCTGGCCCCTGCGCCCGCTGTTTTAGGGCCCGCGGTCGGCCGAATCAGAGCCTTGCTCGGCGCGATTGCGCACCACCTATGGGTTTTCGTGTATAATTGCCCCTGAATATTCGCTAAACTATTGCTTACTGAAGGGGGTGAAATCTGTGGCAAGTGTTTCAGTTGATTCCAATGAGTCAATCGAAAAAGCACTGCGTCGGTTCAACAAATCTGTGCAGGCAGACGGCATTTTGACCGAAGCGCGACGACGTGAACATTATGAAAAACCTAGCGTCAAGCGTAAACGCAAAGAAGCAGCCCGTATTCGGAAGCTGCAAAAAATGGCCCGCGAAGGCACAGCCTAGCGTCCCGACGTACGACAGACACTCCCAATCGCCGCAGACTGGTGGAACGACCGGCTTGCGGCGATTGTGCTTATGGATTCGATGTGAAGAGGAATTCCCCGATGTCGATTACCAGCCAACTTCAGGCCGATATGAAAGATGCCATGCGCGCGAAAGATCAGCAGCGCCTGGATACAATTCGCATGGCTTTGGCCAGCATCAAGAATGCGCAGATCGAGCTGGGCCACGAGCCCGACGATTTCGAGGCGATCAAGGTTGTGCAGAAAGAGGCGAAACGTCGCCGTGATGCCGCTAGCGAGTATCACAAGGCCAATCGCCCCGATCTGGCGGCGCTGGAAGAGGCCGAGCTGGCCATTCTGGAGGCCTATCTGCCGACAATGCTCGATGCCGCAGCCCTGCGCCCGCTGGTCGCTCAGGTGATCGAGGAAGTGGGCGCGCAGAGTATCGCCGATCTTTCCAAGTTGATGCCCGCGCTTATGCAACGGTTCAAAGGGCAGGCCGAAGGCCGCACCATCAACGAAGTTGCCCGCGAACTCCTCAGCGCTTAGCGCCATGATCAGTGTGTGGCACCAATTAAAAGCCCTTGCCCTTCAGCCACTGGCGCGCCTGCGCCAGTGGCCGTTGGTGTTGTTTGGCCTGGCTCTGGCCACCCTCCTGACGATTATTTTTACCCTGCGGTTTGGCATCAATCAGGACGTGCAGATCGGCAAGCCCAGCCCGCGGACGATCAATGCACCGCGCGACCTCACCTACGAAAGCCCGATCCTGACCGAGGCCAAACGCCGTGAGGCGGCCAACGATTCCCGCAACCTCGTCTATGTGGAAGATGACCAGATCCACGCGCAGCAGCGCCGGGCGCTGCAGGAAACCTTCAACGTTATCACCACTATCCGCAACAATCCCAGCCTCTCCATCGACGAGCGCCAGCGCCAGATTGCCGAGCTGCCGACCGAGCCAATCTCGGCAACCCTGGCCACCAAGCTGGCCGAGTTCAGCGATGAGGAATGGCAGCGGGTGATCAATCAAAGCAACGCCCTGTACGATCGTACCTTGCAGGATCATAATTTCTCGATTGATGCTGAGTTGCTTGCGAAGATCAAAACCCGCTATCTGCCCTACAATATCGCGGCAAATCTCAGCGAGGATCAGCGCCTCGTCGTGTTGTATTTTATCGATCATTCGCTGGAGGCGAATCGCACGCTGAACGAGGAGGAGACCCAGCGCCGCCAGACTGCGGCCCGCTCGGCGGTCGCCTCGGTCACTAAAACTGTGGTGGCCGGTGAAAACGTGGTCCGCCAGGGCAACCTCGTGACCGTGGAGCAGGATGAGACGCTGCGCAAGCTGGGGCTGATTACGCCCTCGCTCGGGCTGCCCGGTCTGCTGGCCCGCACGGTGCTGGCGGCGCTGGTGGCGCTGGCGCTGAGTATGTATATCTATCTGTACCAGCCGATCCTGCGCGGTCAACAGCGGGCGCTGCTGGTGGTACTAGGCCTGGTGGTCGCCCCGATTCTGATCGTGCGGGTGTTTACCGGGACCTGGCTCAACTTTCCAGAAACCTTTGCCCTGGCCCTGATCGCTCTGCCGCTGGCGGCGCTATTTGATGGCTCGCTGGCCCTGGTCGCTGTGGCGCTGATTGCGCTGGTGGTGAGCTTTGTTGGGGATAACGCGTTTCAGCTGGGCATGATCGGCTTTGCTGGCGCCAGCGCGGGAATCCTGGCGATCCGCCGGGGTGAGCGGGCCAGCACGTTTGTGGTGGCCGCGATCTGGATTAGCGCGGTTGTATTTTGTACCGGCCTAGTCTGGCGGCTGATGCAGCCCACCATCACCTGGAAAGCCGTAATGTTTACGCTGCTGTTTAGCATTATCAACGGCGGCGTGTCGGCCCTGATGGCCTTTGGGATTAACAATATCCTGGGCCGGGCCGCCGGAATTATTACGCCGATGCAGCTGCTGGAGCTGGCCCATCCCAATCAGCCCCTGCTGCGCCGCCTGATGCAGGAGGCGCCAGGCACCTATCATCACTCGGTGGTGGTGAGCAATCTGGCCGAGCAGGCCGCCGAGCGAATTGGCGCCGACCCGCTGCTGACCCGCGTTGGGGCGTACTACCACGATGTTGGCAAGATGCTGCGGCCCTATTTCTTCACCGACAACCAGTATGACCGCTCCAATGTTCACGACAGCCTCGATCCGAAAACTAGCGCCAAGCTGATCGCCGATCATGTGATTGAGGGCGCCAAAATAGCCCGAAAATATAATCTGCCGCCGCAAATTGTTGCCTTTATCCTGCAACACCACGGCACCGATGTGATTCGCTATTTCTATCAGCAGGCCTTGCAATCCGAGGATAGCGCCAATCTGGCGGATTACTCCTACCCTGGACCCAAGCCGCAAACCAAAGAGACCGCGATTCTGATGCTGGCCGATGGGGTGGAGGCAACCGTGCGCTCACGTGAGCAATCCGGCATGCTCATCGCCGAGCGCGATAACGACCCAGAAAGCCTGCCCAAAGGGGGCCAGACGATCTCCCAGGTGGTGAACTATAGTATCGACTCGCGGATCACCAGCGGCCAGCTTGATGAAAGCCCGCTGACCTTGCGCGATCTGCAGACCATTCGGACCTCGTTCGTCAAGACGCTCCAGGGCATCTACCACCCACGGGTCGAGTACCCCAAGCTGACCCGCGATATGCAGGAAAAGTAGGGCGTTGGCGCGCCGGATCTAGGAAGTAGTGGTAGCGCATTCGAATGGGCTAAATCCTTGTGTGGAGGTAGATGATGAGCGAGCCTTTAGCCGTTCAGGCCGAGATTGAGGTCACCCAGCCCGACTTTAGCGTTGACGTGGCCCAGATTGAGCAGGTCGTCACCCAGGTGATGCAGAACGAGGGCGAGACGGGCACCTGGGAGATCGGCATTCGGCTGACGGATGACCGCGAGCTGCAAAGCCTGAACCTGCAGTTTCGCGGCATTGATGCGCCAACCGATGTCTTGTCGTTTGGCAACTACGACGACGATGACGGTGAGTTTATCGGCCCCGACGGCGTGTATGACGATGATGAGTTTGCCGATCCTGAGGAGGCCGAGGCGCCGAGCTATCTGGGCGATCTGGCGATCTCGGTCGATCGAGTGCGCGAGCAGGCCAGCGAGTACGGCCACTCAGTCCGCCGCGAGCTGTGCTATCTCGTCGCTCACGGCACGCTCCACCTGCTCGGCTACGACCACGAGACCGACGCGGAGCGCGAGACAATGTGCCTAAAAGAGGAGGCAGCCCTGGATGCGCTTGGGATTACCCGTGACGCCAGCGCGTAGGCGGCTTGTTTTTGGCGTGGTCCGGCTGGCCGTGCTATGCCGCATCTGATCGCGTTTATTCGCTCGTTTCTCTATGCCTTTCAGGGCCTCTGGGTGCTGCTGCGAACCCAGCGAAACGCCAAAGTTCACCTGCTGGCGGTGCTGGTTGTGCTGGTTGCGGGGTTCTGGCTGCGGCTGGGGCAGAGCGAGTGGCTGGCGGTGACGATTATCTCGGCGCTGGTCCTGGCGCTGGAGGCGGTCAACACCGCCGTCGAGGCCGTGGTCGATCTGGCCTCGCCCGAGTATCATCTGCTGGCCAAGCGGGCCAAAGATGTGGCGGCGGGCGCTGTGCTGATCGCGGCGCTGGGGGCGCTGGTCGTGGCCGCGCTGATTGTGGTTCCCAGGCTGTAATATAATTAACAAGGTGTCGGCCCACAGGCTACGGCGGGGCATGTAGAATGGGACTGTGTGCAGACCACATCGTGAAGATGAGCCGCCGCCCATCGGGGAGGCGGGGTGCCTGCGCCGTTACCTTGACACCCAGCGGCACCCCGTCAAGGGCAAGATTTTTCGTGATGCCATGCGTGCTGGCGCCAGAGCTGATGTTCAGCACCCTGATCGCAGGGGCGCCTTTGCCTGAATCCGGCTCATCCCTTCCAGACCGGGAGATCGGCGGGATCGAGCGGGGTCAGGCGCGGGATAAAGCGCGGCACCGCCCGACAGTAGCCAAGGTAGCGCTCACCAAAGCGGACACGCAGCTCCTGCTCCTCCAGGCGCAGCTGGAGCGCAAGCTGGGCAATGTAGGCCAGCAGCAATCCAACGAGACCCCAGTTCTGGGTGAGGAGCGCCGTGCCCGCGATCAGCGCCATATCGGTGGCGTAGAGCGGGTTGCGGACATAGCGGTAGGGGCCGCTCACCACCAGAAACTGGGGCACATTGTTGGCCTCGGCCGCCTGGCCGGGCGGAAACAGCGCCCCGGCGAACAGCAGCCGCGCCCAGCCCATCTGGCCGGCGGCCCACACGCCGATGCCAACGGACACGGCCATCAGGATTCCTCCGGCGATCTGCAGGGCCAGTGGGCCGTGCCAGCTCCAGCGTAGCCACCACGGCGCCAGCAGAATGAGCAGAACCGTTGTGCCAATCCACATGGCGCCGATTTCAACCACGTACCACATCCGCAGCCCGCCCCGCTGAAGCCAGCGGCGCCAGCGCTCGAGCATGGGATAGGTCAGCAGATCAATCACGACCATGCCGCCGTAGAAACCGGCGACGTAGAGCGGCGTTACCACCCAGCGGCCAAGCAGCCAGTCGCCGCCAAGACAGACCCCAAATGAGAGCAGCCACAGCCAGGCCGGGCCGTGATGCCAGGGCGGGCGCGCCGCCGGAGGTGGTTTCGTCGCTGCCATCGGTTATCCTCCTAGGTCTACTTATTCGCAAGCTCGTCGATCAACGCCTTCATCTCGCTAATCTCTTCGCGCTGGGCCTCGATAATCTGGTCGGCCAGCGCACGGACCCGCGGATCGGAGATCTGGGCGCGTTCGCTGGTTAAAATGGCGATGGAGTGATGCGGGATCATCGCCTTCATCCAGGCGACATCACCAACGGTTGTCTGGCTGCGGACCAGCCAGAGCGATAGGGCAAACACCAGGATGCTACCAGCAAAAATACTGATATTGACCCGTTTATCCTTGTACATACCGCGCATGAAGGCCAGCATAACGAAGGCCATGGTGGCCCCCATCAGCAGCGCCATGTAGGCGCGTGTCTGGCTGAAAAACACATGGTCCAGCTGGTAGGTATTCAAATACATCAGGCCAAACATCACCACCGTTGATGTCGCCACCATTGCCCCAAAGCGTGCATAGTTGTTCACTGAGTTCCTCCTCCTCCCCGTACCAGGGGAGATCTACGGGTGGGATCAGTGAACAGCCTACCAAGAACTATGCCAGTGCAGGCTGGCTCCGCATACACCCTGGCAATCACCGCCCCAGGAATCGCGTCAGGCCACTGATCCTCCACCGCACCCAGCCTGCCGACTGCTGGTTTGGAGGCCCCGAACCAGGGCACTAAAACCATCAACGGCCCGCATACTCGGGGCCGCTGATGGGAGAGAAGAGAGAGGAGAAGATTTGATCTGATCCTATCAAACGGGCAGCATCCTGTCAAGCACCATGGGTCCTGTCCCCAGGGCAATCGCATCTAAATCAAAAACAGACATTGTTTGCTCAAAACAGCGTTTTTTGATCGGTATGTCATGGTTTAACGGCACCAAAACCAAAAAAGACGGGAACAGTATCGCTCA
>DAOTUS010000021.1:0-3533 GCA_034437415.1 Herpetosiphonaceae bacterium
ATGAGCGATACTGTTCCCGTCTTTTTTGGTTTTGGTGCCGTTAAACCATGACATACCGATCAAAAAACGCTGTTTTGAGCAAACAATGTCTGTTTTTGATTTAGATGCGATTGCCCTGTGCGATTGCCCTGTTTGCGTGGCTGGGTGCAGTAGCACTGATCGAGCAACAGATCGTATAATAGCAATCCTCAGCGTTGCCCATCCTGTAACCCGACTCTCTCAGGCGACGTATAGCCTGTAATTCGCCGATTTCAATCAAGTGAGATTTTTATGAGCTTTCTGCTAACCGCCTACAACGCCCCTTTCTTATTTGCACTTGCCGGCAGCGTGCTCTTTGCCCTGCTGCAAATCCTGGGTGGATTTGGCGACGCCGACGGGGATATGGATGTTGATGTTGATGCTGACATCGACGCAGATATCGACTTCAGCGGTGATTTTATGGAGGATATGCTCTCGATCCTTGGGGTTGGGCGTGTGCCAGTGATGCTAATTATCATGACCTTTCTGGGCACGTTTGGCCTGATCGGCCTGCTGATCAATGCGATCAATAGCCAGACCATCGCCAATTTTTCGGCCTTCTCGATTGCTGGCGCCCTGATCGGCAGCTTCCTCCTGGCCTTTTTCATCACCGGACGCATCAGCCGCGGGATTGCCCGGCTGATCCCCGACAACAGCGCTGCGGTAAGTTTCGAGCAGCTGGTCGGACGGATCGGGCTGGTCAGTAGCACGAGTGTCAGCACCACCTACGGGCGGGTGCTGGTGCGCGATATCCACGGCACCAACCATACGGTCTACGCGATTCTGGCCGCTGGGGAGCCGGTTCCAGAGCGCAGCGAGGTTGCCTTGCTTTCCTATGACACTGGTCGGCGCTGTTACATTGTGAAACCGATCAGCCGAGCACACGTATAAAGCACCAGTTCGCCTACGTTATCGAAAGGGGCCAGTCCAATGAACGAATTCCTGATTGTGGGAGCCATCGGTTTTATAATCGTTGTTCTCATCATTTTTGCCGTCTTCGCGGCAATCACACGCTACTACATCAAAACCCCGGCCGACCGCGCCTATGTGCGCACCGGCGGCAGTGCGCCAAAAATCGTGGTCAACGGCGGCAGCCTGGTTATTCCGGCCTTCCACGAGGTCACCTGGGTTGACCTGCGCACAATGGATATTGATATCGAGCGCACCGAGGCCAACGCCCTGCTGACGATCGACCCGCAGTATGCCGATATCCGGGCGATCTTCTACATCAAGATCAATCCAATCGCCGACGATATCGAGCGGGCCGCCCGAACCATCGGCGGCAAGGAAGTCAACAACGACAGCGTCAAGCGCCTGGTCGAAAGCAAGCTCGAAGGCGCCCTGCGTGACGTTGCCGCAACTTTTACCTTGATGTCGCTCCACCAGGAGCGGGAAAAGTTCGTTGAGCGCGTGCAAAATCTGGTCCGCAGCGACCTGGCCGAAAACGGCCTGGTGCTGGAGGCGGTCTCGATCACGGCCCTCAAGAGCGCCCGCCAGGGCAGCTTCGGCACCGACGATGTGTTCGGCGCCCAGGTGGCCCGCGCCAACGCCGAGGTCATTCAGCACGCCGTCAAGCAGCGCAACGAAATCGACCAGATGACCCAGACCGAGATCGCCAAGCGCAACGCGACCGCCGAGCAGGATCGCAACGATATCGAGCGGCGCAAGCAGCTTGAGATCACTCGGCGCAACGTGAGCGCCGCCCAGGAGCAGAACGAGATCGAGCGCTCCAGCGAGCTGGAGATCGCCACGCGCTATGCCTCGGTCGAGCAGGAGAAACTTAATCTCGATCGGAACCTGGCGCAGGCCAAGGCCACCCAGCAGCGCGAAATTCTTATTCGCGAGTCCGAAGAGCGTTCGGCCGCCGAGCGCGTCTCGTACGCCCAGCAGCAGTCGGCCGAGCTTGGCCGGGTGGAAAAAGAGCGGACGATCGCCGAGGCCGAGAAGCAGAAGGAGCAGGCGGTCCAGGTCGCCGAGCAGCGCAAACAGCAGGCGATTCAGCTCGCCGAGCAGGAGCGCGAGCGCGAAGTTCAGCGCAACACCGTGCTGAAGGAGCAGGCGGTGCAGGTCGCCGACCGCGAGCGTCAGGTCGCGATTGCCCAGGAGCAGGCCAAGCTTGAGTCGGCGGAAAAAGACCGCTTGATCATCGCCGCCGAGCGCGAAGGCGCCGAGCAGCTGGTCATTACGGTGCAGGAGCGGGCCGGGGCCGAGCGTGAAGCCCAGATTCAGATCATCAACGCCGAGCGCGATGCCAAGCGTGAGATGATCAATCGCAAAAACGAGGTTGAGATCGAGGCATTCAAGCAGATCAAGAGTGCCGAGGCCGAGGCTGAGGCGCTGAATAAGAAAGCGACCGCCGAAGCCACCGCCGCGATCAAAATGGCCGAGGCCAGCCGCACCCAGGCCCAGGCCTCCTCGGATGCCGAGATTATGCACGCCCAGGCCGCCCGCGCCACCGCCGCCGCCAAGGGTCTGGCCGAGGCCGAGGTGATCAAGGCCAAAGCTGATGCGGCCGAACAGGAAGCCGATGCCATTCGCGCCAAGGGTCTGGCCGAGGCCGATGCCATTCGCGCCAAGGGTCTGGCCGAGGCCGAGGGCCAGCGCGCTATGGCCGATGCCCTGGCCGCCAACGATGGGGTTACCCAGCGCCTGGAGCTGGAGCGGATTCGCCTTTCGGCCCAGATCGAGATCGGTGTGGCCCAGGCCAAGGCGATGGGCGAGGCGATGGCCTCGATGGACTTCAAGCTCTATGGCACGCCCGAGACCGCCCAGCAGCTTCTGCGGATGGTCGGGATGAGCGACGGGATCAGCAATCTGATCAACGGTGCACCGGCGCCGCTCAAGGAGATCGGCGGACGGCTGCTCGAGCGGCTGCTGCCAGCCAATGGCAATGGCAATGGCCACGCTGTCAGCAGCGCCAGCGCACCAGTTGAGCCAGCCGCGCCAGCCGCGCCAGCTTTGGCAGCGCTGAGCCTTGATGGCTCCCAGGCGCTGATTGCGGAAGGCAGCCGGATTGTCTCCCAGCATCTGACGGCGGAGGAGCTGGGCAAGCTGACGGTTCAGGAAGCCCTTGAGCACGCCTTGATTGTGGCCAGCGATAGCGAGCGAGCCACCTTGATCAAGCTCCAGGGGATCGTCCTGCTGCTGCCAAATGTCGCCAGCCAGCCGGTCAACGCCATGCTGGTAGCGCAGCCAGCCGCAGGCGCGGCGCTCTAAGTCGTCCGTACAATCGGTTGGGGCTGGCGAACCAGCCCCAATCCCACTTCCCCATACTGCAAGCAGCGCACTCCGACCGCTCCCAAACCTCAGGGGGCGATTTCATCGATGCTGACAACCGCACATTATCTACAGAGCGGCTTGCATCCGATATAGTACGCCAGCGCTTACTGTCTACGAACACAGGGCAATCGCATCTAAATCTATAGTGTCCATTTTTGAGCAAAAAAGCCCCATGATAGGCGAGCAAATGCTTATTTTTAGCATGAATGAGCGATACTGTTCCCGTCTTTTTTGGT
>DAOTUS010000022.1:0-27748 GCA_034437415.1 Herpetosiphonaceae bacterium
CCCAAGCCCAAGCCCGAGCCGCCCAAAGCGCCCACCCCCGACTCAACCACCAATCCGATTTTGCGGGATCTGCTGCTAGACGAGCATAAAAAAGCCAAATCGGCCGCAACACCAAATCGGCCGCCGGGCAACTAAAAACGCGCCGTACAGCTGAATGTACGGCGCGTTTTTGCGCGTAGGCTAAGGCGTGAATCGCGCCTATTTAACCAGCAGCGGCAGGTACACATACGCGGTGAACGAGTAGGTTACCTGGGCGCCGCAGAAATAGCGGTTCAGCGAAGCGCTGCCCTGGTTCCACTCCAGGATCAGCCCTTTCTGGGTTTTATCGACAACATATTTCGGCGTCACGCTGGCGCTCAGGCTGCCGGTGCCGCTGACCGAAAGGCTGGTTGTCGCCAGCTGGGTCTTGGTGCCATTTGGCGCAACCTCGAACAGCCGCAGGTTGGTCGGGCCATTGTTGGTGTTGCGGTAGAAATGCTTGATCTGCGTGATCGTTGCGCCGCTGGGCAGATCGAGGCGGGCGGTAAAGTCCTCCAGATCGGTCGTATCGCCAGTCGCGATACAGCCGGCCTCATCGGCCACATAGCCCACCGCCGACTTGCGGGGCCGGAAGGTTGTCCCGGCGATAAAGCGGGTCTGCTCGTAAGCTGGAGCCGTCGCCGCCGGGGTATATTCAAGCGTTGCCCCACAGAACTTCAGGTCGGGGCCAACGTAGCCGCCAAAATCGGCCTGCAGCACCAGCGAGTGGGTCTCCTCATCGACGATGTAGGGCGACACATCCAAGCTGGCCACAATCGAAGTGTAGCCGCCGTCCGAGGTCGCCTCGGTCGCCAGCGCCAGCGTGCGGCTGACGCCCAGCCCATTATATTCAATCAGGCTGACTTTCAAGTCGGCGCTGACGACTGCATCGTTATAGAACGACTTGAGGCTGAAGAGCTCGGCGCCTTCCGGCAGGTTGATATCGGCGGTCAGATAGCGGCCACTGTTCTTCAGATTGGTACAGCCACCGCCAGAATAGCCATAGTCGGTGTCGGAGTCGCGGGTGCTGAACGAGCTGCCAGCGACAAACTGATAGCCCGGCGATAGGGCCGGCTCCGAGAGGGTGTAGGCGATCCGGGCACCACAGAGCTGCACGCCGCTGTTGAAAACCTTCGGCTCCCACTCCAGATACAGCCCGCGCTCGATCATATTGACGGTGTAGGGCGTGTCATTCGAGGTCGGGTGGACGATCGGCACAATCGTTGAGGTATAGCCAGCGCTGGTCGAGATGGCCGCAGTGGCCAGCGTGCGCGGGTTATTCAGACCGTTGGTGTCGAACAGCTTCAGCGTGCCGGTCACGCCGCCGGTGCTGGTATCGTTCAGAAACAGCTCCAGCGTCTGCAGGGTTGCGCCATCGGGAAGCGGCACATCGCTGGTGAACTCGCCCGAGCTGGTCACATAGATACAGCCACTGAGCGTCTCGTAGGCCGAGGTCGCGTCGCGGCTATGAAAAGCGCTGCCAACAATCCACAGATACTCGGTCGCTGGCGCCTGCGGAGCCAGCGACGCTGCGGGGAGAGATGCTGGGGTGGCCAGAACAGCGTTCGTCAGGCCGCCACTGAAGACCATTCCAACCAGAAGAACAAGACCAAAGCGTGAAAAAAATGAACGAGTCATATGGGTGTTTCCCTTTCCTAAATAGCTACCACCGCCTATCGTACAGCGGCGCCATCCTAGCATAGAACGTTTAAAAAAGGAAACGCACCCCCGCTCGGACCTCAGGGCTGAGATCGGGAGACGCAGCGGGGCTTTGGATCTTAAAACAGCTTGCGGGGTGGCCTGGAGATTAAAGCCAGGTGCCCGTCTGATTGCTCAAACGGGCACCTGAAAATCCGGGGAAAGCGATTTAGTCGTTCGCTTTTTGGCGGGCCTCGCCCTTCAGCTCGGTGGCCTTGCCCTCGGCCTGCATCTGCTCGTTGCCGATCAGATTGCCAACACTCTGCTTGATGTTGCCGCCAACCTCTTCGGCCGCGCCTTCAGCCCGCTCGGATGCCTTGGCACCTTCCTGGCGGGCCTCGCCCTTCAGCTCGGTGGCCTTGCCCTCGGCCTGCATCTGCTCGTTGCCGATCAGATTGCCAACGCCCTGTTTCACGTTGCCGCCGACTTCTTCCGCTGCGCCTTTGGCGCGTTCAGTGTTGCTCATAATCGCACTCCTTTGTATTTGGTGAGTTAGTCAGTCCAACTCTTCTAGGGTTGAGATAAAGCAAGGAGTGTGCCAACGGGCTGAGCAGGATCGCGCTTCAGGCATCATCAAGCCTAGGATCGCCCAGCTCGCGAGCCTCGACGGCGGCGGCGGGCACTCGCACACTAAAGTTTTTGTACTCGCACACCACCGTTTCCGTGCCGCCGCTCACAATCCCCAGATCAAGGCGGGTATACGGAATTCGCGGGATGCTGCCCTGGAATACCAGCACATTGTTCACATAGAACCAGTGCTGATCCTGGATGGCTAGAATTGCCAGCTTATTGCTCTGTCGCGGGCGGATCGCAGCACATTCGACGCGATCAAGATAGATGTTGTAATGATCGCCACCGTTGCGCGTGACAAAGATCGAGATTTCTGGCCCTGCATCGCGGATGCGAAATAAACCATGGCTCGAATCGCTAATTTCCTCAAAAATTAAGCCAAATCCATCTTCTTCATCATTATTGCCGCTCAGCCGCCGGGCTTCCACGGAGACACAGTAATCTGGTGGGGCAAAACAGTGCGAGTCACCGCCAATATTGACGTTCCAGTGAAAGCGATTGTGCAGCGTCAGGGTGTAGCACCCGTTGGCAATGCTGCGTTCGACGCGGCAGACTCCATCATCACGGTGGCCCAGGCCCCAGTGATTACTATTGCCCTCAAACGTATCGTTGAACACAGTTTTCCACGACTCTTCGATCTGGTGGAGCACCGGCGCTTCGTGCGTGCTAGGGATGACTGGCATAAACTGCTCCCGATAGCGGTTGACCTCATAGTGCTCCAAGACTTCTAAGGGTGTATTGAATTTGATCCAATCTGGATTGATCGCATAGTACAGAACATCCGCTTCAAATGCGGATAAATCCAATTCATAGCACAGAGCATCGAGATGGGCAGGATCACGTGGGGCGTAGCGACCCTTCATCCAGTTGTTCATCGTTGGAACCGAGACACCGAGCCGTTTGGCCAACATAGATTGAGTGAGTGGATTATCGCCAACCTGTCGCAATGCGAAAAAGACGCGCAGAAGCTCCGCAAACGTATGTGCCATCCAAATCCCCCCAAATACACAACGACTTTGAAAAAACCTTAAGTCAGCCACTATGGTTTCCCATAGACTAAATTTATACCAACCGAACCTATAAAAAGCACGCCGATCAGCATCAAACTTAAGATTCGGTAGGTGGCCCAATGGGTTCAGTGCCCCATGGTTGATCTCATTCTTTGGAGATTTTGAACAGGAGAAAGCGTATGTCATCCACATCTTCGTCCCTCACCCAGCGCGAACAGGAAGTCTATGGCTGGCTGCGGCAGGGCAAGCAAAACCGCGAGATCGCCCAACTTCTGCATATCACTGTGGTTGCGGTGGAGAAACATCTCACCAGTATCTACCGCAAATTAGGTGTGCGTAATCGAATCGAGGCCGTGCTGCACATCGCTCAGCCCAAAAACCCTACGGATAGCCATAGTATACAAGCCTAATCGCCCACTGTACATTCAAACTAACTCTTTTTAAGAACTCGCCGAGAGTTGTATATCTGAGGAAGCGCTTTATGCAACGTGCATCGTTCAAATTGTTCATCACGCCCAACCTGTGGAGCATCATCGCCATCGCGCTGGTCTTCACCACCACCATCGCCGCCCGCTCCAGCGCCAGCCCAAGCCTAAACCCAGCCGCCACCACCACCACGATCAGCTACCAGGGAACGCTTGCCAACGCCAGCGGCCAGCCCATCAGCGGGGCCACCCCGATGACCTTCAAGCTCTACACGGCCCCCAGCGGAGGCGCGGCCCTGTGGACCGAGAGCCGCAGCGGCGCCAACGCGGTGCCGGTGGCCAGCGGCATGTTCAACGTGCTGCTCGGCAGCGTCACCCCGATTGGCGTGGATCTGCTCAGCCAGGACCTGTGGCTCGGCCTGAGCGTGGGCGGCGATGCCGAGATGACGCCCCGCGAGAAGCTTGGCAGCGTGCCGTTTGCCACCCGCGCCCACTTCGCCGACTCCAGCCCTCAGGCATTTAGCAAAACTGGAACGGCCCTCGCCTCAACCACGAGCAACTACCTCCAGCAATTTGTGCTCCTCCCAGACATGCAGATCACGTTCGACCTGAGCGACGAGCGGCTGGTCACCGCATTATTCACCGGGGCGTTCACCAACCTGACCGAAGTCGGCGACTCGGTGTTCTTCAGGATCGTGGTCGATGGTGTGCCTAAGGACCAGATTTCGCCCCGCGTGTTCCAGGCCCAGCGCGGTGTTCCCGTGGTCGCCCAATGGGCCGGGAAGCTGCCGCCAGGCCCCCACACCATTCAAATCGAGTGGGCCGTTCGGGCCGGCACGGCGCAGTTCTTGAATCGCCAGTGGCCCGAAACCCCCTACGAGCAGCGCGTGCTCACCGTGACCGCCTTTGCCCAGCAATAGTAGCCAGCAGGAGCGCACGGTACGCCTTCACACGCACCTGAATCTCCTGCTTTCAAAGGAACCCAACGATGCACACAATCTATAAACGCATGGCTCGGCTGGCGGGCTGTCTCGGCCTGCTGGCGCTGCTGGTGGGGCTGGCGTGGCCGCTGGCGACTGAAGCCCGGCAAAACAAAACATCTCCCGCAGAATCCTCACCGAAACTAATAACAGACGAACGCTTTATTTTTGAGCCTGATTTTACGGCTGATAAGATTCAGCAGTACCTTCAGCAGCAAGAAGGTAGGCTAAAAACATATCGAGTAAACTTCGGCGACTTAACCGTATCAGCAGCCGAAGCGATTTACTCTCATAGTTCATCAGAACCTTTCAATACCAATCCTAAAGTATTGCTTACCCTGATGGAGCTTCGCTCTGGACTATTGTCAGAACCTTATCCTTCAGACCAAGCTCTCAATCGTCCATTAGGCGTACCAACCACGGCAAATATTGAAGGATTTGAACAGGAACTAGGCTGGATAACCCGTCAAACCGCAATGGCTTATCAAGCCTATCAGCCCGCTGTGCCGTACCAGGTACAGCTTCAAGATGGAACACTAGTTGATATACATGCACCAAATGCAGGAACATTAGCACTACAAGTAGCCCTTGCAACCATCGCCCAGAATATCAATGAATACAGCGCCTTCATTGGCACTGGTGATGGATCATTTGTCGATCTCTACACGCAACTATTCGAGAATCCATCGAAAGAAAATCGACCAAATGTGATAACGGCAACACCACCGTTCTTGTATAAGCCGTTTGCTGGCACTCGCGCTGTTGGATCGTTTTTCGATCATGATGGTCGTGGTGGCTACTTACGCCGTTTTGATGGAGCAACAAGCTTTAGCTATGATGGCCACGGTGGCGTAGATTATCCTATGGGTATCGGGAATCAAGTTAAAAGTGCGGCGGATGGAGTCGTTACTGAGGTTAGGATTAATTACCAAGAATCCGGAGTGGGAGTAAGTTGGTGTATAGGGTATCCCTACAGTCCTGTAACAGGTATGAAAATCCGTCATGTGCGCAGTGGAATCACCTACGAGACGGTGTACTGGCATTTGAATGCTGGAGCCATTGCAACAAATCCCCGTACAAGTCAAGCCTTTAAGGTCAATGATGCAGTGAATCAAGGGGAGGTTATTGCATTTTCAGGAAATACTGGTTGTTCAACAGGGCCGCATCTGCATTTTTCTGTTGTGCGGAACGGCGCAATTGTTGATCCATATGGCTGGTGTGGAGCAGGGAATGATCCCTGGTCTACCATTAATGATATGCTTTGGTCTGAAACAATGACTAACCCCAGTCCGTGTACAATCGACTCCATCGCACCCACCATCACGTTCGCCCCAGCCAACCCCCAGACCGGCCGCTGGTACAACACCAACCAGCGGGTTGACTGGAGCATCAGCGACAGTGGCTCCGGGGTGATGGGAATGAGCCAGGCGTGGGATACGACGCCACCAGGGCCGCCACCCCAATTTCCAGGCGCAGCTGGCGGCTGGCTCGACTTCACCACCACAACCGAGGGCCAACACACGGTCAAAATCCGGGCCTGGGACAACGTGGGCAACGAGCGGTCGGCCGAGGTTGGCTGGTTTGGCTACGACATCACCAAGCCCGGCGGCTATCTGACGAATCCGCTCGACGGCAGCGCCACCAACACCCCCAGCTGGACCCTCAAGGCCAGCCCCAGCGATGGGCTGAGCGGGGTCAAGGAGGTTGCGTTTCACGTGCGCTACGACGGCACATGGCATCCGCTGTGCGTCAAAACCAGCGCGCCCTTCGAATGCGCCTGGAGCCTGCCGGGCGGCGTGCCCGACCAGAACCTTACGTTCACGATCCATGTCGTTGATAACGCTGGCAACCCCGCCCTCGATCCCGGCGGCTACCGGGTGGTGACGGTAGATCGCCAGGCCCCGACCGGCAGCGTGGTGCTGAACCACGGCTGGGCCAGCGCCGACGGCCTGGCGATGCCGCTCAGCCTGACGGCGAACGGCACCGGCAGCGCCGTGCGTGAGGTGCAGTTCAGCAACGATAACGTAAACTGGAGTACGTTGCAGCCAATGGCTTCAAGCATCTGGAAGACATTGAGCGGGCAGCACGGTGGCACCGCCACAGCCTACATCCAGTACAAAGATGCGGCGGGCAATCGTTCCGCCACCATCAGCGGCAGCATTGCGCTCGATTTCTATCCCGCCAAGCCCCAGTCAGCCAACTATCGAATCCAAAAAGACGTTATGGCGATCAGCGGCGGCGCCCACCAGTCGGCCAGCTACCAGCTCACCAGCACGCTGGGCCAGGCGGTGAGCAATACCGGCAGCAGCTCCGCTAACTATCGCAGTACCTGGGGATACTGGTCGCCGCTGAACAACATCAGCGCCGCGATCAAGCGCGTGTTTATCCCGCTGATCCAAAAGTAAACCCCTAGATATGTAAACCCCACACAAAAACGCGCCCCGCTGCTCGAATGCAGCGGGGCGCGTTTTTGTCGTTCGATATGCGAGATCTGATTGGAGGATCCTAATTCCTGCCCCCTGTTCCCCAAGCCCTGGCGCGCCAGCGCCGCTAGCGCACCCCAACCTCGCTCTTCGGCATAGCGCACTCGACCTTGAGCAGCAGCTCGTCGACGATCTCCTGGGCGCGGGCGGGCTTGATGCAGCGCTCGGCGATCAGCTGCTCGGCGACGTGCTCGACCAGGGCCGGCGGCGCCCCGGCGCTCATGGCGATCTGGCGGGCGTGCAGGCCCATGTGGCCGCGCTGAATCCCCTCGCACGAGAGCGCCCGCAGCGCCGCTAGGTTGGAGGCCAGCCCGGCGCACACGCAGACCTCGGCCAGCTCGCGGGCCGAGGCCACGTTCAGCAACTTCAGCGCGGCGCTGGCGGTTGGGTGGACCTTGACGGCGCCGCCAACAATCCCCACCGCCAGCGGCATCTCCAGCGTGCCGACCAGGTTGCCCTCGTCGTCGCGCTCCCAGGTGGTCAGCGAGGTGTAGTGGCCGTTGCGGGCGGCGTAGGCGTGGGCGCCCGACTCGACCGCCCGCCAGTCCTGCCCGGTCGCCAGCAGCACCGGATCGATGCCATTCAAAACGCCTTTGTTGTGGGTCGCGGCCCGGTAGGGATCCACCGCCGCAAATGAGTAGGCCCACAAGATTCCTTCGATCACGTCTTCGCCGCTCATGCCGTCGCGGTCGAGCGCACGGGCCGGGATAACCGCCCGCGCCCGCGCCAGCCGGCGGTCGCTCAGGTTGGAGAGAATCCGCAGATAGGCCCGGCCGCCGGTGATCAGCTCCAGCCGGGGCGCGATCGCCTCAGCCATCGAGTTGATCGCATTGGCACCCATCGCGTCCAGACAGTCGACGATCAGATGCACGACCAGCATTGGACCCATTGGGCTGCTGGCGAACAGATGCACCTCGAGATCTTTGGCCCCGCCGCCAAGCGCCACCAGCGAGGTGCTCTGCCGGTTGGCGATCGCCAGCAGCTCGTCGCGCTGGGCCAGAATGTCGTGCTTGGCGCCCTCGGGGGCGGCGATCCCAACCAGCTGCACCTGCCCGATCATCAGCGAGGGCGTGCTGCTGGATTGAAAACCGCCACCCTCGCGGACCAGCTTGGCGGCGTACGAGGCCCCGGCGACAATCGAAGGCTCCTCAACCGCCATGGGAATCAGCTTATCTTTACCATTGATGCGGAAATTCGTGGCGATGCCCAGGGGCAGGCTGAAGGTGCCGACCACATTCTCAATCATTTTATCGGCGCGATCCATGCTCAAGGCATTGGCGCCGTGGAGCGCTCGCAGATCATCCTGGTTCAGGCCATCGAACGCCCCGACAGCCTCTAGGCGATCCAGAGGAGAGAGCTGGTAAAAACCCTGCAAGCGACTGTTTTTCTCTTTCATTCTTTCCTCCAACGGAAGTGTGCCATTGCGAGCAATAGGGCAATATCTGGTTGAACTCTGTGAAGTGTAGCACGAGCGCCCTAGCCAACCAGCTCGAAAAGCTGTCAAAAGCTCTCATTCCGCTATCGGATTAGCTGTCGATATAGCCATTCTACGTAGGGTTGTGGGCGGAGGATGGGATTTGGGCGCTGATCGATTGCTGCCAAGCGAAGCTACCCGCTAGTCCTATGCGATCAGTACCAAAAGAACTATACCGCTCAGATTGATTTCCTGTATAATATCCTGGCCATAGTTAAACAATGTTAGATTACACGGCAAAGGCGCAGGATTTTGGATGAAGATGGACGCTTGGTGGATAACGATTGGTGGAGGGACGCCATATATGGCTCCCGCGAATACGTGCGCTTTTTGGGTTTCCCGGTCATCGCGCAGGTCGGTGCGAACGCCATACATGGTGTCCATGGGCCTAATCTAACATTGTCAAAATAGTTAGTTTGACAATGTTAGATTACACGGCAAAGGCGCAGGATTTTGGATGAAGATGGACGCTTGGTGGATAACGATTGGGGGAGGGACGCCATATAGGGCGTCCCTCCCTCCCGCGAATACGTGCGCTTTTTGGGTTTCCCGGTCATCGCGCAGGTCGGTGCGAACGCCATACATGGTGTCCATGGGCCTAATCTAACATTGTCAAATTAGACAAACGCGATAAACGTTGAAATCAGGGCGCCAGCAGAGAGAGTGGGTTGTAGGTTGATCCATCATCCCGGCTGGCTTTTTAATGTTTGTTAATTTTTGGCACTTGTACTCTCCTAATCTACCTGACTTTGGCTCTACATACACTAGGAGTTGGCGATGACACACGATCAATCCCGGCGCTATTCACGGCGTACATTCCTCAAAACCGCTGCGTTCACCTCAAGTGTTCTAGCCGTTCCTGGCCTGCTTCCGGCCGCCCAGGCCGCTGCCGCCACGCCCAACGCCCAACGCTCCCTGGCTCTGCGGACAAACGTTGGGATTCTGGTGCCGCAGTCCAGCCTGTATCCTGAGCTGGGCCAGAACTTTCTGAATGGGCTGCGGCTGGCCTTTGGCGGTGCGCAGCGGGCGAGCAAGAGCACGCTGCAAACCACTATCGCCGAAATCGGCCCCCAGCAGACCCAGCTCGAAACCGCGCTGGAGACGCTGTTCAGCCGCCAGAAGCCCGATGTGTTCCTGGGGGTCCTGCGCCCCGATGTGAGCGCGGCGGTTGAGGCCCGCTTAGCCGCCCAGGGGCGCACCCTGGTGACCACCGGCCTCAGCGCAACCGTGCCACAGGCGCCGAAAAGCTCGCCCTGGGTGGTCGACTACAGCCTGCCCTACTGGCAATCGGCGTGGGCCTTGGGCTTTTGGGCCGCCCAGAACGTTGGCAAGCGGGCGGCGATTCTGCACTCGTTCCTGGAAAGCGGCTACGATGCCTCGTTCGCCTTCTCCAGCGGGTTCCAGGCGGGCGGCGGCACAACCACCAGCATGACCGTCACCCACGCCCCGACAGCGGCGCTCGATCTCGCCCGCACTCTCGCCACAGTGGCCGCCGAGTCACCCGATCTGGTCTATCTGGGCTACACCGGTGCGCTGGTCGGCGAGATGCTACGGGCCTATGGCCAGAGCGAGCTGCGTAAGCTGCCGCTGCTCGGCGTCGGCGCCCTGGTTGAGGGCCCGGCCCTGAGCCAGCTGGGCAGCGCCGCGCTGGGTATCCGCACCGCGATGCCCTGGAACCTGGACGCCAGCCCGACCGGCAGCCAGAATTTTGTCACCGCCTACCGCCGGGCCACCCGCACCAACCCCGACCACTGGGCGCTGCTCGGCTTCGAGCTCGGCGGCCTGCTCAGCGCGGCAGCGCAGACCCTCAAGGGCGACTGGAGCGATCCCGCCGCCGCCCAGGCGGCCCTGCTGTCCAGCCAGACGGCGGGGCCACGCGGGCTGGCCGGGCCTCAGGTCGAGGGCAGCAATCCAACCTTTGTGATTCGCGAGGTGCGCCAAAGCCGGGGCGGGTTCTACAACGCCACGCTGGCAACCCTCAGCGCCGCGCCACTCGCCGACCAACAGATTGCGGCAATGCAGACCGGGCTGCGCTCTGGATTCTCGCTGCCGTATCTGCCCGCTTAATCCCATTCCGTTTGTGTGTATGGAGGTATCCCGATGGCCGAACCATTCCTCTCCGAGATTCGCATCGTTTCGTTCGGATTTGCCCCCCAGGGCTGGGCGCTGTGCAACGGACAGCTGCTGCCGATCAACCAGAATCAGGCGCTGTTCGCGCTGCTGGGCACAACCTACGGTGGCAACGGCCAGACTAACTTCGCCCTGCCGGACTTCCGCGGACGAACCCCCATTCACGTTGGCAGCGGGCATACCTTGGGCGAGCGGGGCGGCGAGCAGGCCCACACGCTTTCGATCAGCGAGCTGCCCACCCACGTCCATGTCGCCAATGCCTCCACCAGCGCTGTGAGCGTCAACGATCCGCGGGCGCCCAATGCCGCGCTGGGCAGCACGCGCCCAAATGAGCAGTATCAAAGCCCGAGCAATCTGGTCGCGATGAATGCCGGGACGATTGCGCCGGTTGGCGGCTCGCAGGCCCACCTGAATATGCAGCCGTTCCTGGTGCTGAATTTTGTGATTGCGCTCCAGGGCATTTTCCCATCGCCGAACTAGGGCGCAGCGCAGCGATCGACCTTCACAGTGGGGATTTGCAATCTTTGCGGGCGCACACCCGCTAGCAGGAGACACTAATGGCCCAGCCATATGTAGGCGAGATTCGGATATTTGCTGGCAACTTTGCCCCCGCAGGCTGGATGTTCTGCGAGGGCCAGATGCTGCCGATCTCGGAGAACGAGACTCTTTTTCAGCTGATCGGCACAACCTACGGCGGCGATGGACAAAGCACCTTTGCCTTGCCCGACATGCGCGGCCGCCTGCCGCTGCACCAGGGGAACGGGTTTATTCTGGCCGAGACCGGCGGCGCGGAGGAGATCACCCTGACGGTGCCCCAGATCCCCGCCCACAGCCACCCGTTTTTGGCCTCGGGGAATTTTGGCAATACCCCCAACCCGGCCGACCATGTTCTGGCCAACTCAACCACGGTCAAACCGTTTTTCTCCGATCCGCCCAATAACCCGCTTCCGCCGGCCACCGTCGGCGCCGTTGGTGGCTCGCAGCCCCACACCAACTTCCAGCCGTATCTGTGCGTTGACTTTATCATCTCGCTGTTTGGCATTTTCCCATCGCCAGCCTAGGCCAGAACGACAGGGACGCCCACGTTGGCACCCGACTCTGGACGTGATCCACGCCCAGCCGTGATTCTTTTGATGGTATGAGGAGCAACTCTATGGCGGATCCTTTTGTAGCCGAAATTCGCATGTTTCCGTTTAATTTCGCCCCCAGGGGCTGGGCCTGGTGCGATGGGCAGCTGCTGCCGCTCTCGCAAAACACCGCGCTGTTCTCGCTGCTGGGCACAACCTATGGCGGCAATGGCCAGAGCAACTTCGCTCTGCCCGACTTACAGGGCCGCGCACCGATGCACCCAGGCCAGGGGCCAGGGCTTTCGCTGCACGATCTCGGCGAGACCGGCGGCTCGGAGACTGTCACGCTGCTCCAGTCGGAGATCCCGGCCCACAGCCATGCGTTTCGCACGGCCATCGACGCGGCCGAAGACACCAATCCGGCCGGCAACTCGCTGGCCCAGTCGGCCGAGGGCAACATGTACACCACGACTGGACTTGGCACAGCCCAGATGGCTCCCCAGGCAATCGCGCCGGCCGGCGGCGATGCGCCCCACAATAACATGCAGCCCTACCTGACCGTGTATTTCTGTATTGCGCTCCAGGGTGTATACCCACCGCGCACATAAGGCCATATGCTACTTCCAGCCTCCATTAGCCTGCGCCCGATCACCCCTGCTGACAGTGAGTTGCTGTTCAGTGTGTACGCGAGTACGCGAACTGAGGAGCTGGCTGGGCTGGAATGGGATGCGGCGCAGAAAGCAGCCTTTCTGCGCCAACAGTTCAGCGCCCAGCACGGCCACTATCAGCAGCACTATACGCAAACCAGCTTTGAGATTATTCTGGTTGAGCATGAGCCAGCCGGGCGGCTCTATCTGGCCCGCTGGGCGGAAGAGTTTCGGATTGTCGATATTGCCCTGCTGCCGCCCTATCGCGGAAAAGCGGTTGGGACGGCCATCCTTCAGGCAGTCATCGCCGAGGCCACCACAGCTGGCGTCGCGGTCTCGATTCACGTCGAACAATTTAATCCGGCGCTGCGTTTGTACCAGCGGCTGGGATTTGAGTTCGTAGCGGAAAACGGCATGTATTATCTGATGCGGCGTACGCCTACGGAGAGCCAATGTCCTTAGCTGAACTAACCATCACCGATTTCCAGCGCACGCTTGCGCAGATCTGGACGATCGAGCTGCCCAGCGGCGGCGCCGTCGAGGCGACTCTCAGCCAGGTCTCCGCCTTGGGAGAGCCGCCGCGCCCTGGAGCGGAGCTTACCCGTCAGGCGTTTTCGCTGGTCTGGCGCGGGCCACAGCAGCCGCTCCTGCCCCAACAGATCTATCGGCTCTCCCACCCGAGCTACGCCCAGCTTGAGGTGTTTCTCGTGCCGATTGGGCCTGACCCAGCGACCAGAGAAATGCGCTACGAAGCTATTTTTACCTAGAACATTATGCAAACAGCAGGGGTGTGTCCGCCCCAACTTGGCTTAATTGCGCCCAAAAACTCATATCTACTCGATAAACGCGCTGTTTTGCTGGAAATTATTGTCAATCAAAGAGAGGGAAATCTCCATGTCGCACCAATTGGCTAAACCGTTTGGACTCTCACGTGCTGGGCGCGTGGTGCGTTGGATTACGAGTCTGATGCTGGTGATCAATGTGCTGCAGCCGTTTGCTGCGGCCGCCCGCGAGCCACTCGACCAGCAATCCGTGGCGGCGCCGCAGCCCACAGGGCAGCCCGCCGCCGCCGAGCCAGCCACCGTGGCCCTCGCCCCAGCGGCACCGCAGGCGGTCAACATTGTCGCCACCAAGCGCGACAGGTTCCTGAACGATGTTGAAAACGACGCTTTAGCCGATCCGGGCGATACGATCGAGTACACGCTGATTGTCACCAACACCGGCGACACCGATGCCAGCGGCGTGAGCATCAACGACACGATCGATGGGAACACGACGCTGGTCGCCGGCACGGTCCGGGTCTCGCCGCTGGCCCGCGATGATGCCTACACGGCCGTCGGCAACACCTTGCTGGCGGTTGGAGCGGCGGTAGTCCCCAACGTGCCAACGGCGTTTGTGGCAGGCAGCCTCTTTGATAATGACAGCGAGTTTCTAGGCGACACATTCACCCTGCAGAGCTTCCAGGCGGCCTCGGCCCAGGGCGGGACGGTGGCGGTCAACCCCAATGGCTCGTTCACCTACCTGCCGCCAGCTGGCTTTACCGGCAGCGACACCTTTACCTACACCATCACCGATGGGGACATGACCGCGGTCGGCACCGTCACGATTACGGTCGCCAACCGGGTCTGGTATGTCGACACCGCCGCCGCCGCTGGTGGCACCGGCCGCTCGAACAGCCCGTTCAACACAGTCACGCCGCTGAATGGCGCTGGTGGCGCTGGCGATGTGGATGCCATCAACGATATCATCTTCTTCAACACCGGAGCCGCCAACTACACGGCCCTGATCCTTGAGGATGACCAGCAGCTGATCGGGCGCGGGGTTGACCTGGTTGTCGGCGGGTCTACCCTGCTGGCGGCCGGAACCGCGCCGACCATGGGCGGGGCTGGCACGCTAGTCACGCTGGCGCAAAACAACACCGTCCGCGGCCTGACCATCACCAGCCAGACCAGCGGCATGGGTATTGCGGGCACCAACTTTGGCACCGCCACCATCAACGCCACCACGCTGAACGGCGGCCCGGCCCTGGCGCTAACCACCGGCGCGCTGACCGCCAGCTTCCCGACGCTCTCCTCATCTGGCGGGAGCACCGGCGTTAGCCTGATCGGCGTTACCGGCAGCCTCAGTGTGACGGCCGGCGCACTGACCGGGATTAGCGGCACCGATATCGCAATCGATGGCGGCACGATTGCGGTCACCTATCCTGGGACGATTACCAACACCGGCGGACGCAGCATTGAGATTCTGAATCATGCCACTGGGGCGATTGCCTTCTCGGGCGCGATCAACGATACCGGCACCGGCATGCTGCTCCAGGGCAACACCAGCGGCACGATCACCTTCTCGTCCACCACCATGACCTACAATACCGGGGCCAACCCGGCGATCACCCTCATCAGCAACTCCGGCACAGCGATTAACTTTACTGGCGGCAACCTGAGCGTGACCACCAGCACCGGCACCGGCATGAATATCACTGGCGGCGGAACCGTCCAGGTGACCGGGACCAACGGCACCATCAATTCCTCCGGCGGAAAAGCGCTGAACATGGTCGCCACCACCAGCGGCGGCATGAGCTTCCGGTCGATCTCGGCCAGCGTCTCCGCTGGCGTCGGCGTCACCCTCAACGGGATTGGCGCCGGTGGATTCACAGTGCTCGGCAGCGGCACCACCAACGGCTCGGGCGGCGTCATCCAGAACACCAACCGCGGCTACGAGATCATCAGTGCCCAGAACATTAGCCTGAGCAATATCCAGCTCAACAACGCGGCGCAAAATAACGCGGCCAGCGGATGTAACTCAAGCGACAACACCGGCTGTAACGCCGCCATCTTTTTGAGCAGCGCCACCGCGGTCGGCCTGACCAACGTTGATATCACCAGCGTCAACCAGATCGGCATCAACGGGGCGACCGTCAACGGCTTTACGCTCAACAACAGCACCATTCTCAACTGTGGCAACGAGGGCAACGAGGGTTGTCTGCGCTTCAGCAACCTGAGCGGCACCAGCGCAATCAACAACAGCGACATCGCGCTCAACCCCACCGCGGGCTTCAACGGCGAGCGGGCGGTCTGGATCGACAACACCAGCGGCACGCTGACGCTGAATGTCACTAGCTCAATCTTTCGCGACACCTTTAACTCATCGCTTGGCGCCGACGGGTTTGAGCTGGACGTGGGCGGAACTGCGATCGCGACGCTGAATGTGAGCGGCTCGGACTTCCTGCGCAACGGCACGCTGGGTTTGCAGGTGCTGACCGCCGATACCGCCACCGCCAATGTCAGGGTCAGCACCAGCGACTTCGACTATGACACCGCCGCCTTTGGCCGCGGGATCGAGTTGAATGGCACGCAGTCATCAACCATGAATTTCGACATTAGCAACAACCCCACGATCAAAGGTAAAGGCGGCGTGGGCCTGGCGATTGTGATGGACAACAACACCCGCGGCAATGGCTTTATCCGCAATAATGCCTACATCGCTGGCACGCCCGGCAGCACTGGCAGTGCCCTGATGGTGCGCGCCAACGGCACCGCACAGATCAAGGTGGAAATCAGCGGCAACACCGTTGATAAACAGGGCAGCGATAACGGCATCACGATCGAAAACCCCACCACCGGCGGCACCAGCCGGATCGACGCGGTGGTGACCGGCAATAATGTCACCACCACTACCCAGGCCGCCTACGGCATTCAGCTCCTGGCGCTCACGAGCAATACGATTTGTGGCTATGTCGCGAACAACGCTGTGACCGAGCTGAGCACTAGCGGCGGACTCCTAGCGGTGGGCGCGTTTCGTGCCCGCGCCTCAACCGCAGGGGCGGTCATTATCCTGGAGAACTTTACTGCTGACACCGCCACCACCTGGATTAATAATGGCAACACGCCAGCCAATGCTGCCCGTGTGGGAGGCAGTGGCGCGGGCACCATTATGGGCGGAACGTGCGCCCGGCCAATCGCCTTCCGCCCAGCCGCCGCCGACGCAGCGCCCACCCAGCCAGCCGCCGAGTCAGTGGCCACCCAGCCAGTGGCCGCCCCGGCGGTCGCTGTGGTCGCCGCCGAGCGCACCCAGGATGCCACCAGCAGCCGCCCAGCCGCCCCGACTGACGGTGCCCAGGCGCTGGCCCCAACCAGCGGCGAGACCGTGAGTGTCAACGTTGGCACCCTGCCAGCGGGCAAGCGCCTGATTATCATCTTCGAGGTGGAGGTCAACACGCCGCTGAGCGTGCCGACGGCGACGAATATCGCCAACCAGGCCACGATCAGCGGCGGCAACTTCGCCACGGTTCTATCGAACGACCCCGACACTGTCGCCGCCAGCGATCCAACCCTGACCCCAATTGACCGCCGCTCGAGCCTGAGCCTGAGCAAGAGCGACGGCGGGATTAGCGCCGCGCCGGGCGACACGATCAACTACACCCTGACGATCACCAACGCGATCACTCGGCCGGCGGCGAGCACCGTGCTGACCGAGACCGTGCCGGTCAACACCACCTTCAACGCCGGGGCCAGCAGCCCTGGCTGGGTCTGTGCGCCGACCATCAACGCCGGGAGCATCTGTACCCTGGCGGTGGGCAACGTTGACGGCAACAGCACCACCACCCGCAGCTTCGCGGTCAGCGTGATCAGCCCGGTGCCCGCCGGTGTGACCAGCGTGAGCAACACCGCGACGGTTGGCGACACCCAAAGCACCAGCGAGCTAACCCCCGCCAACAACAGCGCCAGCGACACCACGCCCATCAACGCCACCCCCGACCTGCGGATCACCAAGTCTGATGGCGGGATCACGGCGGCGCCGCTCGATGTGATCGGCTACACGCTGGCGATCACCAACACCGGCAACCAGGGCGCCAGCGGCGTGCGGATCACCGAGACCGTGCCGCTCCACACCACGTTCAATGCGGCTGGCAGCTCGGCCGGCTGGAGCTGTGCCAATGGCGCGCCGGCGGGCACCGTCTGTACGCTAAACATCGCTAGCCTGAGCGGCGGCGGCGCAGCGACCACGCGCACCTTCGCGGTGACGGTGGTCGATCCGCTGCCAGGCGGCGTGAACAGCACCACCAACACCGCCAGCGTCGCCGACGATGGCGCGAATGGCAGCGAGCCAACCCCTGGCAACAACAGCGCCAGCGACACCACGCCGCTGAGCGCCGAGCCAAATCTGGGCCTCACCAAGTCCGACAGTGGAATCACCACGACACCGGGCGGAGTCATTCCTTACCGGCTGGAGTACACCAACAGCGGCACCCGCGCCGCCGCCGGCGTGGTGATCACCGAGACCGTGCCGCTGCACACCACCTTCAATGCCGGGGCCAGCACGGGAGTCTGGAGCTGTGCCAATAACTCACCGGCGGGAACAATCTGTACAACTGCGGTTGGGACGGTGCCAGGCCGGGGCGGCAATGGCGTCTACATCTTCGCCGTCACCGTCGTTCCGGCAGTCCCGACTGGGGTCACCCAGATCAGCAACACCGCCACAATCACCGATGATGGCACGGGCGGGATCGACCCCGACCCCAGCAACAACACCGCCAGCGATACCACACCGCTGACCGCCCAGCCCGATCTCGTCATTGTCAAGAGCGATGGCGGGGCCAGCGTCGCTCCCGGCGGCACGGTCGCCTACACCCTGAGCTACACCAACACCGGCAACCAGGCCGCCACCGGCGTGGTGCTCAGCGAGACGGTGCCGGCCAACACGACCTTCAACGCCGGCGCCAGCACGGCCGGCTGGGTCTGCGCGCCCAACAACAACCCCGGCGCCACCTGTACCCTGGCAGTCGGCAGCTTGAACAGCGCAGCCAACGGCAGCGCCACCTTCGCGCTGACTGTGGTCAACGTGGCCCCGCCGGGCGTCAACCAGATCAGCAACACCGCCACCGTCGCCAACGATAACGCCAACGGCGCCGACCCGACCCCGGCCAATAACACCAGCTCGGACACCACCCCGCTCGATGCCGCGCCCGACCTGAGCATCACCAAGTCCGATGGCGGTAGCACAACCACGCCCGGCGGCACCGTTGCCTACACGCTGAGCATCACCAACACCGGCAACCAGGGCGCCACCGGCGTGCGGATCACCGAAACCGTGCCGCTGGAGACCACCTTCAACGCCGGGGCCAGCTCGGCTGGCTGGAGCTGCGCCAATGGCTCCCCGGCCGGCACGATCTGTAACCTCAACGTCGGCAACCTGGCCGGCGGCGGGGCCAGCTCCCCGCGCACCTTCGCGGTGACCGTGGTCAGCCCGGTCGCGGCCGGCCTGACCCAGATCAGCAACACCGCCAGCGTCGCCGACAACGGCAGCAATGGCGCCGACCCGACCCCTGGCAACAACAGCGGCAGCGACACCACGCCGCTCACTGCGGCGCCAGTCCTGAGCCTGAGCAAGTCCGACGGCGGGGTGAGCGTCGCGCCCGGCGGCACGGTCGCCTACACCCTGGCCTACACCAACACCGGCAACCAGGGCGCCACGGGCGTCGTGCTCAGCGAGACGGTGCCGGCCAACACGACCTTCAACGCCGGGGCCAGCACCGCTGGCTGGATCTGCGCTCCCGACAGCAATGCCGGATCGACCTGTACCCTGAATGTCGGTGGCCTGGTGGCGGGCGGCAGTGGCTCAGCCACCTTCGCCGTCATCGTCGTGAACCCGGTTGCGGCCGGAATCGAGCAGATCAGCAACACCGCCACGATCAGCGACGATGGCGCCAACAGCATCACCCCAGCCACCGCCAGCGCCAGCGACACCACGCCGGTCAACGCGGCCCCCGACCTGACCATCACCAAGTCCGACGGCGGCATCACGGCGGTGCCGGGCCAGACCATCGTCTACACCCTCACCGTTGCCAACAGCGGCAACCAGGGAACCAGCGGGGTCGGTATCACCGAGACCGTGCCGCTGAACACCACGTTCAACGCCGCCGCCAGCAGCGCTGGCTGGACCTGTACGCCCAACAACACGGCGGGCAGCATCTGTACCCTCAGCGTCGGCGCGCTGGCCACAACGGGTAGCGCAACCAGGATCTTCGCCGTCACGGTCAATAGCCCCGTCGCCGCTGGCGTCACCAGCATCGAGAACACCGCCAGCGTCGGCGACAGCGGGACCAGCGGTCCTGACGCCAACCCAGCCAACAACACCGATAGCGAGTCAACGCCGCTTGCGGCCGCCCCAGCGCTGGCCCTGGCCAAGTCCGACGGCGGGGTGAGTGTCGCGCCCGGCGCCACCATTAACTACACCTTGAGCTTCAGCAACACCGGCAACCAGGCCGCCACCGGGATCACGCTCAGCGAGACCGTCCCGGCCAACACGACCTTCAACGCCACCGCCAGCACCGCCGGCTGGAGCTGTGCCGATGACAGCCCGTCAGGCAGCGTCTGTACCTTCACCAGCGGATCGCTCAGCGGCGGCGCGAGCGGCAGCGCTGTCTTCGCGGTCACGGTCGATCTGCCGGTTCCTGGCGGCACAACCAGCATCGAAAACACCGCCAGCATCACCGACGACGGCACCAACAGCGCCGAGCCAGCCACCGCCGAGGCCAGCGATACGACCCCGCTGAACCTCACGCTGGATCTGAGCGTCACCAAGACGGTCACGCCAGCCGTGGCCAACCCCGGCGACCCAATCACCTACACGATTAGGTTTGCCAGCAGCGGCAACACCATCGCCAGCGGCGTGGTCATCAGCGACACGCTGCCGAGCGAGGTCACCATCACCGGCATCACCAACAGCGGGGCCGCGATCAGCCAGACCAGCCCGGCGCCCAACCTGGCCTGGAGCACCAAGACGCTGGTGCCCGGTGAGAGTGGCATCATTACGCTGACCGGAACTGTGAACCTTGGGCTGATTGGCGAGCAGACGATCACCAATACAGTGATTATCGCCACTGGCCAGGAGACGGCTCCGGCCAATAACACCGCCAGCGCCGTGTTCAGCATCAACCTTGCGCCAACCGCCAACGCCGGCGGGCCGTACACCGTTGATGAGGGTTCAACCGTCCAGCTCAGCGCAGCGGCCTCAACCGATCCCGGCAATGACCCGCTGACCTTCGCCTGGGACCTCGACAACAACGGCAGCTACGAGACCGCCGGCGCAACGGCGACATTCACCAACACCCCCGACGATGCCGTGTCCACCGTCGGACTACAGGTCACCGATAGCGATGGGGCGGTCGCTACGACCACCACCACCGTCACCGTTGAAAATGTCGCCCCGGCCGTAAATGCCGGCGCCGACCGCGCGGCCGAGCCCAATGAGGTGATCAGCTTCACCGGGGTCTTCACCGACCCCGGCGTGCTCGACACCCACACCATCGCCTGGGATTTTGGCGATGGTGGCAGCAATACCACAATCCTAACTCCCAGCCACGCCTACACGCTGCCCGGCACCTACACGGTCACCCTCACCGTCACCGATGATGATGGCGGCGTTGGGGTCGATACGCTGCTGGTGAATGTTCGCAATACCAAGGTCTACCTGCCCATGATTCTGCAGGCGCCAACCTACCCCGATCTGGTGGTGCAAAATGTCACGACCACCGGCACCAGCATTAGTGTGGTGATCAGGAATCAGGGCGCTGCCCCGGTGACCGAGCAGCTGTGGATCGACCTGTATCTCAACCCCAACCCGGCGCCAACTGCGGTCAATCAGGTCTGGGAAATCCTGGCGCCCCATGGAATGGTCTGGGGTCTAACCAATGCGGCGCTGCCGCTTCAGCCCGGCCAGTCGCTCACCTTGACCACCAACGATCAGTACTTCCGCCGGAATTTGAGCAGTATTCCGAGCACAATCAGCGCCAACACGCGGATCTTTGTTCAGGTGGATTCGGCCAACTCCGACACGACCTACGGCGCAGTGCTGGAAAGCCACGAGCAGATCAACGCTGCCTATAACAACATCTTCGGGCCGCTGCTGACCTCCCAGCCAATCACGATCCCAGCAGGCGCTCGCCCAGACGCGCCGGCGGCCCAGCCCGACACAGACATGCCCGTCCGTCCGACCGTAGCGCGCTAGCCGTCCACGGCCAACTAGCGCCCCTAAACCAACAACGCCCTCCCGAAGCTATTTCGGGAGGGCGTTGTTATGGCGGGGTGCAGCGTGGTTGACCAGGTGGAGCAGCGCTGGCTGGGCCGAAGGCGGTTGACAACGGGATCAACGGCTGTGCTCCAGGCGCTCAGAGCCAGCCTGCATCTGCTGGCCCCAGCTCACCAGCTGGCGGCCTACCCAGCGGCGGGCGGCCTGGTAGCGGCCCCATGGCTGGCGATCGCGGGATTGAAACTGGTGGACGAGACGGCGCCGGGCGATCTGGCGGTCGTGGTCTTTGCGCTGTTCCTGAACGTAATCGTAATCGCGTAGGCTTAGCATTGGCTGGCTCCTTTATCAGTTGGCTTAGTTCGATAAAACATCAATAGTTATCAACTCATCTGATATTTACTATAATTCGATTGATAATAAATGTCAATAGTATTTGCAGATAATCCAAATAAAGGCTGAGTTCTCCACAACGTGGCCGCGTGATCGGGGCCAGCGGCAGCTAAACGAACAGCGGCGGGATGCAGAGCTATCTGCATCCCGCCGCTGGGTGAGTAAGTGCTTGTCAGGCTAAAGCTTAGTCAGCACCCTCGAAGTAGACGATGGTTTTGCTGCTGCTGGTAATGCCTTCAAAGGTAATCGCATAGGCACCTGACTCCAGCGCAGTTCCATTGACAGTTAGGTACAGGGTAAAGTTACCGTTGCTGTCCGCGTAGAGCGGCGCATCAAGGATTGGCCCCAGGTCATAGACAGCCTGGCTTGGCTCGGTGGCGTAGAAGCCAATCTGCTCGCCTGGCGTAAAGCCCCGGCCCTGGATCGTCATATCGGTGTAGCCCTGCGCACAGGTTGGGGTGATCGAACCATTCTGGGGCGCTGGCAGGCTGCCGGAACATTTCTGAACCCCAGCTCCATTGCCATTTGCATCCAGAACATTGATGTAGATCACGGACTTGTGTCCGCTGCTAACACCCTCAAACGTCCACTGCCAGAGACCAATATCCAGGCCACGGGTATTGAAGGTCAGGCCATTCACGCCACCAGCAGGGCCAATATTGACGGTGTCCACGGTACCGAAGATCAAGCCATCGGGCATGGTCAGCCAGTAGCCAACATCTTCATTGGGGGTAAAGCCAAAGATATCAAAGGAGAACACTGTGCCGACTTTGTCGCAGTTCGACGGGCGCACGCGGGCTGATACCGGGGCCGGGGTGCTGGCACAGGGATTGGCGGCGGGCGGTGGCGGCGGCGGTGGCGGTGGCGTCGATCCGGTGCGGACCTCTTTGCCCAGCAAGCCCAGCAGCACTTTGAACTGGTCGGGATTGTTCGGGTGCCACTCGAAGCGGGCGCGCTCAAACCACTGGGTCATCACGGTATCGCCGCTGCTGTTGGTTTCCATTTTTGGCTCGGTCAGCGGCAGGCCAAACAGCTGCAGCGACTGGGCGTATTTATCCAGGCCGGCAATCTTCAGGCCATTGCTTTCCCAGTAGGCTTTGAAGCCCAGGCCGTTGCCCTGGTTACACACATTGTGGCCGGTCTGGTCGAACCACAGACAGCCCTCTTTCGGGCCGGACTCACGTGGCTCGGCGCCGGGATCGCGGCCGAGCTGGCGCAGGCGATCTTTGCCCAGCAAGCCGAGCAGAATCTCATAGGCGGTCCCGGCGTTTTCCGGGTGGATTTCCATGCGATTGCGCTCGAGCCACTGGGTGACATAGGTCTTGCCGGTATCGGCATTGACTTCGCCATTGGCCCCAGTGATGGGATAGCCAAACACGGGCAGGCCGCCGTTGGTTTTCCAGTAGTTCAGGAATGTGCCTTCCAGACAGTTGGTGATCCCGGGCACATCGAAGCACTCGGTCGCCAGCAGCTCGGCGGCGCGGGTGGCGCTTGGGGTCCCAAGCACGGAGATGAACGTGGCGACAACGATAAGGATGCTCAGCATCCGACGGACGATATTCACAAAACCCCCATCCGCTGCACTATGCAGCTCGGAATAATAGAGACATACAAAACGCAGCGCCTAACGCGCTGCGTTTTGCGGGGAAAGACAAGATTTAGTCAGTTACTTCAAAGTAGGCCACAGCCAGATGATTGCTGTTCGTGCCCTGCCCGGTCAGCGCCCACACCCCGGGCGGATCGCCTGGGAACGTGAAGATGCTGATGGTTGTGCTCTCCAGGAACACCACCTCACCATTTTGATTGGCAACGCCAAGCTCAGGCGCATCATAGACCGACTGATCACCCAGGGTTAGCCAGATACTGACGGTTTCACCCGGTTGAAAGCCATAGAGTGTAACATTAAATTCGCTCCCTGCTGGTGCCGAGCGTGGCTCAACCGTTGCGCTGATATTCTCGGGCAGAATTACTGGCGGCGTGGCAACCGACTCGTAGCGCCACTGGTAGTAGTGCTTGCCAGCATTGCCCATCTCAACCTGCCAGCCGCTAGGATTGGCGGGAGTGTAGGTCAGAACCCGGCGCTCAAAGGCCTGCACCAGCACATCCTGCTCGACACCGTTGACATTGGTGCGCACCCAGTATGGCTCGGTGATTGGATATCCGGTCAGGTAGATCCAGTTGGCCAGAATATCTTTCTTGAGCACACCATCAACTTTAATCAACCCTTCGCTGTTCAGGAAACGCCAGAACACATCGGGGATGTTGTGGTTGCTTTCAATTGAATAGTAGGTAATCCGCGTGCCTGGATACTGGCCGGGCAGCGCCGAATCGCGGCCGGTCGATCCGTAGCGATCGATCGTGGCATCGACAAAGCGCCCGATCCGCGGCAGGGCGGCATTGTCCTCGTTTGGACCTGGCCCATAGGGAAACGGCAGCGGAACCTCGCCCGGTGAGGGTAGATCAATCGAGGCGACCTGCTTGAACGAGGCATAGGTTGGCGCATCAGGGTTGTTTGCGGGGTCGCCGGCAATTGGCAGGCTTTGGGCGCGCCAGTTCTCGGTCTCGCCATCGCCAACCTGAATCTTCCCGCTAATCATTTCGCGCACGATCAGGCCGCTGGTAACATACCAGTCGCTGGCGGGATCGTCGTTGGGGTTGGTGATTTCCATGCGGCCTTTGTCGTAGTACTGCACCAGCCGCTCACCGTCAAAGCCCTGCGCATAGGGCTCAGTCGTGGTGAGAAATGGATCCGGGCCCCAGTACCAGGTTCGCTGCACCAGACCGTTGCGCACCGGCAGATCGGTGCGCTCCCAGACGCGGGTAAACGCCGTCTCATCGGCCTCGCGGGCGGCGGCGGGCTGCGCCAGCGCTGCCAAAAGGATGACCACGATCAACAGGATTCGTCGCATACCTGAGCTCCTTCGCGTAGCAGGGCGTTGCCAGAGAGCACACTAGCTCCCTGGCAACGCCTTGCTTAGATTCTAGCGCCAGCCACGGTTTGTGGCATATTCCTTCGCTAGCAGGCCGAGCAGTACGCCTTTATCGTTATGATATTCAAAGCGTCCGCGCTCGAACCACTGGGTTGTCACCGTGTCGCCGTTGGTATTGGTCTCCGTGCGCGCTTCCGAGAGCGGGAAGCCAAACAGCTGCAGGCTGCGCTCGTACTTGGTCAGCGCCCCGTCGTTCAAGCCGTTGTTCTGCCAGTATTTCAGGAACTCGCCACACACCGTGTGACCAGTCTCTTGGAAGAACACACAGCCAGCTTGCGGCGTGCCTTTGGGGAAGGTAAACCAATCTTCGCCACGGTCACGCAGCACGGTATCGCCCAGGCGCCCAAGCAGCACGTTGTAGGGCGCCGCTTTTTCGGGATGGAACTCAAAGCGCTGGCGCTCGAAGTACTGCACCAGGAACGAACCCTCGGCGGTCTGCTCGGTGAACTCCTCGCTCAGCGGGAAGCCGAACACCGCCAGGCCGCCATTGCGATCCCAGTAGCTCTTGAACTCGCCCCGCAGGCTGTGGCCGGTTTCGGGGAAGTAGACTTCGCCAACTTTGGCGGGCAGGGGCAGTGGCCCAATTGGAATAAACGCCGGGTTGCCGGATGGCGGCGGCGGGACGGGCACGGTTGGCGGGACTGGCGCTGCACCAGGAATGGTGCGGGCGGCGGCATTTTGCAGTGTCTTCAGCGCATCAATGCGGCCAGCGCCGGAATACACATCCTTGCCGGCATCCAGAATATCCACCGCGCTGCCCTGCAGCAGCAGCTCCAGCTGATCGGGAGTTAGCTCGGGCCACAGGGTCACGGCCAGCGCGGCCAGACCAGAGACAAACGGACAGGCGGGCGAGGTGCCGTTGCCAGCGCCATAGGTGTTCTGGCCATTGCTCCAGGCGGTCGTCCAGATGCCTACGCCTGGGGCGGCCAGGTCGACATACGAGCCATACGAGGAGAAGCCCGAGACCGTATCGTTGGGGGTGCTGGCGCCAACCGCAATCACGTGCGGGAAAGCGGCCGGGTAGATCGTCGGATTGCCATCGCCGCCAGAGTTGCCCGACGAGGCAAAGATCGGAATGCCTTTGTTGTAGATGTAGTTGACAACATCGGCCTCGGCCTGGGTTGCCTCATCGCCACCAAGGCTCATGCTGATAATCCGGGCACCGTTATCGGCGGCCCAGTACATCCCCTTGACGACGCTGGCCGAGGAGCCGCTGCCCCGGCTGTTCAGCACCTTGACTGGCAGAATCAGACAGTTCCAACACATTCCGGCCACGCCCTCACCGTTGTTGGAGCTGGCGGCGGCGATACCGGCCATTGCTGTGCCGTGGCCTTCATCATCGTCGGAGTCGCTGCCGCCGCTCAGGGCATTGAAGCCCGCCAGCACGCGGCCACCCAGGTCGGGGTGCGAGCTAGAGACGCCGGTATCGATAATCGCAATCACCACTGGAGCGCCAGTCGTAATATCCCAGGCAGCTTCGGCGCCAATTTTGCCCATGCCCCACTGCTGGTTATAGATCGGGTCGTTTGGCACAATCAGGGCTTTGCGAACTGCGTTGCGCTCGGCGTGGCGAACACCAGGCTGCTGGTTTAATGTTGCAATGGTGGCGTCAAGGTCGCCGCCCGCCGGAACTTGCAGCAGCGCGACCTGCCCGACGCGATCCAGGGTTTCGCTGCTGTGCAGCGGGCCAATCCCTAGGCCGCGCTTTTGGGCGCTTTTGCCCTTGAAGAAAGCCCCGTTGGGGCCAAGGTGATAGCCCTGCTCGAATGTAACCAGAATCTGGTCGGGGACAAATTGAGTCAAATCTGCTGCTTGAGCCGGGGTGCTTGAAACTGCAGGCAGCACAGCAAACGCCATCAGGAAAATTAAACCGAGGCGCACGATCGTTCGCATAGAAACCTCACTGAAGGGTAAATTAAAGACACCAGAGACACTCTCTCTGCGCGGTGGCTGGATTATACCAGCCGGAGCGATTGGCGACAATGGTGAACTGACCCCACCCAGCGCCCAGAGGGCACCCCGTGGGGCTTCTCCCTTCAACGACACCCGCCCACATCGCGCAGGTCTTACAGCATCTCAGGAAGCGTTTAACCTGTCGGCTGAACCATCCGCCAGGAATGCAATGGACAAACTATCATGGTCGAGCGACTCACTTGGCTATCGTGAATCACGTGAACACCCCACTGAATCATGCCCGATCAGCGACGCACACTGTTTTCCGTACCCCACGCTTCGGGAGTACAACCGCGAACAGCATCGTTTGTTAAAGAACGTACGTGCGAGTATATCCAGAAGAACGATCCGTGTCAAGGGTGGATGGGTGCTTCATCAGGGCAATCGCATCTAACATCTATAGTGTCCATTTTTGAGCAAAAAAGCCCCATGATAGGCGAGCAAATGCTTATTTTTAGCATGAATGAGCGATACTGTTCCCGTCTTTTTTGGTTTTGGTGCCGTTAAACCATGACATTGTTTGCTCAAAACGCTGTTTTGAGCAAACAATGTCTGTTTTTGATTTAGATGCGATTGCCCTGTGTTTTTTTAGGGTATGGCCTACGGAGGGATGTGGTTCGGTTTTGCGGTATTGTCGTTTCCCGCGCTGCAATGGTCTCTGCTAGGAATGCTGGCGGGACAGTTTCGGGATAGCTGGTATTCCAGCTGTTCGCGCTGGACAAGAAGATCCGTGCTCCATCTCCAGTGCAACGCCTGACGCCTGTGCGCACAGGGCAATCGCATCTAAATCTATAGTGTCCATTTTTGAGCAAAAAAGCCCCATGATAGGCGAGCAAATGCTTATTTTTAGCATGAATGAGCGATACTGTTCCCGTCTTTTTTGGTT
>DAOTUS010000023.1:0-16349 GCA_034437415.1 Herpetosiphonaceae bacterium
AAACCAAAAAAGACGGGAACAGTATCGCTCATTCATGCTAAAAATAAGCATTTGCTCGCCTATCATGGGGCTTTTTTGCTCAAAAATGGACACTATAGATTTAGATGCGATTGCCCTGGTATTGGGGGATGTCGAGAGATTAGTTCAGCGGTAATTTTTGACCATTCAGAAATAGAATAACCAGTATAAGGTGATGCCATTATAGTATGTTCTCCATTAGTTGACTCGTTGTAATTTTAAGGGCTTTAGCGAGACGGACTATATTCATTAGTGATATATTCCGTTCGCCTCGTTCTACACCACTTAAGTATGTGCGGTGAATTTCTGCCAGATCTGCTAACTCTTCCTGTGAAAGTCCAGCCGCCCGACGGAAAAATCTTACACGGCTGCCAAATTTAGCTAGTGCATCTTCTTTTTTATCCATAAGATTGATCATATGAGATATGTAGCATATAAGTCTACAGTCTATAAGTAACAAATTTTGCTGCGCTGTTTCATAATCTAAAGAAAGATTCCTACAAAATGCAATCCTAACACGCTTGAGTCGTTTTGCGTTTCCATATGCTGTGAATGAGGTTTCTAATGCGTAAAGTAGCTCGTCTGGCGTTCCTCGCCATCATCATCGGCGGACTGATCGGCGGCGCGGTGAGCCTGCCGTCGCGGACAGCCCAGGGCCAGATCGCCCTCACCGAACAGGATCTGGCGATCTGGCGGGTTCAGGTGTCCAGCCCCGCCGAGGTCACCCGGCTGACCAGCGGCGGCTGGGACGTGCTCGAAGCGCGGGGCGACGATTATCTTCTGGTGCTAGGCGACACCGCCACCGCCAAGGAGCTGGAGGCCCAGGGCTTCGCCGTCGCGGTCGATCAGGCGCTGCCGAGCGAGCGGCCCGCCGGGCTGTTTAGCTACTTCGGTGGATATCGCACCGTGGTTGAGCACTACCAACACCTCGATACGCTGGCGGCCAGCTATCCCGGCCTGGTCAGCGTGGTCGACTATGGCGACTCGTGGCGGAAGCTGCAAAACTCGGCGACCGGCCACGACCTCAAGGCGATCTGCATCACCAACCAGCGCGCCGGCGACTGCGCCCAAAACCCGGCCACCGACAAGCCGCGCTTCGTTCTGATGGCGGCCATCCACCCCCGCGAGCTGAGCACCTCCGAGCTGGCCTGGCGCTGGATGGATTTCCTGGTCAGCCGCTACGGCGTGGACGCCGATATCACCGCCCTGCTCGACCACAACGAGATGTGGATCGTGCCGGTGGTCAACCCCGACGGCCGCGAGATTGTCGAGTCTGGGCCAACGACGCCCTACACCCAGCGCAAAAACGCCAACACCACCCTGGGATCGTGCGCTAATCCGCCGACCGGCAGCAGCCAGTACGGCATCGACCTGAATCGCAACGCCAACTTTCAGTGGGGCGGCGCCGGCACCAGCACGAATCCGTGCAGCCTCACCTATCGCGGCACGAGCGGCGGATCCGAGCCGGAGAACTACTATCTGCAAAACCTCCTCAGCAGCCTGTATCCCGACCAGCGCGGCCCCAACCTGAGCGATACCGCCCCGCTGACCACCACCGGAACCTTTATCACCCTGCACTCCTACAGCAACCTGGTGCTGCTGCCCTGGGGCTGGCAGGAATGTTTTGGCGAAGCCTGCCCGCCAAGCCAGCAGGCGCCGAACGATGTCGGGCTGCGCTCGCTGGCGTTTCGGATGAGCTACTTCAACGGGTACGAGACCGGCCAGCCATCGGAGATTCTGTACGCGGCCAGCGGCGGCACCGACGACTGGGCCTACGGCGTGCTGGGCGTCGCCAGCTTCACCTTCGAGGTTGGGCCGACGAGCGGAACCTGCGGAGGGTTTATGCCGCCGTACACCTGCCAGGATAGCATGTTCTGGCCCAAAAACCGCGACGCCCTGATCTACGCGGCCAAGTCGGCCCGCCAGCCCTACACCCTGTCGCTTGGCCCAAGCACCATCACGCCAACCCTAAGCCTGACGACAACCACCCCAGGCACGCCGATCAGCCTATCCGCGCCGATCAACGATGGCACCTATGGCTCGTTCGGCATCGCCAAACCGGCCAGCCAGCCGATCGCCGCAGCCGAGTACTATCTGGATACGCCGCCGTGGGCTGGTGGCACCCCGCTGCCGCTGAGCGCCCAGGATGGCACCTTCAACAGCACCAGCGAGGTGGCCAGCGCCCAGATCGACACGACCGGCCTGAGCCTCGGGCGGCATACCGTGTTTGTGCGCGGCCGCGATGCCGCCGGCAACTGGGGGCCAACCACCGCCAGCTGGATCACGATCATCGCTGATCCCACCTCGTTCGTGTATGTGCCGCTGATCGTCCGCTAGCCAGCCGCGCCAGGGCCACAGCGTGCGATACAGCCTCGTATACGCCTGCTGTGGCCGCTTTCCCCCGCACTGTCATCATGCTGTAATTCCCTGTACGCCCTGGCCCATTAACAATGCGAACATGATTTTCTATAATAGCAAGATATAGAAGCCGCAAGAGATCCAGCGCAACCGGCGCATCATCGGCATAGCTCGGGCTTCGGAGGATCGTATGGATATTGTGTTTTTATTGCTCAGTGCTGCCCTGTTGTTGCTGGCTGTTCTTTTGCTCTGGTTCGTGCCCCATCTGCTTGGCCAGCAGGAAAAGCGGGCGACCCAGGAGGCCCAGCGCCTGCGGGCGATGCTCTCCGATGTGCTCGGGGAGCAGGAGGCCGTCGCCCGGCGCCAGACCCAGCTCGGCACCTCGCTCTCGTTTCTCCAGGATCAGCTGGAGCAGATGCACACCGTCTGGCCAAACACCGTCGCCCAGCTCACCGCCCAGCCCGCCGATATCGGCGGGCCGCTGCTGGAGCATCTCGACGGGCGCCTGGGCGCGCTCCAGCAGCAGCTCGAGGGCTGGATGGGCGAGCGGCGCACGCGCCTGAGCTCGATCAGCGGCCAGGAAAACGAGTCGTGGGCCTATCTGATGAGCCTGCTGGGGACGATGCAGGATCAGCTGGGCGAGGTCAACCGCCAGCAGCGCCGCAGCCGCTCGACCGGGCCATCGGCTCCCGTCGGCGGCATCGGCGGCTCGCCAGTTGTCCACGACCTGCGCGACGAGGTCGAGAGCCTGCGCACGATCTCCGAGGAGATTGCGGCGCTGCAGTGGCGCCTGCGCCGCTCGGTGGCCGTGGCCAATCAGCCACCGCATCAGGCCAATGGCAGCAGTGGCAACGGCACCGCCAATTTTATGGTCGCCACGTCACACAATGGCGAGCACAGCACTGTGGTGCGCTCGGTGCGGAGCTCGTAGGGGCTGGTTGATAGTTGCTGGTGTCTCCGTTGGCTGAGCCTGTCGAAGCCACATGCTGGGCTTCGACAGGCTCAGCCAGCGGAGACACCCAATCTTCACAGGACGCTTGAGGCACCACTAGTAGTTAGGTTTAGGGCTTTCTAGTGGGGTAATATTGAATATAGCAGGGGGCGGCAGAAAATTTCTGCCGCCCCCTGGGTTTTAGTGCTCGGCGGCCAGAATCTGCTCGATCGCGCTCAGGGCGTAGTCGAGCTGCTCGGTGGTGATCACAAACGGCGGCGTGATGCTCAGCACGTTGCCGTGCATCCCGCCGCCGAGCAGGAGCACGCCGCGCTGCTGGGCCGCCAACGTCACGCGGCAGGCCAGATCGGGCGCCGGGGTTTTGCTGAGCTTGTCCTGCACCAGCTCGACCCCGATCATTAGGCCGCGCCCGCGCACCTCACCGATCACCGGACAGGTATCGGCGAAAGCCTGGAGCCGGGCCAGGGTGCGCTCGCCCAAAGTCGCGCAGCGGGCGATCAGATCGCGCTCGTGCAGCTCGCTGATCGCGGCCAGCGCACCAGCGCAGCCGAGCGGATGGCCCATAAACGTGGCGGTGTGCAGCGGCTCGCCGGACACGCGCCAGTGCTCCATCAGCGCCGCCCGCCCGATGCAGGCGGCCAGCGGCAGGCCGCCGGTCATCCCTTTGCCAACACAGATCAGGTCCGGCGTAACGCCCTCGTGATCGACCGCCCACAGCCGGCCGGTGCGGCCCCAGCCGCTAAAGATCTCGTCGGCGATCAGCAAGATGCCGCGCTCGTCGCAGAGCTGGCGCAGCCCGCGCAGCCAGCCATCCGGCGGCACGATCTCGCCCTCGCGGCCCTGGATCGGCTCCACGATCACTGCGCCGACGGGCACTTTGGCACGGTCCAGCAGCTCGGCGGCGCTGGCCAGCGCCTCGGCGGCACAGTCGCCGCCGGTCGGCCAGCGGTAGGCATACGGGTAGGGCGCCCGCACGATATTCGGCGAGAGATGGCCGGCAAACGGATCGCGGAACGCGGCCCGGCTGGTCGGCGCCAGCGCGCCAAACGTCAGGCCGTGGTAGCCGCCGGTAAAGGCCAGCACCCCGAGCTTCCCGGTCGCCAGCGCCGCCGTCTTGAGCGCGATCTCGACCGCCTCGGCGCCGCCGCCCGCCAGAAACACCCGCGCGTCGGGGATTGGCGCCAGCCGGGCCAGGGTTTCAACCAGCTGCACGCGGGTCTCGTGAGCGTACACATCGCCCATGCCGTGGAGCAGCTGCTCGCTCTGGGCCTGGACCGCCGCCAGGACACGGGGGTTGCGGTGGCCGACGCCGGCCACGCCAAAGGCGGCCGCCAGGTCGATGTAGCGATTGCCATCGACATCAACCACATTCGAGCCAACCGCAGCGGCCCAGACCACGCCACCCGGCAGCGTCAGGCCCGGCGCCTCGGCCGCGTTGAGCCGGGCGATCAGCTCCTGCGAGCGTGGGCCGGGCGGTGAAATAATGATGTCAGGAAGTAAAGTCATCGCAATCCAGGTCCAAAAAAATTAAAACCAAAGGGGCATGACAATTCTTTGCGTCTTGCCACGCCCCTCGACAATCTACGGGCCAGCTGCTAGACGCTCACCCGTGCGCCGCACTCGGGACAGAACGCCGAACCCATCGGCAGCTTGAAGCCACAGCTTGGGCAGGCGTACATGCCAGCATCAACTGCCTCCGGTGGCGTCGGCACGCCCTGGGGCGGGGTTACGGCCGGGCCGGACTGCTGCTGGATATAGGGCTGCTGGGCGTAGGGCTGCTGGGGCTGCGCCTGAGGCGGAGTCGGCTCGAACTGATCGTTCTGAACCCGATCAAGCTCCTGCTGGGTTGCCGCGAGGCGCGCCTGCAGATCGTTGATGATCTGGGCCAGGCTGCCAATCTCGGGCGCGGCGATCTGGCCCTGATGGTGCAACTCATAGGCGCGCTGGCCCATCTGCCCAAAGTTTGTGGCGATCTGCTGCTGCAAATCGCCAACCTCATTGCGCAGGCGGCCGGTGCTCTGCAGCTTTTCGGTCTCGAACTTGACCCGGTCGGCGCCCTGCGAGAGCGTCCCTTTGAGATTATCTAAAAACCCCATAGCAAATCCTCCTTGAGAAACACGAAGTTCGTCCCTGGGCCTATTGTACCATTGGAAAGCCGCCAAAAGTACCCGTTGTGGGCCTGATCGGGCGCAATCTATGGCCTTTATTCGGCTGCCAGCCTCAGAATGATGGCGATCAGGAGCAACCGCGATGCAGCGAGATCATCACACCAGCGGGCCGACGCTGCTGGCCGGATCGGCGACGTGGCGGCGGAACTGCTCGACCAGCGGCGTGGCCTGCCAGCGCGATCCGCCATTGGCGCCCAGCTTGTACAGCCCCAGATCGAGGTAGTAGTCCGCGACCGGGCCGGGCCGATAGCGATAGCGCCAGTCGACCATCGTGAACAGCGGAAACCAGGTGTAGCCCAGCACCGGGACGCTCTCGCTGCGCAGCTGCTTGATCGTCGCCAGCGATGACTCCAGCCAGCGCGAGCGAATCTCCTCGGGGCCAACCGCGCTGGTCTCGGTGATCAGAATCGGGGCGTTGTAGCGCCGATAGTAGTCGCGGATAATCGACGCGAAGCTGCTGCCATCCTGCTCGGTGGCCCGGTAGACCAGGCGGCCGCGGGTATCGACGGTGAGCTGCTGCACCGACCACTGGGGATAGAAATTCAGCCCCAGCACATCGAGCTTAATCCCGCGCCGCACCAGATCGAGCAGGTCGTTGGGCGAGGTGCCGTTGCGCACCAGCCAGCCAAACAGCGGGTGATCGGGCGTGACCTGCCCGGTGATCAGGTCGTAGCCCAGAAAGCCGCGCCGCTGATCCTCGATCGCCAGCGCCTCCAGATCGTGGCGGGCGACCCGGCTGAGGCCGGTGGCCTCCACGTGGACCATCGTCGCGTTGGGGACGATCTCCTTCAAGGCCGCGACGGTGCCAACAATGCCCTTGGCGATCTGCACCAGCACCCGAATGTAGCCGCTCTCGCTGCGCAGGTAGGGCGGCCAGATCCCGCGCTTGCCACACATCAGCGCGTTGACCAGCGGCTCGTTCAGCGGCGTGTACCAGGTGACCAGGTGGCCGTAGCGACGGGCGAAGGCGGCGGCGTAGCGGGCGACCGCCTGCGGGTACTCGGGGCTGGCGAACTCGCGCTTGAGCCAGAACGGGCAGCCGTAGTGCATCAGGTCGAGAATTGGCGTGATGCCCAGCTCCTCGACCATATACGGAATCACCTCGTCGGTCCAGCTCCAGTCGAACTCGCCCGGCGCCGGCTCGACCCGATACCAGGGCACGCCCCAGCGCATCGCCTGCAGCCCAAGCGCGACGCCGAGCGCCAGATCCTCGCGCCAGTGATCGTAGTGGCCGATCAGCTCATACTCGTCCAGGGAGCGGTAGCTGTTGCGAGTCTGGGGGACAAACGTGTTCTCGATGCCGCTGGCCCAGACGAAATCCTCGGCCAGCGGCCCCAGCTGGAGTGTCTTCATGCAATCTACCTTTGATGGTGAAATAAGGGTTTGGCCACCTATTATAGCCAATTGAGCAAGGGCTTCGGCAGGTTTTAGGGAGCCTAGTAGTCCGCTGATGCGGGCGCCAGTTGGGTCACCCGGAACGCAGCGTGGGCACCCCAGCGGCTAACGGTATAGTTATTGATAGTTAGCTAGCTGTTCTCGTGCGACTAAAGCAGTCGCAATGATGATCCATTGGACGAAAGTGAGGGTTTCGTGAATCAATCGCAGCTCTATCCACGTCCGCAGCTCCAGCGTGCCGCCTGGACATCGCTGAACGGCCCCTGGGAGTTTGCGCTTGACGCCGCTGCCGGGTGGGTCGCGCCAGCCGAGGTGCAATGGAACGCGACAATCAATGTGCCTTTTTCGCCTGAGACCAGCGCCAGCGGGATTGGCGACACCAGCTTTTACCGCGCCTGCTGGTATCGGCGCAGCTTCGACGCGCCGCCGCTCAGCGCCGACCAGCGCCTGATCCTGCATTTTGGCGCGGTCGATACGCACGCCACGGTCTGGGTGAACGATCAGCTGGTGGCGCAGCACGAGGGTGGCTACACGCCATTTAGCTGCGACATCACCTGCCAGCTCAGCGCCGAGGGGCCGCAGACCGTGATTGTCCGGGCCGAGGACGACCCGCACGACCTGGCCAAGCCGCGCGGCAAGCAGGACTGGCTGCTGGACCCGCACTCGATCTGGTATCCGCGCACCACCGGGATCTGGCAGACGGTCTGGCTGGAGGTGCTCCCGGCGGTTTCGATCGATAATATCCGCTGGACGCCCAACCTGCCCGACTGGGAGATCGGCTTCGAGGCCCGCCTGGGCGGCGAGCAGCGCGAGGGCCTGCGGCTGCGGGTCAAGCTGTCAGTTGGCACGCTGGTGATCGCCGACGACACCTACAGCGTGATCGCCGGCGAGGTTCATCGGCGGATCGCGCTCTCCGACCCTGGCATCGACGACTATCGCAACGAGCTGCTGTGGAGCCCGGAGCAGCCGACGATTATCTATGCCCACCTGCAGCTGTGGGCCGGCCGGGGCCAGCTCGTCGATGAGGTCCACAGCTACACCGCCCTGCGCGAAGTTCGCATCCAGGGCGACCGCTTTCTGCTCAACGGGCGGCCCTACTACCTGCGGCTGGTGCTCGATCAGGGCTACTGGCAGGCGAGCGGCATTACCGCGCCCGACGATGCGGCGCTGCGGCGCGACGTGGAGTTGGTCAAAACGATGGGCTTCAACGGCGTGCGCAAACACCAGAAGATCGAAGATCCGCGCTTTTTGTACTGGGCCGACATGCTCGGCCTGCTGGTCTGGGAGGAGATGCCGAGCGCCTATCGCTTCACCAGGCACTCGGTCGAGCGGCTGGTCCGCGAGTGGATGGCGGTGATCGAGCGCGACTACAGCCACCCGTGCATCATCACCTGGGTGCCCTTCAACGAGTCGTGGGGCGTGCCTGAGCTGCCCAACCGCCCGCAGCAGCGCCAGTATATCCAGGCTCTGTACTCGCTGACCAAAACCATCGACCAGACCCGCCCGGTGATCGGCAACGACGGCTGGGAGCATGTCGCCACCGACATCATCGGCATCCACGACTACGACGACAACCCCGAGCAGATCAACCAGCGCTACTACTCGCCCGATGTGATCAGCCGCCTGTTCTCCCGTGAGCGGCCCGGCGGGCGCCTGCTGACGCTGGAGGAGCATCCCCACGCCGGCCAGCCGCTGATGCTGACCGAGTTCGGCGGCATCGCCTTCTCGGCCGATACCGAGACCACCTGGGGCTACACCCGCAGCGAGAGCGCCGAGCTGTTCAGCGTGCAGTACACCGAGCTGCTCAATGTCGTCCGCTCGCTCAAGGTGTTTGCGGGCTTCTGCTACACCCAGCTGACCGACACCTACCAGGAGACCAACGGCCTGCTGTACAGCGACCGCACGCCCAAGTTCCCCCTGGAGGAGATCGCCCTGGCCACCCGCGGCCCGCGCACGCCGCGCCAGCTCCAGATCGAGCACGAGTGGCAGCTGCGCATGCTCAAGTTCCAGCAGCAGCAGAATGTCGCCGCGCCGTTCGAGGACGCTGTGGTGCTGCCGCCGGATACGGCGTAGGGGGGGCCAGTAGCTAGTAGCTGGCAGCTAATGAGTGGGTTTTCAGATGGTTGTGGAGCGGGGGACGGGGGTCTGGCGCTCCACATGATGCTGATGGGGTCGAAGTAAAGCTGTTCTGTGGATTTTTTATAACAAAATAATCTTGCTTGATATCATATGTGGTATCACATATAATACCACATATGATTCGATAAAAGCTGGATTTTGTATGAACCCACTGCATATTGTGCTTGATACCAATATTTTAGTTGCTGCAATGCGGTCGCGGCATGGCGCATCCTATAAACTCCTTATACTATTGGATCGTGGATTATCTGAGATCCATTTTTCCGTACCGTTGGTTCTTGAATACGAAGATGTCCTTATGCGCTTAGTCGGTACATTCCCATTTAGTCGTAATGACATCCATGTAATTCTTGATTACCTGTGCTTGGTCGCGCATCATCAGCCAATCTTTTATCTATGGAGACCTTTTCTCAAAGACTCAAAAGATGATATGGTGCTTGAATTGGCAGTGGCTGCACAGTGTCCAATTATTGTCACGTTTAACACACGCGATTTTCGCGGAGTCGATCAATTTGGGGTTCGCACTATGCGTCCGCAGGAAGTGCTGACCTTGTTAGGAGAACAGCCATGAGTACAATTAGTCTTCGGCTGCCTGAATCATTGCACGAACAAGTTCGTCAGCTAGCGGAGCGCGATCAAGTTTCGATTAATCAATTTATTACCGTCGCCTTGGCCGAGAAACTGTCGGCGTTGATGACAGAAGACTATCTTCGTGAACGAGCCGAACGGGGGAATCGGGCTAGTTTTGAGGCGGTTATGGCCAAGGCCCCCGATGCGCAGCCTGAGGAGTACGACCGTCTCTAACAGCACCACCGCTGAGGTGGGCGCCGAACTCCCCAGCGCCCACCTCAGCCCAGCGGGTCGAACCACAGCTTTACCGCACTAGAAAGCCCTAATCACTAGCTGCTAGCTACTAGCTACCAGCTACTCGGCCGCAATCTTCACCCAGCCCGGCCGACTGACCAGCCGCTCGTACAGCGGGCGGGGCAGCGTGCAGATCGCGTCGCCGTTGACCGGGGGCAGCGCCAGCCGCAGCTCGGCCGCCTGGCCGTCGCGGACTTTGGCGGGCCACTCCGGCTCGCAGAGCGCCACCCGGCCCAGCGCCACCAGATCGGCGCCATCCGCCAGCGGCAGCAGCGCCTGCGCGGGCGTCTCGATTGCGCCGACCGCCATCAGCGGCACCCGCCCACGCAGATGCTCGACGACCAGCGGGGTCCGCCGCCGCAGATCGGTGGGGTCGCGCAGGGAGCCGGCGGCGTAGTCCCACAGCGAGATGTGCAGGTAGTCCAGCTCCAGCTCGGCCAGGCGGTCGAGCAGCGCCAGCGTGTCGTCGAGCGTAATCCCCGGCTCCTCGGTCTCCTCGGGCGAGAAGCGGTAGCCAACCACGGCCTCCCGGCCCACCGCCGCGCGCACCGCCCGCGTGACCGCCAGCGGATAGCGCATGCGCCGCTCCAGATCGCCGCCCCACTCGTCGTCGCGGCGGTTGGAGTGCGGCGAGAAAAACTGCTGCAGCAGATAGGTGTTGGCGCCGTGGATCTCGACGCCGTGGTAGCCGGCCTGCATCGCCCGGCGGGCGGCGGCGGCAAACGCCGCGATGCTGGCGTGGATCTCTTCCGCGCTCATCTCCCGTGGGGTCAGCGCGTTCGGGCGGGCGGCTGGAACCGCCGAGGGGCCGCGCGGCGCGGGCACCACGGCCGGGTCGGACATCCGCCCGGCGTCGTGGATCTGCAGCAGGGCCACGGCGCCCTCGGCCCGCGCCGCCTCGGCGACCTGGCGCAGCGACGGCAGATGGCGGTCGTCATCGCAGCCCCACTGCCCGACAAATCCCTGGCCGGCCCGCTCAACATAGCAGGCCGCCGTGATGATCGTCCCCAGGCCGCCCGCCGCCCGGCGGCGCAGAAAGTCGACCTCGCCGGCGGTGATGGTGCCATCCTCGGTCGATGAGTAGGTCGTCATCGGCGCCAGCGCCAGCCGATTCGGCAGCGTCACGCCGCTGACCGGCAGCGTCAATGGGCTAAAAAGTTGATCGTTCATAGACTCCTACCAAAAATCAGCCGCAACTTCTGGGCCGACACAAAGACTACGCGCCAGCGGCGCGGGTGTGTTTAGGGAGCATGTTCTGGGCCAGTGCGGCCCGGCGCCAACAAAAAGCAGCGACACTCCATCGGAATGTCGCTGCTGAGGCGGGAATCGCTGTGCGCTGGAAACACCGCTACGCCGCTGGCTCAGCCTCAAAAGGGGCGATCACAATTGACTCGCGGGTGCTCTCGACAATTGTCTTCAGCTCGTTCTGCTCAGGCTCGGGCACACTGAACATATCCAGCGTTTGCTGAAAATCGTCCATAAAGCTGACCCACTCCTCAGCGGTGATCTTCAGGTGGCGATGAGAATCGCCCATTGATCGGCCGGAGTACTGCTGTGGCCCGCCCGCGGCCCAGCAGACCATCTCGGTGACCAGATATTTGAAGCCCGCCGGTGAAACCCGATGATGGGCCTCGTCAACCGCTGGATTAGAGTTCAGGCGCGGATCGATCATGATCCGATCAATAAAATCATCAACGACTGTGGCAATATTGTAGACACCACCAAGCCGATCATACAGCGAGGGAGTTTCCGGCATGGTCATAGTGAGGCTCCTCCGTACAAAAACAAATAATCCAGCTATCGACGTAAACGCCCATGGTTGATCAGGTTCATGCCCTGCTCAAGCGAGCTACAGGTAATCAGCGTATCTAGCCGAACCCCCATTCCAACCAGGGTCTGAGCAACCTCCGGGCGGATTCCCGTCAGGATAATCTGTGCCCCAAGCAGCCGGACCGACTGGGTAGCATTGATCAGGGCGTTGGCCACGATTTCATCGACCATTGGCACTCCGGTGATATCCACAAGGACGGTCTGCGCGCGCTGTGCGCTAACACCCTGGAGCAAGGCTTCGGTAATTCTCGCCGCCCGGACAGCATCGATCGAGCCAATCAGCGGCAGCACCAGCGTATCGTGATTGAGCTGGATCATCGGTGATGATAGCTCTTCGAGCGTTTTGGCCTGCAGATGGATCAGCTCTTCCTGCAGCCGCGTCTGGTTCGCCGCCCCCTCGTGGCGCTGGGTCACATCGGTCAGCGTGCCAGCCAGCTCAATCACCTTGCCCAGCCCAATCGTGTAGATCGTCATCTCGACCCAGCGCACCGCACCGCTCTGGGTCTGGAGGCGAAATTCCTTTTGCAGGTTTTGATCCGGCCGAGCCAGGATCGCATCGATCTCCTGCGCCAGCGTGGCCCGATCGTCCGGGACCACATACTCCAGCATCGAGGTGCCCAGGCTTTGTTCGAGCGTAAATCCGCTCAGAGGTGTCCAGGCCTGATTGAGAAAGGACCAATTTCGCTCGGCGTCGGCGCGAAAAAACACCGAGCGCAGATTCTCAACCAGCAGGCGATAGTTTTGCTCGCGAATGCGCAGCTCAGCCCGCTGATTAGTGAGGGTGGCGGTAAGCTTACGCACCTCCTCGAGCCCAGTTTTTTGCGCCTGAACCACAAACAAAAAATCGGCGCGGGGATCGTGGGGCGCAAAATCGCTCAGCTGCAGACCCAAATCGCTCAGCACCGTAGTGTCGGTCACCCAGGGCGCGCCTAGAAACACCATCAGGCTAGATTGCTCCAGCCAGAGCATCTGGCCTTTAAGCTCCAGCGTCGATGTGAGGGCGGCGAGCTGAAAGATAGCGGACGGGTGTTCGCGCAGCTCCTCAATCGTGAAAGCCAGGTTGGGCTTCTGGATCTGAAACACGTCAGGGAGCGCAGTGCCGGGCGTGAGCGCGGGATAGATGCGCTGTAGCACATGGCCAACCTGAAGCACATTCAGGCTGGGGTCAAAGACAATATGAAATGGAAACAGGCTGGCGAACTGCTCCGGTGTGAGATTAAGCGGTAGCATGATGGTGTTCCTTGGGAGCATACTCAACCACAAATTCATCGTGATCAGCCCCAGCATCGCGATAGGCTTCCTGGGCGATCCGAAGATCCAGATTAAACATCACGCCTAAACCTCTCAGTAGACCGATCACCATTGGGGCCAGTCCAACGCGGGTGCTGTAGTAATGCAGGCGCATCCCATCAGCGGTCATATCGCTACAGCGGAACGACGGCGGTTTGAGGTCGGGAAAAACAGTGGCGACGTGGGCGTGCATGGTATCCAGGTTGATCAAAAAGGCCGGCAGCGTATCGCCAAACATCTTGAGCGTGTCGCCATAGCCCTCCCGAGCCGTATAGACGACCCAGTATTCGCCAAACGCTTCCAGCACTTGGGCTGCCGAGATGCCGAGCACATCGCTGGCAGCACCGACCATCCGATACGTGACATCGTCGGGATAGGCATCCATGCTGATGAAGATCTCATCTTCAACCCCTGCCTGCTGCTTGATTTTTTCCCAGGTATCGTCACCAAAACGGCTACGGACGAGATCTTCGACGGCTTTGTTAACTAGGCCATACATAGCAGATTCTCCTTGCTTAGAACGGGTTCCGTCGGCAACGCTGATTGATGTGGGAATTTAGAGGGAGGATAGTATTGATGACTTCGGTTCTATGGGAACGAATTGTAGCACATCTACTCCTAAAGACCTAAATCCCGGGAGACTCACTGATCCTCGTTCAGCGCTCACCTCACAGCGCGCGCCAGAAGACCTCGCCCTGTCCGGCGGTGGCGCGGGGCGCAAAGCCCATCCGGCGCAGGTAGGCGCGGTGGGCCGCAGTGGCCGTGGTGCTGTACAGATGGTCGATCCCCAGCGCCTTGAAGCGCTCGGCCTGCTGGCTGTAGACAAAATTCCCCGGCTTCAGATCGCGGTAGCCTGGAATGACATAGTCCAGCTGAACCTGCAGGCCGCCCTGGTCGGCGGGGGTGCCAACAAACAGTCCCACCGGCTGGGCGTCCCGCAGAATCAGCCAGCGGATCTGGCCGGGCGCTGGCTGGTCAGCCCAGTCGGGAAAAAAGCGCTGGATATCGGCGGCGTAGAACTTCAGAAAGGCCTGGACATACGCCGAGTCGGAGTCTGCATCGATGGTGCTGAAGTAGGTGTGGGTGCGCAGCATGCCGGCCAGATAGTAGAGGTTGATCAGGATAATAGCCGCGTTGACCACCGCCACCGGGTAGGCCCCAATCAGCGCTCCGTAGATCGAAAAGCACAGCGCGCCAAGCAGATTCAGGATGCGCAGGCGGAGCACCGAGCGCATCATAAGCGAAATGGCCACCAGCAGCGAGGCCGCATAGCCAACAAATTCAATCCACTGATTCATCGCGAAGGGTCTCCTTAATTGAAAATAAACACGAATAAAGGAGAGATCTGCATCTCTCCCTGGTGTAGCTGCCGCCCTATGCTGTGCAGCGCTAGTGGTTGGGCTGGCGCGAGCGTCTTTTGGGCGCGACCAGCGTGTACGAGTGGTCGATCAGTGCCCGACACTCGTCGGCCGGCACGCTCCCGTCGAGGGTCAGCGTATTCCAGTGGCGCTTGTTCAGGTGATAGCCGGCCGTGATCGCCGGATACTGCTCGCGCAGCAGCTCGGCGCGGTCGGGGTCGCACTTCAGGCTCAGCTGGGCTGGCTGGGCGAAATTCAGCAGGGCAAAGATCTTATTGTTGACCTTAAACACCATCACGTCGGGGCCAAAGGGAAACTCTTCGCTGGCCCCCTCGCGCTGCGCGCAGTGCGCCCGCGCCTCGGTAAACCCAAATGGCTCAGGGTTGTTGAGGTTGCTCATCGGCTTTGCCTTTCCGCTTGTCCGGCTCGCCATTGACCACGTTCATCGCCTTAACCAGGCCGTCGCGGAGCACCGCCTCGCAGGCGGTCAGCGCCTGGTCGTACAGCGCCGGCAGCTGCTCGCGCTCGGCGGCCTGCCAGTTGCCCAGCACATACGTGATCACTTCCCAGCCCGCCGGTGGGCGCCCAATCCCGAAGCGCAGGCGGCCGAACTGCTGCGTGCCAAGCTGCTGGATAATCGAGGCCATACCCCGCTGGCCCCCGGCGCTGCCCTGGAGCCGCAGCCGCAAGGTGCCAAAGGGCAGATCAAGGTCGTCGTAGATCACCAACAGCTCGCTGGCGATGTCGATTTTGTACCAGTTCGCCAGCCCGACCAGCGCCTTGCCGCTGTCGTTCATAAAGGTCTGCGGGCGGGCCAGCGCCACACGCACGCCGTTGATCTGGCCCTCGGCAACCCGCGAGTGGGCCCGCTTGCCGTCGAAGCTCAGGTTGTGGCGCCGGGCCAGCGCGCTGACACCCTGGAAGCCCACGTTGTGACGGTTGTTCAGATATTGTTCGCCCGGATTGCCCAGGCCGACGATGAGATACATACACCACGCTCTATAGGTCAGGCCCGTTGTCCGGGCTGGATTGCGATCGTCTCGATTCCGGCGGTTTTTTGCGCCAGAGGCAAACCCCGCGTTACAATACACGCCGCTGCCGTGTTTCTGCGGTCTTGCATTGTACCATGAAGGAATAACGCAATCGTGAATTTAGATCATATTTTTGCTCAAACCAGGCGTGTTCTGCTGCTGGTCGCGCTGGCGACACTGCTGCTGGCCACGCCCGCCGCCGCCCAGGGCCAGACCACGCTGATCGACCAGACGACCGAGGGCTATCGGGTGGTGGCGACCCTCCAGCCGACGCCGCTGAGCGTCGGGCCGGCCGATATTGTGGTGACCGTGACCGACAGCGCCACCGGGGCGCCGCGCCCGGTGGCGGCGGTCAACATCATCATCAGCTCGGCCCTGGTCGGGCGCGATCAGCTGTACATCACCCCACCGCTCGACGACAATCGCACCAATGGCGTCTACAAAACCGACCGGCTGTACTTTTCGACCAGCGGGAAGTGGAATGTGCGCCTCCAAGTTATCACCGAGGCCGGGCAGTTCGAGCTGCCCACCACGGTCGAGGTCGGCTCGGTGTATGCACGAATTGGCGAGGCCGCGGTCGTCGCCGTGCCAGCAACCCTGGCGGCGCTGCTGCTGGTCGCGCTGGGCTGGCGGCTCTGGCGACGGCGCCTGTCCAGCCAGCAGGATCGTGGCTGATCCAGCGGGCATGATCCTGCTGGCTGCTGATCCACCAGAATCGATTTGGCGCACGCTCCTCGATCAGGTGATCGAGCGCTATGGGTGAGCATTGGGGTTTATCTTAATTAGGAGTCCAGATAAGGTTGCCAAATAATAAACGGCAGCATATGATCAGGGATTCAGGCCAGTTGGCATTCACTGCCCCTTTGCAATGAGACGCGGTGCTGGCACGGGTGAACCCACCCAGAGCAGTCGGATTTCGGCGACGCGATCGTCACGACGGTGAGCG
>DAOTUS010000024.1:0-7727 GCA_034437415.1 Herpetosiphonaceae bacterium
AACCAAAAAAGACGGGAACAGTATCGCTCATTCATGCTAAAAATAAGCATTTGCTCGCCTATCATGGGGCTTTTTTGCTCAAAAATGGACACTATAGATTTAGATGCGATTGCCCTGAATATTTAGCGCCCATGTATTGCAATCTGGCTCAAAAACGCTATACTGGCGGTGACGACGGTTATACTATCTAGATAAGGAGTTTTCGATGAGTACGGCAGATCTTATTGCGACACTCGAAGAAGGGATACGCGAAGGACGGATTGCACCCTATCTGGCGGATTATATTGCGGCCCACGAGCTTAATGTCACCGTTGATGACATCGGATACACTGAATGGGGTGTTCGAGAGCGCGAAGTCGGCTCTGAACTACGTGAACGCCACGTGCTCGAAGACATCCACTAGTCACCTCGTCACCAGCGCGGAGCCAGCTTTGGCTTCGCGCTTTTTTAATCCCCGCCACTTTTGCCCAAGACCGCGTTAACTGCCGCGGCACCTGAAATAATCCATCAAGCGCAAAGATTGACTAAAACACACCAGGCCAGCCTGGAATTTCAAGCTGGCCTGGGCGGGATTGCCAAAACAGTGCGCTAGGCGGCGGCGGCAGGCTTGGCGTTGTCGCCACGGCCAAACCAGTTGCGCCATTCGCGATTCTCCCAGACCACCAACAGCTGCGAGGCATTGAAGATCGAGGAGTAGGTGCCGCTGATCAGGCCGAGCAGCAGAATGAGGACGAACGAGCGAATGCTCGCGCCGCCAAACAGCAGCAGGGCGGTCAGCGTAAAGAACGAAGTGAACTGGGTGTTGATCGAGCGCGTCAGCGTTTGAACGATCGAGCGATTGACGACGGTCTCAAACGGCTCGCTGGAGCGGCGCAAGTTTTCGCGAATCCGGTCGAACACCACAATCGTATCGTGGATCGAGAAGCTGATCACGGTGAGCAGCGCGGTCAGGAACAGCGCATCGACCTCAAGGCCAATCACTTTGCCGAGGATTGCGGCCAGACCAAGCACCACGAGCACATCGTGAAGCATAGCGATAATTGCGCAGACACCGAAGCGAATCGAGTGTGGCGTCGAGCGAAATGCCAGCCACAGGTAGATCAGGATCGCCCCCGAGGCCAGCACAACCGCGAGAATAGCGTTGCGAATTGCCGCGCCGCGCACGGTTGAGCCAACGGTCTGAAAGCTATCCAGGCGGGTATTAGCACCGAACTGCTCTAGCAGCCCGGCCTCAACCGCAAGCTTCTCAGGCGAGTTGATCCCGACCGCCCGTGTGCGCACAAACGCGATCGCAAACGGCTGGCCGGCGGTTTCACCCTGCGAGGTCTGGGTACGAGCCGATTCCAGGCCTTTGCTGAGGAAAAACTCGTTCATTTGGTTTTCAAGACCAGCGGCTGGCTGGGCCTGGCTGGGAATATGGACTTCCCAGCGGGTGCCGCCAGCAAAATCGATTCCCAGATTGAAGCCAAACAAGATGAAGAAAATCATGCCGGGAATAATGGTTAAGATAGAAATTGTAAACCAGAGGTAACGGCGGCGAACCAGATCTAACATTGCATTTCCTTTAAGTATCTATGGAAGCTGGGGTGAATTTAAGCTCACCCCAGCCACCATTCTAAGCTTGTTCAGGCGATGTGGCGGGCGACTCATCGAGTTTGACCCCAAACCAGCGCGGATTGGAGACACCCAGGTCGATCATCAGGCGAAGCAGCATGCGCGAGACAGTGATAGCGCTAAACAAGCTAACGATAATACCTAGCGCCAGCGTCAATGCAAAGCCCTGAATGATGCTGACCCCGAAGCTGTTACCCAGAAAATACAAGATAAAGCTCGTGATCAAGGTAGACGCATTCGAGTCGCGGATCGATGGCCAGGCATGCTCAAAGCCATCTTCAACCGCTCGATCCAGCGAGCGACCGCGCTGCAGCTCCTCTTTGATTCGGGCGAAGATGAGCACATTGGCGTCAACCGCCAGACCGATCGAGAGGATGAAGCCAGCAATACCTGGCAACGTCAGGGTGACCGGAACAAGTTTGTAGACCGCAAAGGCAATCGCGGTGTAGATCAACAGAGCGATATTTGCGATCACCCCAGGCACACCATAGAACAGCACCATAAAGATCATCACCACGGCCAGGCCAATCGCGCCAGCAATCTGGCTGGCCCGAATCGAGTCGTTACCGAGGGTGGCGCTGATGGTGCGGTTGCTATCCTGCACCAGCGTAATTGGCAAGGCGCCATATTTCAGCTGATTTAACAGGACACGCGATTCGCTCTCTTGCTGCGACCGGGAGGTATTACCAAACGTGATAATCCCTTCGCCCGGCAGCGATCCGTTGATCTGCGGGCTGGAAATCACCTTATTATCGACCACAATCGACATTGGCCGGCCAATATTCTGGCTGGTAAATGCGGCGATTCCGCTGGCCGATTCGCCTGTAAACACAAAACGAACTGCTGGCTGGCCGGTCTGATCAGTGGTCAACGAGACCTGACTGGTGTTCAGCTCTGAGCCTTTGGCAATCGTGACGTAAGGGTTATCACAGGTACGCTCGGGGGCCGTCACCGGAAGCTCATTGGTTGGTGAAAGCGTATTCGTCGCCGTGATTGGGGCGCCATCCGGGCCAATCGAGGTCTGGGAGCTGACTGGTTCGGCTGGATAGCGAGGAGTTTCGGTGGTACACACCGGCGTGCCATCGACTAGATACTCGCCGCGTGGGTCGATAAACTCCAGGTTGCCGGCCCCTTCAAGGGCTGCCGATGCTTCGGCGGCATTTTTGAGACCGGGCAGCTCGACAATAATATTATCCCTGCCAGCCAGCTGAACGACCGCTTCGCTCACACCCAGGCCGTTGACCCGGCGCTCGATCACGCCAGCGGCAATTTCCATATTCTCTGCAGACGGCGTTTCGCCTTCGCGGGGTTTGAGGAAAATCTGGGAACCGCCCTGCAAGTCAAGCCCTAGTCGGGTCGAGACATCGCGTTTGAACACGCTCTGGAACGATTTAGGGAATAAATCGATCCAAACTGCAAACGCCACCACCACAATCGTCAATAACAATGCATTTAGTACTTGCCTACGCACAATCGTCCGCTGCCTCCGTATAGCTTGCGGGTGGAAGATGGGGCAAATCGCCCGGCCCGCGTTTCCATAAAAATCCCCATCGCAACCGCGCATTATAGGTGCGATGGGGAGAAGCGTCAAACGCAATCACGAACTTCGAAATTGGCCCGGCCCGAACGAGTGCGCGCCGGGCCAGCCCAGTTTATTCGTGGCGCAGGGCGGTAATCGGGTCGAGTCGGGCAGCGCGGGCGGCGGGATACAGCCCGGCGACAATCCCAACCAGCAGGCCAAAGCCCAGGGCGAGCAGAATCAGCCAGGGCGGAATGACGAAAAAGTTACCCTGCAGGGGCACTTCGTTATCCTCAAGGTACTTCAGGGCGACCATATTCAGGCCAATCCCCGAAAGCCAGCCCAGCAGCAGGCCAACCACGCCGCCAAACAGCCCAATCATCCCGGCCTCGGCCATAAATAGCGTGCGAATATTACTGCGCGAGGCACCGATGGCCTTCATCGTGCCGATCTCGCGGGTACGCTCGTAGATCGCCATCACCATCGTGTTCATAATCCCGATCGAGGCCACAAACAGGGCCAGGCCGCCAACCGAGCCAAGCATAATGTTGATCACCAGAAACACTTTCGAGGCCAGATCCAGCACCGTTTCCAGCGACTGGACGCGAAAGCCCTGCTCGCGCAGCTGCGGAACCAGGCTGCGGGCCACCGTCAGGTCTTTGGCTTTGATCAGGGCAAAGTCATACCCTTCAGTCTTGAGCAGATCAGGGTCGTTGAACCACCAGGCCTTGAGCGCAATGCTGTCTTCGGCGGTCAGCGCCACCAGCCGATCTTCCGAGTTGCTCACGCCAACCACGGTGTAGTCGAACGTCTGCGACTCGCCACGCGGGCTTTCGAGCACAATCTGCACCGGCTTGCCCAGCACTGTGGCCATATCGCTGCCAAGATCAAGCGAGCTAACCAGCCGCTGCGAGATCACAATCTGGCCATTACCAGCCGGCTGCAGCACCCCCGCCAGCGGCTGTGGCGGCGCCTCAAACGGATTGGTGATGCCAACGCCAATATCGACATTGATCGCCTCTGAGCGGGCATCATCGCCGGGCTGGCGCAGGCGCTTGCTGATCGACTCGTTGACATCAACCACCGGGGTAACGCTGACGATATTGGGGAGCGCCCGCCACTCAGCAATTTTTTCCGGGCTGATCGCGGTCAGGCGCTGTGGGCGCAGATAGCGGGTGGCATCGTTGCGCTCGGCATCGCGCGGTCGAACCACCACATTTTCCAGACCAATCGCATCGAACTGTTTCTGGATCTCGCGCTGGACGCCGACCCCGAGCGAGAGCATGACCACAATTGTGAAAATACCGACGGTGACCCCGAGCGAGGTCAGCGAGGTGCGAACTTTGCGGCGAGTCAGGTTGCTGAAGGCCGTGCGTAGCAGATCTTTCATATTCATGCGGTTGTCTCCACCAGCTCAGGGCGTTCAACGATTTCGATGCGGTCAAGCAAACCGTCGCGCATATGCACAATCCGATCGGCGTACGAGGCGGCGGTGGCATCGTGGGTGACCATCAGCAGGGTGACATTCTCGTCATGCACCAGGTTTTGCAGCAGCGTCAGCACCTCGCGGCCGGTCTTCGAGTCGAGGTTGCCGGTTGGCTCGTCAGCCAGAATCAGCACCGGCTTGTTGGCCAACGCACGGGCGATCGCCACGCGCTGCTGCTGGCCGCCCGACAGCTCGGCTGGGCGGTGATCGGCGCGGTCGCCCAGGCCAACCTGATCAAGCAACAGCTCGGCGCGGGCCTGGCGCTCGACTCGTCTGGCGCCCGCCAACATCAGCGGGAGCGCCACGTTTTCCCAGGCGCGATTGGTCGGGAGCAGGTTAAAACTTTGAAAAATAAAACCAACCCGATCGCGGCGAAAGGCAACGAGTTTTTTGTCTGAGGCGCGGCCCAGCTCAAGGTCATCAAGCCAAATCTCGCCTTGGCTCGGGCGATCGAGGCCACCGATCAGATTAAGCAGGGTGGATTTCCCTGATCCCGATGGCCCCACCAGGGCGACAAATTCTCCCCGCCGAATTTGCAAATCCACGCCCGCCAGGGCATTGACAACAGTTTTGCCCATTTGATACTGGCGGTGCAAATTAACGGTCCGAATCAACATCGAATTAGTCATTACAAAACTCCTTAAGCAGGAAACCAACTCCTCTAAAACATACCATGGAACTGCGCCTTGAGGCGCCTCACCACGGCCCTTCCCAGCCTGGTTGAGTATCAAAACAGCGAGGGACACGTTTTTGCGTGTCCCTCGCTGGTACGATCGATCAAACCTGAGCTTACTGCAGCGCAGCGGCTGCGGCCAGGGCATCTTCGGCGGAGAGGTTGCCAGCGATAACAAAGGTCACAGCGCCCTCCTGCCAGGTTAGCAGGGTGCCAACATTGCCTTTGCCCTCGATGATGGTGCCTTCGACACCGCGGACATCAACCACGGTGCCGCCCCGGTTGCCGCGCGTCATCGCGCTGGCATCGCCCTGCGATTGCACCAGGCTCCACTCCACGCCAGGGCCAGAGAAGCTCTGGACCACCGCTGACCCCTGGGGCAGGTTGATGGTCTGGACTTCGACCAGCGCCGCGCCAGCCGTGCCATTGGGGGCGGTCAGCAGCGGGAAGCCGGCCTGAGCACGGGCTTCGTCCAAGGTTGTCGGCGCAGCATCGCTCTTCTGCATCTCTTTGAGCAGGTCGGCGATCTGGACGATGGTGGCGCCGGCCGGTGGCTGGGCGCTGAACTGGGCAGCGTCTACGCCACTGTTGATCTCCAGGGTCTGGGCGGCCATTTCGACTTTGCCCATATCTTTGGCATCAACAACCAACTTCAGCGGCATCCAGCGGGTGCTATCGACCCACAGGGTGATTTCAACCAACAGCTCGATCGGCAGCTGCAGCTCGGACTGAGCCTCGGGCTTGGGCGAGATTTTCAGCTTGTAGGCGTTGGCCCCGGCAACCTGCTCTTCGCCAAGAATTTCGATATTGACGGCATCCAGGCCCTGCTGGATAAAACCTTGCAGCTGGAGCAACATTTCGGTCTGGCTGGTTGCGCCGCCACCGGGGGTTGACTCAGGTTTGTTGGCTTCGATATCGGCGGCGGTGCCAACGTAGGCGGTGTTTTCGCTGGGCGAGTAGAGCCAGCCCTGCGCGCCATCGGAGACGGCCTCGGAGCCGATCATATCGGCTTCGCTGGCGTCAAGCACTTTGAGGCGCATCGCGCTGACATCGTTGCCGGCGGCGTCTTTGGCCCCAGTTTTACGGGTCCAGTACTCGGCGCTGATAAAGCCGCTCTCGTCAGGCGAGGTGTAGTCCAGCCGGACAACCGCGTGCATCTCGTTGGTGGTCGTCTGGGACTCGCGCATTTTTGTGACGATATTCTCGGCGGTAATTTCTTCCCGCGCACACGCCGACAATAACAGGCTGACAATCAACAGCACACTTGAGATCAATCGTTTCGACATTATGTCCTCCACATCCAATAAATTTTCGATCCACCAGTATGGTAACACGCCTGCATGGTCAAAACTAAGTGCTATCTATGAGCTAACAATGAACGGGTGTGAACGGCCACGACCTAGCGCATCACCAGCCGATCGACGATGATCCAGCCAACGACGAGCGCGCCCACCAGTCCGGTGCTGAGAACCGTCAGGCTCTGATAGATCTGCTGCTGGCGGACACGATCGAGGCTGGTTGACGCATCCAGGTTGCTGACGATGCCGCGCACCAGCAGCATCGCGCTGACGAACAGCAGAAACAGGCGCCCAAGATTGCCGGCGGTGGTCAGGGCGGTGCCGCCCAGGATGCCCAGGGCGCCAACCAGCAGGCCGCCCAGCGCGGCCAGGCTACTCGGCCAGAGGGCAGTGCTGACGGCGGCGTGGATTATGGTGCGGCCGAGCAGCTGCTGGCTGGCGCGGCGCTCCAGCAGCAGCAGGCCAACCCACCAGGCCAGCGCCTGAAGCGCCGCCAGCCCAAGGGCGATCCCCAGCACGCGGCTGGCGACGGCGCCAAAGCTCAAAGCCCGCAGCTCGCCAGCTTTGAACAGCAGCAGATGCAGCCCCATAATCCCCGACCACAGCGCGATATAGGCCCACATCGTGCGGGTGTGCTGATGCACCACCGTTTGCACCGCCGCGCCTTCGATCATCGAGGCCGGGCGGGGGCGGATGGTGGGCCGGGCTGGTTTGGCGACCGGCTTCAGGGGCACAGGGCTGGCCGGCTCCACCGCTGGCGACGGCTCCGGCGGCGCTGGTTTGGGCGCCAGCTCGGCAAAGTCGCGCAGCGCGACCATGGCGTGAACATTGGCCGGGTTGATCGCCAGCACTCGCTTGAGGCAGTAGCGCATCCGCTCCGGGTCATCAACCACGCCGCTGAGCCACAGCCAGCCCTGCTCGCTGGCGGGATCGCGCTGGACAACCTGGCTGAGGAGCTGGCGGGCTAATCCGTTATTGTGATTATTGGCCGCAGCTTTGCCCTGGCGCAGCAGCTCCTCGACCGCTAATAATGCTTCAGTCATCGCTATACTCGTTTCCAATCTACCGAGGATTCACGCGGGCATTCCCGCGTCCAAAGCCAATTATAATGGCTCATTGCTTGAATAATTATTGGGA
>DAOTUS010000025.1:0-2199 GCA_034437415.1 Herpetosiphonaceae bacterium
AGCGCGTCCCCTCGGTCAAAAAGCAACTGTGGGGTGGCGAGTTTTGGTCGGATGGGTACTCTATTTCTACCGTTGGACACCATGGGACTGAAGCCCAAATTCGAGACTATGTGGCGAAACAAGGGCGTACCAATGAGTACAAGCAACTTCATGTTGAGCAACTCTCGCTTGTGTAAGCCGGTCAATACCCCGCGGCTTGCCGCGCGGTAGTTTATTAAACGTCACATCCAAAACCCAGTGAACGCTATTTTCAATCCCCCAATGGGCGCGAACATGGTGATTCGCGGTTACGGGATCGAGCACCTGACTGGACAGATAGGAGCGCTGTTCGGTCGTGGTGACATCGTTCAGCGTCCGTTCGCTTTCAATGACCACCACACTGCGTAAGCCCGTCCAGCGATCCTGATCGTTGAGATAGGCGATCACGCTCGGATCACTGATCACAAATGCCTGCCGCTGCTCAATCCGGCCGTGGCCTTTGTCGATGGTCGTGGCGTGGGTCATGCCATACGCGGGCTGGAGCGCGGATCGGGCGTCGGCAAACAGGGCGACGACATCCGCATGCACCTGCGGCTGATTGCCTTTCAAGGCGAGCAGATAGTCGCCACCGCGCGCCACAATCTGGGTTGCAATCGCGGTTTGACAGCCCATGGCATCGATCGTGACTGTACAATCGCGCAGATCGAGCAAATCTAAAAGCATGGGGATGGCGGTGATTTCGTTGGATTTGGTGTCCACGGCGACCTGGCCAAGCACGAGGCGGTTCGCGCTGGCCCCGGGTACCCTCTGGGTGCCTGACGAGATGCAAGGCGGCGGTGCCATTGGCCTGATCGTGGGAGCGGCGATGGGTTTTGCCATCGATCTCAATCACATCGCCATGGATCTCCTGGATGGCCTGTACCCAGGTGACAAAGCTGTGTTGAAACTGGGCCGGGTCAATGCGGGCAAATACCCGACCAAAGGTGTCGTGGGAGGGAATCCCGTTGGGCAGAGCAAGAAACGTCTGGAGCCACGCCTGTTTGAGGCGGCCAAATTCGGCCACCGCGACCCAGCTATCGGCCCCGCAGATGATCGCCGCGAGCGCAATCACGATGATATCGAGCAACGCATGGTCGCGGGTGCGCTCCTTCCGGGGATCATCGACGGTGGCAAAATACGACCCAATGGCACAATCACGGAGCAGGGGCATGGGATCCTCCAACACAGCACGAAGACGGATCTATCATGCCGGAAGATGCCTACGATTGCAACAATTTAGCAGGGATTCCGGCCAGATTAATCCGCCAGCTCACCTGAAATGAGACGGTTCCCACGCGTGCCAGGATCACGCTCAACGTCGTGACGATCGCGTCGCCGAAATCTGACTGCTCTGGGTGGGTTCACCCGTGCCAGCACCGCGTCTCATTGCAAAGGGGCAGTGAATGCCAACTGGCCTGAATCCCTGTTTAGATGCGATTGCCCTGCGCTAAGTCTGCGGCGCGAGGGCGGCGCGAATCTGGGCGATCTGGGCTTCGCAGTCGGCGGGGCCGAGCTGACTGATGCGCTGGCGCACACCGTCCCAGCCTGGGCGGGGCAGCGCATCGACCAGCTGCTCGCCAGCGGCGGTGTGCAGCGTGCGGGAGCGCGGCCGCGTGCCAAACCAGGGCACGTCGTTGTGCCAGAGCGCCCGCTGCTCGGCGCCGACCAGCGCCTGCAGCCACGGCTCCTGTGGCACCGCCAGCCATAGGTAGTCGAGGATGCGCTCGCGGTCGGCGGCGTCGCGGCAGACGTTGGGGTGGAGGCTGTGGCGCAGGATAATCGCGTAGCTCTGGCTTGGCCGGGCGATCACGCGCACCAGAGCTGTGGCAAAGCCGGCCAGAATCGTGTCCTCCAGCCGGTCCTGGTGGGCCAGCAGCGCCTGATAGGTGCTGGCAAACCCGGCGACGAGATGCTCAACAAAGCCGCCGGCCTGGAGCGGCTGATCGTCCAGTGCCGGCCGGTTGAGCGCCGCGTCGGTGCGGGCAGGCCCGTAGCCCAGCCCCATCGTGTCGCGGTTGAAATCCTGCCAGTGCGCCTGCAACCCCGGCAGCTCCTGGTTGGCCGCCCCGCCCAGGCTGGGACGGTGTGCGCCAGCGCATCAGTCAGCTCGGCCCCGCCGACTGCGAAGCCCAGATCGCCCAGATTCGCGCCGCCCTCGCGCCGCAGACTTAGCGCAGGGCA
>DAOTUS010000026.1:0-16103 GCA_034437415.1 Herpetosiphonaceae bacterium
AGCAGCACGGTGAACGCAATCTGGCAGCAGTGCAACGGGTCTTCATGCGCCGCTTTGATCAGGCCATCAATCGCTTGGGGCTGGGGTGAGGTCCCGAACGACTTTGCACATGCCCTGGCTCAGCCGCCAGCGGCCTATCTCCCGTCGGCCTGAGCACGGGCGGAGAATCCCGCACCCTAGCTACGCACAAATAAATCCGGCCACTCAGCAATTTGTCCTAGCACAATCACGCCAATTGTACCTGTACACTTTTAGCCCCAAGGCGTACAATGCCTGCATTAGTCAGGACGTATTACCAAGCCCGTTAAATCTGGAGGAACCAAATAATGCACTACGAACAAAACGATATGAAGCTAAAAACCTGTGGCTCGTGGATGCCACTCGACGATCATTCCCACTGGCAGTGGTACAATCCGCTTAATCTACTGATTGTCCTACCCCTGCTGATGCTGCTGCTGGGTCTACTGGCCGCTTTGTAGCGGTAGGTTTAGGCTTTACGAGGAACATATGGAATTTCAACTCAACCGCAACCATGCGAATCCGCTCCTGCAACTGTCTGACCAGCTGCAGGAGCGGATTCGCTCCGGCTCGTTGCCAGCAGGCGCAAAATTGCCGCCGGTGCGTGATCTTGCCACCAACCTGGGCTTGACACGTCTGACCGTCCACAATGCCTACAGCGAACTCCAGGCCGGCGGTTGGGTGGAAGCCTACGTTGGGCGCGGCACTTTTGTCGCCCAGCGCACGCAGCCAGCCCTGCAGTCGCTGCACCTCCCGGCCCGCAGCCACGCCGACACCAGCACGCCCTGGATCAGCCAGGGCATGCTAGCCGATATGATGCGGCTCTCCCAGGACCCAAACCTGATCTCGTTCGCCCAGGCGGGGCCGGCCGCTGAGACATTTCCGGTCCGCGACCTTGGGCGGGCGATTCAGCACGCCCTGCGCGACCCGGCAGCGCTGGGCTACGGGCCGACCCAGGGCGAGCTGCCGCTGCGTGAGGCGGTCGCAACCTGGCTGCTGGATCGCAATGTCGTCACCTCGCCGGACAATGTGCTGATCACCACCGGGGCGCAGCAGGGTGTGGCGCTGGTGCTGCGGGCGTTTGTCCGCCAGGGCGATGTCGTGCTGGTCGAGGAGCCAACCTATCTGGGCTTTATCGAACAGGCCACATCGCTGGGCGTGCGCCTGATCGGGATCCCGATGGATGAGCAGGGAATGCGTATCGATGCGCTACGCCATGTCCTGCGCGAGTACAAACCTCGATTGCTCTACACCGTGCCAACCTACCACAACCCAACTGGGATCTGCCTGGCTCCCGAGCGCCAGCTGGCCCTGCTCCAGCTCGCCCGCGAGCATAACCTGACCATTCTCGAAGATGATGTCTATGGGCCGCTGGCCTATGATGGCACGCCGCCGCTGCCGCTTAAATCCCGTGATACGGCCGGGCGAGTGATTCACCTTGGCAGCTTCTCCAAAATTTTGACCCCTGGATTGCGCCTGGGCTATCTCGTGGCGCAAGAAGAGCAGCTCGGCCCATTGCTGGCCGCCAAACGCAGCGCCGATCTGCACTGTTCACCGCTGCTCCAGCGGGCGCTGGCCGACTATCTTGGCCGCGGACAGCTGGCCGGCCATCTCCGCTCGGTGCGCGAGCTGTATCGTGAGCGCCGTGACGCGATGAAAAAAGCCCTGCAGCGCTCGTGTCCGCGTGATGTCGAGTGGACCACCCCGACTGGCGGGCTGTGCTTCTGGCTGGCCCTGCCGCCGGGAATCAACGGCGCCGATGTCTACAGCGAGGCGATCGAGCGCGGCGTGGGCGTAACCTTAGGCAGCGTGTTTTTTCCGCAGCCGCCCCGCAGCGCCTACATCCGCCTGTGCTTTGCCGCCCAGACGCCCGCCGCCATCGAGCGCGGCATCGGCATCCTGGGCGATCTGCTGACCGATCATCTGCGCCGCCGCGACCAGCTCGCCGCCCGAGCCTGCCGTGAAACCGAACCTTTGATGTAGGAGTGAGCCAATGACCGTAACCTTCGCTGATATTCGTGCGGCCGCAACCCGGCTTGATGGGATTGCGACCCGCACCCCGGTGCTGACCTCGCAGATGTTTGATCGCATGGTGAACCGCCAGGTTTTCTTCAAGGCCGAGCATCTGCAACGCACTGGCTCATTCAAATTTCGTGGGGCCTACAATCGCCTGGCCCAGCTCGACGCCCAGGCCCGCCAGCGCGGGGTGATCGCATTCTCCTCGGGCAATCACGCGCAGGGCGTGGCGCTGGCGGCCCAGCTGCTGCAGATTCCGGCCACAATTGTGATGCCCCAGAATGCGCCGCCGGTCAAAATCACCGCCACTCGCGGCTATGGCGCCAGCGTGGTTCTGTACGATCCGGCGCGGGAAAACCGCCAGGAGATCAGCCAGGTGCTGGCCGCCGAGCACGGGCTGACCCTGGTGCCGCCCTTCAACGATGAGCAGATTATCGCCGGACAGGGCACCGCCGCGCTGGAGCTGCTGCAGGAGGTGGCCGACCTGGATACGCTGGTTGTCCCCGTTGGCGGCGGCGGGCTGATCAGCGGCTGGGCGATTGCCGCCCGCGCCCTCAATCCAGCGATACGGATTATTGGGGTCGAGCCAGAGGGCGCCGACGATGTGCGCCAGTCGCTGGCGGCCAACCGAATTATCTCAATCAGCCCGCCAACCACCATCGCCGATGGCGTGCGCACCACCGAGCCAGGCCCGATTACCTTTGCGATTATGCGCGAGCTGGTTGACGAGGTGGTGGTGATCTCGGACGCCCAGATTCTGGCGGCGACCCGCTGGGTTGTGCTGCATATGAAGCAGGTGATCGAGCCAACCGGCGCCCTGACCACCGCGGCTGTGCTGGCAGGTCGGCTGCCAGCAGCGGCCCAGCGGATCGGCACCGTGTTCTGTGGGGGCAACATCGCCCCGGAGATGCTGATCCAGGCACTCCAGGCCGACTAGTCAGGCGTGGTTATCCACAAAAACAGATGTTCTATCCACATTTGGGGATAGAGCAATCCAGCTGACATTTTAGAAACTGAGGACTGATCCAATGGCAACACTACGCCCGGCGACCCCAGCCGACGGGGAAGCGATCCAAGACCTGATCCGCGCCGCCGAGCCGGTCGACCGGACCGCACGGGTTGGGCTGGGAAACCGCCACGCTCAGCGTCGATGAGGTTAATCATCAGGCCCAGGCACTCTATCGCTCGCTGGGGTTTGCCCGGCACCACGCCATGATCTGGTGGCAGATCAAAAACCATCAGTAGGCCCAACTATTCGACTCAATGTGGGTTGACTTGAGGTAACTATGACTCTGCGGCAAATGGCAACCCTGTGGTTGCTGGCGCTCGTTTGGGGCGCATCATTTCTATTCATCAAAGTTGGCGTCGAGACGATTCCGCCGCTGACATTTGTGTTTTTTCGACTGATCATTGCTGCGGTGTTACTCTATGGCATCTTGCGCTGGCAAGGGCTAAAGCTGCCCCGCGAGCGCAATCTGTGGCTGGGGCTGGCCTTTGTGGGCTTCATCAACGCCGCCCTACCCTACACGATGTTTGCCTGGGGCGAACAGCAGATGGGCGCGAACGCCAGCGGCCTGGCTTCGATCTATAATGCCACCACCCCACTCTGGACAGTGATGTTTGCCCAGGTGTTTGTGCGCGATGAGCGCCTGACGCCGCTGCGCACCCTCGGGGTTTTGATTGGATTTTCGGGCGTAGTGTATCTGTTTGCTAATGCAATTGGCACCATCAGCAGCACCGACACCTGGGGGCAGATTGTGTGTCTGATCGCCGCCTCGTGCTATGGGGTGGGAACGCTGTTTGTACGGCGTAAATTTGGCGCAGTCCCAGCGCTAATCTCCGCGTTTGGCCAGATGATCGCCGGCGCAGTCTGGCTGTTCCCGATTGCCGTCGTGGTTGACCGCCGCAGCTGGCAGATGCCCTCGCTGGCCTCGCTTAGCGCGCTGCTGGCGCTGGCGATTATGGGCACCGCAATTGCCCAGATTCTGTATTTCTCGCTGGTCAAACAGGTTGGCGCAACCCGCACCTCGCAGGTAACCTACCTGCTGCCAATCTTTGCGATCTTCTGGGGCTGGCTAGCGCTGAACGAGCCGCTCCGCGCCGATATGCTGATCGGGCTAGGCATTATTTTACTCGGCGTAATCGTGGTCAACGGGCGATTAAGTGCCTTCAAGCGCCCCCAAACGAGGATTAAAAATCAACCCCTGGAGACGCCCAAGCGCTAATCCTGGCGGATTGATGACCCATAGTGATCGTAGTTTATTGATTTTTTTATTCAACAAGGAGAACCAGCTATGACGCTCAATCGCTACGCCTTTTTCAACGGCGAAATCGTACCGATTGAAAACGCGAAGGTCAGTGTAATGACCCACGCACTCAATTACGGCACCGGCTGCTTTGAAGGAATCCGCGCCTACTGGAACAACGACGCTGGCGAGCTGTATGTCTTCCAGCTGCGCGCCCACTACGAGCGGCTGCTGCGCTCGTGCAAGGTGTTGCAGATTGTCCTGCCGTATACGGTTGATGCGCTGTGTGAGACGACCCTGGAGCTGCTGCGCCGCGAGAACTTCCAGAGCGATGTCTATATTCGGCCGCTGGCCTACAAATCGTTCGAGGGCATTGGCGTCCGCCTGCACGATATCAGCGATGCCTTTACCATCTGGGCGCTGCCATTTGGCAAGTACATCGAAAAATCCGAGGGGCTGCGGGTGGCGACCAGCTCGTGGCGGCGGATTGACGACAACGCCATCCCCGCGCGGATCAAGGCCACCGGCGCCTATATCAACTCAGCGCTGGCCAAGAGCGAGGCGATGCAGAACGGCTACGACGAGGCGATTGTGCTGACCCAGGATGGCCATGTCAGTGAAGGCAGCGCCGAGAATATCTTTATCGTGCGCAACGGGGTTCTGCACACCCCCGGCCTGACCGACAACATCCTCGAAGGAATTACCCGCCACGTCGTCAGCCAGCTGGCGACCGAGGAGCTGGGCCTGACCGTGGTAGAGCGCTCGCTCGACCGCACCGAGCTGTACGCCGCCGATGAGATGTTCTTCTGTGGCACCGGCGTCGAAGTCACCCCAGTGGTCGAGATCGACCGGCGGCCAATTGGTGACGGGGCAATCGGACCAATCTTCACCCAGATCAAAGACCTCTACTACGCCGCCACCCACGCCACCGACCCCAAGCGCCGCGAGTGGTGCACACCAGTCTATGAGGTGGTGGCCGCCGAGCGCTAAATGAACTGACGCTCCCACAGCGCTGTGCGCCGGAGTATTGCTACTCCGGCGCACGTTTGTCTCAGCCTGGCGTCCCTGCCAGATCGAACCCAGCCACAACTGTCCAGGCCTAAAATGAACCAGCGCCACTGTTTTCACAGTGGCGCTGGTCGTGCCGTGAGCTATGGACCAGGAATTATTGAATTGGCTGGCCGCTGTAGTCTTCGCTGACGAGACCACTAGCAGGTGAAGAGCTGATACGAACGATGCTGATGATTGTGCTACCGGGTGGAGCCTCAACGAGTGCGCCGCCACCGGTGGAGCTAGTGGCACCATAGTAGCCAAACTCAACCAATGTGGAACTACCGTCATAGCCAGGGGTTTGGATTGCATTGGTTGGGTTCGAGTTAACTTTTGCGCCTGGAGCAATCGAAGCAATGGTGTGCGTGCCGACCAGTTTACCGTCTTTGTCAATATACTTGACGGTCACATTGTTGACAGTAGCAGCGCCTACATTCTGGAGCGCGACGTTGCCACGCTGGCGAGTGCGATCACCCAGGTCATAGCGGGTTGTTGACCAGCGGACGTATGGGTGAGCCAGGGTGTCTACGCCACTGGCGGCACCGACGAAGGCGGTTGACATAAGACCTGGACCACTAGCCTTGCCTACAACCACAATCAATCCACCAGCTGAGGTGGTGATAGTTGCAGCACCGCTATAGTTTGCACCCTTAACATCACAGGTATTGAGACTTACCTTAGCGCCAGGGCCAATTGCTGGTTTGGTTTCGGTGCCACCACCCTGATAGGTTACGGTGACATCCGTTACAGCTGCGCCGGCGTTTTGGACTGCGTAGAAGGTCGTAGTGCCACCAAAAGCGCTACACAGAGCGGTAGCCATGTAGACGGTTCCCGAACCACTCTGGACGCCTTCGAATGCGGTTGCCCGTGGGCCAACAACTTGGAGCTCAAGCGCGGTTCCAACAATTTTGCCAGCACCGCCGCCGACACGGACGGAGTCAGCGATAACGGAACCATTGAAGCTTGCGCCCAGTTCAGCAATATCAGCAGAGCTGACGTAGTAGGCTGAATTAGCCGGTACGTTATTGGCAGCAACTGTGTGAACCAACACGTTTGAGGTGCTGTAGAACTTAATTGAGATATTAGCTGGTGAGCTATCGATGTTCTGAATTGAGAACTTCGTGCTCGCACCAAAGGTGGCTTTCAGCACAGTTGCAAGCAGAACGCGGTCGGTTCCGTCAGCAAAGCCATTCGACAGCGGGCGGTTGGTTACCGAACTGCCAGCAGCGGGCAACTGCACCAGGGTGGCGACTAGTGGCTGGTCTGAAGACATCGTAGCAGCACCAGAGAAATTAGTGCCGAGGGTAGCAATACCACCAACAAAGAGTGAGTCTGCACCACCAGCGGCCAGAATTCGGGTAACGCTGCCTACCGAGGTACCAGTGCTGTTATAGATTTCAAACTGAACATTTGCAGTCGCATCGCCAACATTTTGATACGTAACCGAGGTGGTAAAGCTGGTGCCGTAATCAGCACTAGCTTGGCCACGACCGACGAAAGCGGAAAGTGCAACTGCTCCAATGAGCGCACCGGCTTTCAACTTCATTTTGAGTGATTTACTCATGACTGAGGACTCCTTCGTAGCCAAAAGGCCAATAATTTCCTGCACCTAAAAGCGTTCAATAGACTGTAACTCACGGCAGATGTGACTAGTATCGCACTCATGGGGTGGGCTTAGCAATAATCCATGTGGGCTAATCAAGGGGTACGGAGGCGTAGATCCAGCGCTAAATCAGCTAATCCATGGGTTAATAGGTGCCTAATCTTACCCTTCAGATAGCTAACCGCAAGACGAAAGGCTAAATTGGTCTAGGTTAACCGGCACGGAATTAATCGCCATTCAATAAACAACATCAGGTATAATGGCCTAGCTGAAAATTTACTCGGGACGGTCTTGCCATTCCATTGTTACGGTTATCCTTCATCATCCATAGCCTGACAACTGTTGGGAGAGTATAGAGGGGTGAACGATACGTAGCGATGCAGTTACAGTCTTATGGGCGGCCATTAAACCTGCTTTATCGTCTTGAATGCACTCATTTACAAATCGTCAGGAATCTCGTATAAATTCAACTTCAATTAGTTAAGAGGGTTCTCATGAAAAAAATCTGTAGCTATGTGTTGCTACTCTGCACGCTTCTACTGGGTGGGTGCAGCACGGCAACCCCGGCCAATAATGATAGCGCAACCACAGTTGCGCCAACTGCGGTCAATCCAACCAACCCAAATCCCACGCAGCCCGAGGCTGGGAAGACGATTTTCAAGGGACGTGCACTCAACCCCCAAGATGTACCATGGGCTAACACTGGGGTCCGGCTGGCCGAAGTGGTGCGGAACACTGAGGACCCAAACAATGCCGCTTTTGTCCTCTCTGACTCAACGAGTCCAGGTGCGGTAACCGATGCCGAGGGATATTTTATATTCGCCAATATTCCACCAGTCGAATATGTTTTGATCGTTGGTGATGTCTATGGGAAATATAAAGCGATCTTGGGAGATGATCTGGTTACTCGTATCTTCAGCCCAACCGCCGATCAGGTGTTAGATGTTGGCGATATTAAGGTTGATTTAGATGCGCCCTAGGTGCTAAGCCCGTGCTAAAGGTAGGCGAGAGAACAGTTGTATGAGGTATGTGAGTAAGGATGGAATAGTCTGCTCCCAGCGATCATTCAGCACGACTGTTCTCGCGTATTTTCCCGAATCGCATTACCCCTAGGGATAAACCTCAGGGCATGCAGCCAGCTTTCATAGCTACGAATTTCTAGTCCCCTGTCCCTGCCGCGATTGTACGTCTGAGTAAGGTGACCGGCCTTGCTCCTGGAGATTTAAGAGTTGAGAATGTCAGTCAAACTAAGAACAGCCCGGCAAGCATCACCGCAGCGGAGCCTCGTTGATCATGATTTCTTAATGCTCAAGGGATTATCAAGCAATATTGCTTCGGTCATTCATCAGGCAACGGGTGATATTCTAGACATTGGCTGTGGTCGGCAACCTTATCGGTCCTGGGTCAAAACAACGGGGAAATATATTGGTCTCGATATCGATCAAGCCAATAATATCCTTGATGTGGTTAGCACAAGTGTTGTGCTACCGTTTGAGGCGGACTCGTTTGATACCGTTTTATGTTTTGAAGTGCTGGAACATGTGCCGCAACCATTCTCCACATTCGCCGAGATCACCCGAGTTCTCAAGCCAGGCGGCATTCTCCTTCTGACCACACCACAAAGCTGGCGGCTCCACGAAGCTCCCTATGATTTTTTTCGTTATACACGCTTTGGGCTTCAGCATCTGGCTGAATATCACGGCTTGGTCGTAGAAACGATTATGCCACACGGCGGTGTCTGGTCGAACGTCGCCCAAACAGGCCTCAATGCTTGGCCACACTATCAACTAGGCCGTCTCTTAACCCCAGCCATTTTCGTTGTCAACCTCGTTTTCTCAGTATTAGACACAATCTGGAAAGATACCCGCGATCCGCTGGGACATCTATTGGTAGCCCATAAGCCTGCCTAGGATGCACCACAGATGCTTAGGGCTACGTTGACCTATAGAACGTCTAAACTTGTCTCACATGTGAAGAATATTTTTGTATAACTCCTCATACTCTGCGGCAGTGCGTTCTAAGGCATAGTCGTGGAGTCGCGCAAATGCCCGTTTGCTCATTTCCTCTGCTGCTCGTGGATTCCCGATCATCCACATCATTGCCGCAGATACTGCAGGTATGTCACAAACGGGAATCAGCAGGCCGGTTTCGTGTGATGTAATGAGCTCACAGCTCCCCGAAACATCTGTTGCAATAATCGGCACACTGGCTGCCATCGCTTCCAGAATGATGGTGGGGAAACCTTCCCAGAGTGATGTTGAAACAAGCACATCGATCTCCCTTAGGCGCACCGCAATATCAGATTGAGCACCCCACCAGGTAATTGCATGACTGATTCCCAGGGTATGCGCTTGTTGTTGCAGCGTCTCAGCCAACGAACCGGCACCAATAACCCAAAATTCCGCCTGTGGATAGGTTCGTAGGAGCAGCGCGGCGGCCTCAAGGAAAAAGCTATGGCCTTTTTGCAGCTCAAGACGGCCTACGATTGCGAACCGGGGAGGCGCAAAGGATTCTCGTCTGGGCTGGGTCCGTTTAAATTTTTCTATCTCTGCATGGCTAAGACTATTATAGATTTGGGTTGAATATCGACGGGTGATTCGGGCAACCGGGCGCTGATCAAGCCAATTCTGCGTGGTTTTTGAAATAGCGACCTCAGCCTCAAACATCCACGGATAGACGAGGTTTAGCACAGATCCCATCCATGGACGATTGAGCCAATGCTTATTTTGATGAATCGTTCGCACGATCGCGATTCTCTGGGTGGGGTAGAAGGCATTAAATGCCAACGCTAACAGATCGCCCCGCTCAAAATGAGTATTAATGATGACAGGCTCAGCACTATTAATTATAGAGCGCAGATAGTGACAAGCCCGAAAAAGATCGAAATGGAGCTGTGATTTAGTTTCAATCAGCTGGCGGGCATGGATACCTTCAACTGAGAGCTGATTGATCCAGTATTGTTCTGAAGCCGTGTTGTAGTGCCATAAACCACATACAATTGATTTAATCAAGTCCTTGTTGAGCATTCTGGCCAAGCGAATACCAAACAATGCGGCACCACCTGATTTCTCAGTTGTGGCAAATCCATCAATAAGTTGAATAACTTGGATTTTCTGACTCATGATATTTTATAGTTTGAGCGCAAAAGTGGAATGATTTCTAGCAGATGCTGCTGGATAAGTGGAATACATTCATGGATTTTGTCTGTAATTTCAATCCGGTGCAGCCATAAATTATCGAACTGCTGGATAAGCTTCATCGGTTGAACAGCATTGATATCAAGAATATAGTCCGAGAGTCCCACCATCTTCATAATTCCTTTTGACTTGTGAAGATACCCAATAACCAGGGTGGGTGTTTCAACACTGAGCGCGAAAATAGCCGAGTGCATGCGCGTTGCCACCAGGGCATCAAGGCGCCGATAGGCGGCTTTCAAGAGATTTGGGGTGAGCGGCGTATCTATAACAATAATCGAACTGCCAGCTTTCTGGGCAATCTGGCGGGCAATCCAACGGTCATCTTGATCTTTGGTTGGGCCAAAGCACTGGATAAACACCACTATTTGGGCAGCATACACGGTTTGCACGTGCGCTATGAGTTCCATGATCGACTGCTCGTAGTTTTCCTGGTGCGCAAAGTTTGGGTTTTGGGCGCCCCAATCCATCAGCGTCATGCCAATAACTGGTCGCTCAGGGTCGATATCGCCCCAGTATGGTGCAAGAACCGCCTCAATTTCCTCAGCAGCTGACTCTGAGGTTGAAAACGCTAGATCGGGCAGCAGCGGCACCGTTTTTTGCACACCAATTGCCTGGAGGAATGTCACCGATTCTTGCTCGCGAGCAATTGCGACTCGACTACGTTCAACCAGCCAGCACAGCAGCTTGCGCTGAAACTTGCCTTGAACCGGGCCAAATGATTGAGGAAGCAAAATCAGCGGCTTATTCATAATAATCCCTAGCGCCATCCCCAGCCAAATCCATAAAAAAGCAATATTAAACGAGTGACGGGCATACAAGTAGCCACCACCAAACGCTACAATCAGATCGGCATCGTAGTAGTGGTTCATTAGGGAAGCACGGCGGGGTGAGCTAGGGAGCAGGCGAATCTTGAACCAACGGTAGGCGATGCTCGCAATCAGCAGCCAGAGCATCCACCCAGGCGCTAGCCATTTACGCCAGCGCCAGCCGCCATCCGGCGTTCGATGGGTAATCCACTGAACAAAGGAGGGAAGGTGCGTGATATCCTTGGGCAACCAATCGGCAGGTTCCGCGTCATTGATCGTGTAGGTAATCGTTGCGCCTGGATATGCCTCACCCAAATAGTGTAATGCCTCTTGAAGAATCGCTAAGTCACCGGCGTTTTGGGGCGAGTGGGGATTGACGAGCAAAATATTCACACTGATTTCTCCTGTCGGGTCGAGATAATCGCCCCGTAGCCATAGGCCACCAGCAGCACAAACTCGGTTAGCGTATTGATCCAGGCGGCGCCGACTAAACCAATCAGTGGCAGCGCAATCAGATTACCGACGAGGCTGCTCAGGGCACCCCAGGCCTGGAGCTTGGTACGCAGCAGCTGGTGGTTATGGGCAATCATCAACGTAGTTGAGCAAAAATTGAAACTTTTCATCATTGGGATCAAACACATAATTTGCAGCAGCGGGGCGGCCCCACTGTACTGGGCGCCGTATAAAAGCTGGATCAGCCAGCGCGCCCCCCAGGTGAACATGCCCAGCCAAAATAATCCATACACCACACTTCCGGCAAGCGCGAGCCGCACAGTCAGCCGATACCAGCGTGAGCCGATCGGTTGGCGGATGATGATGGGCAGGAGAATTTGGGCGGTGATGTTGGGCACGAGAAAGGTTGTGTTCACCAACGTCAGAATCGGGCTATACAGCCCGGTCGCGACTGAGCCAGCGATCAGCGCGACCATGGTCACATCGGCCTTGAGGGTAATATTGGCCAGGATTTCGGAGACAAAAAAGACTCGGGCCTGCTGAACTGTTTTCAGCCACTGGCGCGGCTGCCAGATCAAACGCAGCGAGTCGCGCAGCAGCCACCAGCCGGCCAGCAGCCCAAGGCCGGTGGCCAGCAGGCGGTAGCCCACCGCCACAAAAAACGGCGCCGTCGTCGACCAGCCAAACCAGATCAAGATTAGCAGCCCGGCGGCAACCGCAAACTGCAGCAGCGTCGCGGTGATCGAGCGAATCTGGGCGCGCAAGGCCGAGTCGATCGTGGTGAGCAACAAATCCCAAATCAGCCCGGCGGCGGCGGCGGCGACAATCACAAATGTAAAGCGCGGATTGCGGCTGATCACAAACGGCATGATTCCTAGCATCAATAGCGTGGCTACCAGCAGGCGCAGCGAAAAGACCCGCCCAATACTCTTATGGAGAATTTGAGCATCCTTACTCTGCTGGAGCAGCCACATATCCAATCCCAGGCTGGCAGCAATAATCACCGGGCTCAGCAGCGCAAATAGGGTTGTATAGAGGCCAAAGTCTTCAATCCCCATGCGGCGAACCAGCACGATCTGCGTGACCGTGCTCAGCATTCGCGCCAAAACCGTGCCGCCAACCGCAACCACCAGCATGATGCTGGTGCGAACGACTGGCAGGTCACGGCGCCAATCCGCCAGCGTTTTACCCAGGCGCACAAGTGAGCCACGCATCGCGCTTAGCTACGTTCCGGCGAGGGCGAGGTTGATTTTTGGACGATAAATGCTTGGGGCTGTGACTGTTGCAGCAGGCTGCGCACGGCACCGGCAGGATATAGAGGCTGGTCACCACGGGATAGAAAATACAGCGCCAGGCTATAGGCATCAATTGAGACCCATGCATCGGCATCGTAATCCCAGTAGGTTTCGAAATTTGGCACCAGCTTGCTGTAGCGGAGTGCGGTTGGCCCAGGATTGCGCCGATAGTGGCCCAGCTCGATCATGCGGCGGCCCAGGCGGGTGGCCGCCTTGTAGGCCTTGGTCTGGCGCAGCGGAATCGTTGTTTTGACCAGGCGTTGCCGGAGCGATACATCCCGAAACGGGCGCTTGTGCAAGCCCTGGGAGATCCAGCTATCGACACTGTAGGCCACACAGAGGAAGATCGAGCCGCCGGGCTTAACCACCCGGCGCAGCTCGGCCAGCATTTGTTCTGGGTCAGGAATATGCTCCAGCACCCAGATTGACCAGGCGCCATCAAAGGTGTTGTCGGCAAATGGCATGGCCAGGGCCGAACCATTGACAAACGGGTTGTGAAAGTGGGTGGCAAAGGTTCGCTCAATATCCAGCCCAACATACTTCTGCACCGAGTCTTGGAGCTTCCCCGAGCCAACGCCAACCTCAAGCACACGCTTATCGGTCAGCTGGCAGCGCTCCAGCCATGCGCGAAACGCGGTCACGTTGCGGTGCCAGGCGGTATTGGCTGAGTAGACATCAGGAACCAGACCCTGGCGAGCCTGGGCAAGATATTCGTATGACAGTTCAATTGGTTCAGAGCGCACGATGATGATCCTTATCGTTATAGCCACAAGTCCAGGTTGCCGCCAGACACTGCCAGGTATACTGTTGCACGTGGGAGAGCGCGGCCTCGGCGAGGCGCTGGCGGTGTGGTTCATTCTGCAGCAGGTCGTTTAAAGCCTGGCCCAGCGCGGCCGCATCGCCAGCTGGCACGATGATCCCCGCAGCACCCTCAGCGAGCAACGTTGGGCGATCGCCGACGGCACCGGCGACCACCGGAATCCCCAGAGCCATGCTCTCAAAGATTTTCAGCGGCGAGCGAGCCTGGGCCACGATATCATCATACACGGGGTCAACCGTGATGTCGGCCAGCCCGGTATACAGCGCCACCACCGCTGGCGGCACATGGCCGAGACAGACAATCCGGCCGACCAGATCGTGCTCCACGATCCAGCGCCGGACCACAGGCAAATCCTCGCCGCCGCCAACCAGAATCAGGGTTAGGCGCGGATCGGCGAGACAGTGGTCGCGGAAGCCCTCCAGCAGCAGGTTGACCGGGTGATTGTGGAGCGCAATCGTGCCAACGTAGGCAACCACGCGCTGCCCTTCCAGGCCAAGCGCCGCCCGCAAGCCCGCCAGAATGGCCTCGGGGGGCCGCTGGAACACCGCTGGATTGAAGCCATTGGGCACATAGACGACTGGCGTAATCGCCCGCTGGCGCATCCGGCCAGCCAAAAAGTAGGTGTTGACCGTCACACCAGCCGCCAGCGCGGGCAGCAGCCATTGCCAAAACGCAAAGACCCGGCGCTGCCAGGCGCTGGAAAAGCGATTGCTGGTCACTTCATCATCGTCGCAGTCAACCCAAAAGCGGCGCCAGCGCAGCCCACACACCCCCACCAGCGCCGCAAGCCCGTTGACCGGCTGCGGCTTGCCCAGGTGGTAAATCTCGGCCGGTGAACAGATGATGCCCCAGAGCATTCCCAGGGTTGCGCTAAACAGCACCTGGAGCAGCTCCAGCGGCGCCATCGGCAGCGTCACACCGTCGCGCTTGCGGCTGTGCATCTGGCCGACATACCAGATCTCCACCCCATCCTGGACAAAGCGGCGCGTCCGGCAGGATTGCAGGTCGGGGTGGAGGGCCAAAATGCGGACGCGATCGCCCTGGCGAACCAGCTCACGGGCCAGATTAAAGTAGCGTTGCCCCGATGGCCGCTCAATCCCCATTGTAATCAGAAAGGTGATTCGGCGCATTCTAGCTCAGGCCAATCTGTTCAATGCAGCTGACGAGCTTGTGCCAGGCAAACACGGCGCTGTTGGTTTCCTGGTCAATCTGCTGGGCCATCGCCGCGCTAAGATCTTCGGTAAAATAGCGCACAATCGCCTCGGCCAGCGCGACCTCGTCCTGGGGCGGCACAACTAGGCCGTTAACCCCATCGCTGACAACTTCGTGCAGCCCCCCGACCCGCGTGGTGATCACGGGCTTGCCGAAGCCAAACGCCAGCTGGACCACCGCGCTCTGGGTCGCGGCCACGTATGGTAACACAACCACATCGGCGACGGCAAAATACGGCCCCAGCTCCTCGTTGGGAACATAGCGGTTGATAAAGGTTATCGCCGCCTCAACCCCGTACTCCTGCGCATAGCGCTGGTAAAAATCCGGCGACGACCAGAACTCACCGACAACCAGCAGATGCACTTTGATGTGTTGCTGAACCAGCGGCAAGGCCTGAATCAGGTACTCAAGGCCTTTGTAGGGCCGCACAAAGCCAAAAAACAACAGGATGGGCTGGTCAGGGTCGAGATTAAGCTGCTGGCGCAGGGCCTGGGTCTGGGCTGGCTCGGTACGATGGGCCAGCTCGGCATAGGTTGGCAGCTGGGCTTTAACCACCTTGGCGCGCGGCAGCAAGGCGTGCAGGCGGTGCAGATCCTGCTCGCTGTGCACAATGAACGAGTCGCCCTGTTTCAACACCGTCGAGGCAAAGCGCCGATCCAGCACCCCGCCGCCCTCGTGGGGCACCACGTTATGGCAAATGTAGACAATCTTGGTGCGGGTGTGCTTTTTGAGCCAGCGCGATATGTAGCGCAGCGATGGCGTCCAGTAGGGAACCCACCACTGTAAAATCACTAGATCGGGGTTATCGGCGCGGATTTTGCGGCAGAGGCGCCACCACGTCAGCGGGTTGGTCGGATCCAGCACATACTCACACTCAACGCGCAGCGGCGTTACGCTGGGGTCCTTATCGGTCTTGCCAGGAAAGAGCCAGCGTGGGTATTGGCGGGTATATGAATAGAATGGAATTGTATGCCCTGCTTCACGCAAATGCTTGACCAAGAGCGTTGTATAGTGAGCAATTCCGCCTCGATACGGATAGGTTGGACCTACAATACATATTTTCACGAGTAACCCTTTTAGAACAAGACCTGGCAGCATTCGTCGGCAGCGGATGGAGCCGACTGGACTGCTTAAATTACAAAACACGCTGACGCTGGATAAACCATGGTGTCATGTGCGTGCTGACAGTTTCAACAAATGCTGGGTGGTGAACAGCGCGTCGAGTATAACAGTCCGACTAATCATCGTCAAACAAATCACAAGGGTGGACAGGGCATGTGCAAAGTCGTTCGGGACCTCACCCCAGCCCCAAGCGATTGATGGCCTGATCAAAGCGGCGCATGAAGACCCGTTGCACTGCTGCCAGATTGCGTTCACCGTGCTGCTG
>DAOTUS010000027.1:0-8572 GCA_034437415.1 Herpetosiphonaceae bacterium
AGCAGCACGGTGAACGCAATCTGGCAGCAGTGCAACGGGTCTTCATGCGCCGCTTTGATCAGGCCATCAATCGCTTGGGGCTGGGGTGAGGTCCCGAACGACTTTGCACATGCCCTGAAGGCGGCCCTGGTTGGCGATCTGCTCGCCTCGGGGATTGGGATCGGCGGAATCGTCAGAACCGGCCGGGCTAAACGCCCGCCCTTTGAGGATGATCCCCACGCGGTTGCCCTGGCGCTGCAGCGGCTGCTCGACGCGGGCCAGCAGCATTTTTATCTCGGCCACGGCGGCCCGCTGCAGGCCGCCGAGGTTCAGCGCCACGTCCAGAATCTGCTCAACAGCAGCCCGCCCCAGCCCAGTGGAGCCAGAGCGCGCTGACCATCCGGCGATCCAGCTGCGCCGCCAAGCGCGCTGCCCGCTGAAGCGTCTGGGAAATCAGGCGCCTCAGCGGGCAGCGGGTGATGGAGGGCGGTGGATTCTTGCGCTTAGCCAGCCAGCGCAGCCGGTGCTACTCCTGGCGCAGCCGATAGATCCGGCCATTGGCATCGTCGGAGATCAGCAGGCTGCCGTCGGGGAGCAGCAGCAGCCCGCACGGGCGGCCCCAGATTGTGTGCCCCTGATCCCAGCCGCGCACCAGATCCTCCAGCCCGACCGGCTGGCCGTTCTCGAAGCGCACCCGCGAAACCCGGTAGCCGATTTGCCGCATGCCCTGTCCCTGATCGGCCCCGGCGCCGTGGAAGGCCACCAGCGCGTCGCCCTGGTAGGCTGGTGGCAGGCCGATTTTGTCGTAGAACACCATTCCCAGCGGGGCCCAGTGGGCCGGGAAGTTGTAGGCTGGCGCGACTGGCGCGACACAGCGGCTTGGGTCGCTGAACTCAGGGTTGGGCTGGTTGTCGCTGTGGCAGTAGGGCCAGCCATAGTTCCGGCCCGGCTCGATTCGGTTGAGCTCGTCGGAGGGATTGGTCGCGCCGATGTTGTTGCGGCCCATATCCGCGCCCCAGAGCTCGCTGGTGTACGGCCGCCAGTCGAAGCCGACGGTGTTGCGCAGGCCGCTGGCGAAGATCGACACCGCGCTGCCGTCGGGGCGCAGGCGCACAATCGTCGCCCGCTGCGCGTCATCCTCGACACAGACATCGCACGATGAGCCGATTGAGACGTACAGATAGCCATCTGGCCCGGCCGCCACGGTGCGGGTTCGATGGCCGTAGAGGTCGGTGGCGCCGGTTGGCAGCGCCAGAATCTCGCTGATCCGGCGGGCGCGGCCGTCGGGGCCGAAATCGCTCAGGTGCACCAGCCGCCGCTCCTCGGCCGCGTACAGCTGGCCGTTGAGAAAGGTGGCGCTGTGCATCACATCGAAGCCGTCGGCGATCACCTGCTGCTGATCGTAGCGCCCGTCGCCGTTGCTGTCGCGCAGGCGCACCAGGTTGTTGGCGTTCTTGTCGGCGACCACCAGGCTGCCATCGGCCGGGTCGAGCGCCATAAAGCGCGGGCTGGAGAGGCCGCTGTACACCTCATCGATCGTCATGCCCACCGGGACCTCCAGCGCATACGGCCAGCCAGGCTGCTGCACGGCGTGATACCTGGTCGGCCCGGCCTCGGCGGCGGGCGCGTAGACCTCGGCGCCCGAGCGGCCCAGCAGCACTTTGAACTGATCGGGCTGCTCGGGGTGCCACTCGAAGCGGGCGCGCTCGAACCACTGGGTCAGCACCGTGTCGCCGCTGCTGTTGGTGCGCAGCCCCGGAGCGGTCAGCGGATAGCCGAACAGGCCCAGGCTTTCCGCAGCGCTCGCCCCCGGCTGGCCATCGAACTCCAGCCCGTGGCTCTCCCAGTAGGCCTTGAAGCCCAGCCCGCCGCTCTGGTTGCAGACATTGTGCCCGCTGACCGGAAACCAGCGACAGCCTGGCTGCGGCCCGCCCTCAAAATCCTTCAGCGGCGGCGGCAGGTCGGCCGGTAGCGCCTCTTTGCCGAGCAGGCCGAGCAGCACATCGTAGGGGCGGCGGTTGGCCGGGTGCAGCTCAAAGCGATTGCGCTCGAACCACTGGGTCAGATAGACCTCGCCGGTGTCGCGATTAAGCTCCTGGCGCGCCACCCCGATCGGCAGGCCAAACACGGCCAGGGCGCCGTTCTGCTCCCAGAACTCGCGGAAACGGCCGCTCACACAGTACGCGCTTTCGGCGAAGCACAGTTCGTCGAGCGCCTGGGCCGGGCGGGCGGGCAGCAGGCTCAGCAGCGCCCAGGCCGCGAGCGCGATCAGACCAAAACGTTTCATCGAAATCTCCTTGAATATGCCTGGTTGAACCGCTTGATTATACCCCGCTGCATTTGACATCCAGCTTACAGCGCGCTTGCGTAGACCTGATGGGTGGCTTCGCCAGGCTCAGCCAGCGTAGATTCTCGCAACTATGTTCTTTGTTGTCTGTTCGAGGTCAAGGTATTCGTATCGCTTATTGAACCCATAGCGTATCTATGATTATCCTTGATTTCTCTGACATTTCATTGTACACTTGTACGATGAAGCTTTCTGACTATGCCAAGAAAATGGGCGTTCGCTATGAGACCGCGTGGCGGTGGTTTCGGGACGGAAAAATCCAAGGGCGGCGCATCGGACGCCATACAATCATCATTACCGAAGGAGAAGAAGGTCTGCCCACGCCCCGCACCGCCGCCCGCCACGTCGCGATTTATACCCGTGTTTCTGCGGCCGAGAACAAACCGAACCTTGAGACGCAAGCGGAACGACTCGTCGCCTACTGTACCGCGAAAGGCTATCAGATTCAGCGGATCGTCAAGGAAATCGGCAGTGGGGTCAATGATAGCCGCCCGAAATTACTCGCCTTGTTGGCTGATCCGACAATAGCCCTGATCGTTGTCGAGCACAAAGATCGCCTGACACGCTTTGGCTACCGCTATATTGAAACGCTCTTGGCAGCGCAGGGGCGCCAGGTTGAAGTCGTGAATCTGGCCGACACTGGAACAGAGGATCTGCTCGCTGATCTCACCAGTATCATTTATTCGTTTTGCGCACGACTCTATGGGCAACGGCGGGCAAAACGGCGCACTGAGCGGATTGTGGCGGAACTCAATGCCACAGCGAAGGAGGACTAAATGCAGCTTGTTGAGCGTCATATCATCGCCAAGCACGATCCGCGCTTTGCGGTGATTGACGCTGCCGCCTTCGCCGCCAAGAATCTCTATAATGCGACCAATTACCTCATGCGCCAGGAGTATATTTCCCATGGGGAACGCGTAATCTCATACGAAGACCTCTATCACGCGGCGAAGACTCTCCCGGCGTATCAAGGAATACCAGCGAAGGTCGCGCAACAGGTCATCAAGCTGGTGCAGAAAACTGGAAAGCGTTCCTTGCCGCCCGCGCCGCCTGGATCGATGATCCTGAGAAGTTTCAAGGACGCCCAGGCTTGCCGCGCTACTTAGACAAACAGGCGGGCCGCTTTGTCTTGGTGTATACGGATCAGGCGCTGAGTCGTCCAGCGTACCGCGAGGGGCGGATTATCCCATCAGGACTGGATATCCTGGTCGAGAGCCGCCAAACAGCTGTTGACCAGGTCCGCATTGTGCCGAAGACCACCCATTATGTCGTGGAAGTGATTTACGAACGAGCGCCCGAACCGGCGGTGGTGGATCCTGGCCTGATTGCAGGGATTGATCTGGGGATCAATAATCTGGCGACGATAGCTTCAAACAAAGCCGGCTTTGTGCCGGTGATTGTTAACGGTCGTCCGCTGAAGTCGATCAACCAGTTCTATAACAAACGCCGTGCCGCCCTCCAGGCGCAGTTACCCACCAAGCAGGTCACCAGCCAGCGACTTGCGCGACTGACGGATACGCGCAATCGCCGGATCGATCATGCGCTCCACACGGCCAGTAAGCGGATCATTGATCTGCTGGTGCGGGAGGGGATTGGGACGCTGGTGATTGGCAAGAACGATGGGTGGAAACAGACGGTGCGCCTCGGCAAGCGCACCAACCAGACCTTTGTACAGATCCCGCATGCCCGCTTCATCCACATGCTCAGCTACAAGGCCGAACTCTGCGGCATCCAGGTGCTGCTGACCGAAGAGAGCTATACCAGCAAGTGCAGCTTCTTGGATGACGAACCGCTCTGTCACCAGGACCAATATCTGGGGAAGCGGGTGCAGCGGGGCTTGTTCCGGGCGGCGGACGGACGGCGGATCAACGCCGACATCAATGGGGCTGCCAATATCATTCGCAAAGTAGCTCCTGCCGCCTTCGGGCCAGGGAGTAGAGGACCCGTAGTCCATCCCGTGCGGCTTCCCGCATAAAGCAAACACGATCATAGTTTCGCTATGGTTGGGGGACTATAATACCTACGGTTTACGACACTACGAAGGGGTTTGGAATGACAACGTTTCTCCTGATCCGCCACGCCACCAACGACATGGTTGGCAAAGCGCTGGCCGGCTGGACACCCAATGTGCATCTGAACGAGGAGGGCCAGGCCCAGGCGATCAAGCTGGCCGAGCGCCTGGCCGAGGTGCCGCTCAAGGCCATCTACAGCAGCCCGCTGGAGCGTGCGGTTGAGACCGCCCAGCCGCTGGCCGCGCAGCTTGGGCTGGAAATCCTCATCCACGCCGGAGTTGGCGAGATTCAGTTCGGCGAGTGGACTGGCCGCACCATCAAGGAGCTGGCCGACTCGCCGACCTGGACGAATATTCAGCGCTTTCCATCGGGCACGCGCATCCCTGGCGGCGAAACCCTGCGCGAGATGCAAAATCGGGTTGTTGATGCGCTCGAGGCCTTGCGGGTCGCCCACCCCAACGATATTATCGCCATCTTCGCCCACGCCGATGTGGTCAAAGCGATGGTGGCCCACTATCTGGGCGTCCACCTGGATCTCTTCCAGCGCATTATAATCAGCCCGGCCTCGGTCTCGATTGTTACGGTTGGCGCCAGCGGGCCGCACGTTTTGTGTGTCAACGACACCGGGGTGCCGCCCAAATTTCCCGAGCCGAAGCCTGAGGCTGCCGAAGGTGCTGCGGCGGGCGCTGCGGAGGGCGCTGCAGAAATTACGCCCGAGACCGAGCGGCCAGTCGGCTAGGGGCCAGTAGTTGCTCTTGAAATCTTTTTGAATTGAGGAATGAATGCCAGAGTACATCTACGATCTTCGGCGCGTGAGCCACATTACGGCGGCGGCAGTGGGCCAGCCCGGCGAGCGGGTGTTCTATCTGCAGGTCCAGAAACATAGCGATCTCGTCTCGCTGATCACCGAGAAAGAGTATATTCGCGCCCTGGCCCAGCGGATCGACAGCATTCTCGATGAGCTTGAGAAGCGCGGCGTCGCCCGCCCCGACCCATCCGAGGAGCCAACCCCGGCCGAGCTGATGCTGCGCGGCCCGCTCAACTCGCTGTTCCGCATCGGGCAGCTGACCCTGGCCTATGCGCCCGACGGCGACCTGCTGGTGCTGGAGGCCGAGGAGCTGCCGGTCGCCGCCGACGACGAGGAGATCGACCCGATCCTGCGCCAGAGCGAGCCTGAGGAAACCACGCCGCGTCAGCCGCGCATGGTGCGCTTTTCGGCCACCCGCGCCCAGTTGCAGGGCCTCAGCCGCAACGCGATGGAGATTATCACCACCGGCGGGCGCGCCATCTGCCCGCAGTGTCTCCAGCCGATGGAGGCGACCGGGCATATGTGCGTGAAAAAGAACGGCCACGCCAATAAAACTGCGGCGGAAATGTAGCGGCGGAAAGGCAGGCGACCATGACCGATCACCTCGATGATGTTCCTGAAACACGCTCAGTTGATGTCGAGACCATGCTTCAGCTGCTGCGCTGTGGCACGCTCGAGGTGCGCGGGCTGCTGCCGTGGAGCTCCAACTACACCTTCCTGGCCGACATCACCGATCCCGCCACTGCGATGACCACTCTGGCGGTGTACAAGCCCCAGAAAGGCGAGCGGCCGCTGTGGGATTTCCCCCAGGGCACCCTGTACAAACGCGAGGCCGCCGCGTATCTGGTCAGCGCGGCGCTGGGCTGGAGCCTGGTGCCGCTGACGATCGTTCGCGACGGCCCCCACGGCGTTGGCTCGATCCAGCTGTTTATTGATGCCGACTACGATCAGCACTACTTTACTCTGAAGGACGATCATAGCGGCCAGTTTCAGCGGATGGCGCTGTTCGATGCGGTGATCAACAATGCCGACCGCAAAGGCGGCCACGTGCTGATCGATGACAGCGGCCACGTCTGGGCGATTGACCACGGGATTGCCTTTCACGACGAGTACAAGCTGCGCACCGTGATCTGGGAATGGGTTGGCCAGCCGCTCGACCCCGAGCAACTGGCCGCGCTGGAGGGACTGCGCCAGCAGCTCGAGCCGGAGCAGCCGCTGGCGCTGGCGCTGGGCGATCTGCTGTACCCGCGTGAGATCAAGTCGCTGCGGACGCGGCTGGAGCGCCTGCTGAAAAGTGGCAAGTTTCCCGGCCCGCTGGGCCAGCGCTCGATGCCGTGGCCGCCGGTCTAGCCGAATTCAGGCTGCCGCGAGGGTTCCAAACGCTTTAGCTAAACTTCCTCCAGCCTACTTGACAAGGAATACTATGGATCTGCATGAGGCAATTCGCGCCCGTCGCACCACGAACGGGCCGTTTGATGATCGTCCGCTTGACCCCGCCGATGTGCGGACAATTCTGGAGATGGCCGCCTGCGCGCCCTCGCACTTCAACTCGCAGCCGTGGCGTTTTGTGGTGGTGCAGGATCGCGCGACCAGACAGAAGATCGCCGATATTGCTGGCGAATCGATGCAGAAGCTGATGGCCGGCGGGCGCTTCTGGCAGCGCTACCGCAAGTATTTTCGCTTCTCGAAAAAAGACATCGACGAAAAAGGCGACGGCATCCTGATCGACACCATGCCGGCGATCTTGAAGCCATTTGCCAAGTACATTTTTACCGAGCGCGGCGGCGAGATCATGGCCCGCTTTCAGGTGCCGAAGGTGCTGGGCAACGATGCCCGCAAGCTGGTGGCCGGCTCGCCGCTGATTCTAGGGATTACGCTGGACGCCAGCGAGTACCAGCCCGACGATCTCTCCGGGATGTACTCGGTGATCTCGCTCGGCGCCGTGATGCAGACGATCTGGCTGACCGCGACATCGCTGGGCATTGGCATGCAGTTTATCTCGACCCCGATGGAGGTTGAGGGCCAGTGGGAGCGGATTGTGCAGCTGCTGGGGATTCCGGCGGAGCACAAGCTGATGGTGCTGTACCGGCTGGGCTACCTGCCCGACGCGGCCCGTCGCCCGACGATCGACTGGACCTCGTCGCAGCGCAAACGCACCGCCGCCCTGGCCTACGAGAACCGCTGGGATGTGCCATTCGAGGCCAGCCAGCCAGTGCCCGATCGCGATGAAGCCCCCTAAGGACAACCGTCCGCTGCGCTGCCTGGGCTTCCCCAGGCAGCGTGGACAAGATCCCAGAGAGCGTGTATCATAGCGCTCCTATCTACGAATTCACCACTCCTCCATCAGAATACGTGTAGACCTCGCCCCAGCCCACTGGCTGTGCTGGCGGTGAGACAAGGAGCTGCTAGCGGCCAATGTTGTCCACCGGGTTCATCCTTACTGATCCATGTCCATCTTCCATCTTCACCTCTGAACAGGTATTTTATCCACAAGGAACCTTGCTTCATGCAAACACACGCTCGGGCTGTCTGGCTTAATCGAGTCTATCGTCGGCTGTTGGTTCTCATGTGCTTTGCCATTATCTTTGGCAGCATCCCCTTTGCTCAGGCGGTTGAGCCACAGCTCGCCTCCGCCGCTAAGGCTGTCGCTGCTCCCGCAGCTACAGCGCCCTACAGCGGATTTCTATCCGCGCCCGCCGCTGGTGATGCGCTGGATATTGCGCTGGCCTATCTTGGTCAGCAGCGCGCCGACTATGGCCTGACCGCCAATGATCTTGCCAATGTGGTGGTGAAAGATCGCTACGTCAGCCAACATAATGGTGTTACCCACCTGTATCTGCGTCAGCAGTCGGCGGGGATTGAAGTCTATAACGCCGACATCAATATCAACATCATGCCCGATGGCCGGATTCTTAATCTGGGCAGCCGGTTTGTGCCCAATCTCCAGCAGGCCATCAACACTACGCAGCCAACGCTCACCGCGGTGGAGGCCGTGGAGCGCGCCGCTAAAAACCTGCGCCTCCCGGTCACTGCGCCGCTGGTGGCGCTCAATCGCATTGGCGGTGTCGCCCAGGCCGTTGAGCTGAGCAACGGCGGCATCTCGCTGGATTCGATCCCGGTGCAGCTGGTCTATCAGCCGCTGGAGAATGGAACGGTTCGGCTGGCCTGGCAGATGGTGCTGCGCCTGGCCAATCACACCGATTGGCTGAACCTGCAAATTGATGCCCAGACAGGCGAAACCCTGGACTCGGTGAACTGGACTATCAACGAAGCTGACGCTGCCCATGATGATCACGGCACCGCTGCAGCGAGCCGGGCCCAGCTAGCCGCCCCGGCCGCCGAGCTGGCCCCCTCCCTGGCCCTGAACCCCGATAGCTATCGGGTGTTCGCCGAGCCGGTGGAGACCCCAAACCATGGCGCCCGCAC
>DAOTUS010000028.1:0-3734 GCA_034437415.1 Herpetosiphonaceae bacterium
GGTCGATGTCGTGATCGCCAAAGTCACCGCTCGGCTGGATAAAGCCGTCGCCAACGGCAAAATCACCCCCGAGAAAAAGGCCGAGGTTCTGGCCCGCGCCACCGAGCGCGCCGCCGAGATTATGAATAAGACCAAGTAATCGAGTAACGCCAAAAAACAGCGGCAGGATGAGTTTTGCTCATCCCGCCGCTGTTTTTTAGGGCAATACCGAAATACACCGGGTCGTCGGTATGGTTGAACTCACCCCGTCCGCTGCTGTGTGTCCCGACGCCGACGCCTACATGTGGATTGGGCCATCGAGGAGCGCGTGGCCGGCCTCGTGGATGGCCTCGTACAGGGTTGGGTGGGCGTGGATCGTGCCCAGCAGCGACTCGACGGTGGCCTCGTGGGAGAGCGCGATGCCGCCCTCGCCAATCAGCTCGGTCACCCGTGGGCCAATCATATGGAAGCCCAGAATCTCGCCGTACTGCTCGTCGGCGACGATCTTGATGAAGCCGTTGCGCTGGCCCAGCACGGTGGCCTTGCCGACCGCCGCAAACGGGAACTTGCCGACCTTGACCTTGTAGCCCTGCTCCTTGGCCTTGGCCTCGGTCAGGCCGACGCTGGCGATCTCGGGCGAGCAGTAGGTGCAGCCAGGCACGTGGTTGTAGTTGATCGCGCGCGGGTGATGCCCGGCAATATGCTCGATCGCGATCACGCCCTCGGCGGAGGCCACGTGGGCCAGCCACGGCGTGAGAATCACATCGCCAATCGCGTAGATGCCGGGGACGTTGGTCTGCATCATGCCGTCGGTGATGATGTAGCCGCGCTCGTCGGTCTTGACGCCGGCCGCTTCCAGGCCGATGTTCTTGGTCAGCGGCGCCCGGCCGGCCCCGACCAGCAGATAGTCGGCGTCCAGGGTCACTTCGTTGCCGCTGGCATCGTCGAGCTTGATCGTCAGGCCGTCGGCGCGCTGGTCGACGCTTTTGGTCTTGGCGCCGGTGTAGATTTTGATCCCGCGCTTGCGGAAGGTTTTATCCAGCTCCGCCGAGATCTCTTCATCTTCGGCTGGCACAATCCGGGGCAGCATCTCGATCAGGCTGACCTCGGCCCCGAAGGCGCGGTACATCGAGGCGAACTCGCAGCCGATTGCGCCGGCGCCGATAATCGCCAGGTGGCGCGGAACCTCCGGCAGCGCCAGGGCGCCGGTGCTGGAGACGATCCGCTGCTCATCGATTGGGGCGAACGGCAGCGAGCGCGGGGTCGAGCCAACCGCGACGATCACCGTGCGGGTGTCGAGGGTGGTCTCGGTGCCGTCGCTGGCCTTGACCGCCACCTGCGTCGGCGAGAGCAGCCGCCCGAACCCACGGTGCAGGTCGATCTTTTTGGCCTTGAACAGCCCTTCGAGACCGCCGCGCATGGTTTTGACCACCCGATCCTTGTGCCCCATCGCGCCCTTGAGGTCGAACGAGACCGGGCCGGTGATGACGCCGAACTTTTTGCCCTCTTTGGTCTCTTCCAGCAGGTCGGCGCAGTGGAGCAGCGCCTTGGTTGGAATACAGCCGATGTTCAGACACACGCCGCCAACATGGTCTTTTTCGATCACCGCCACTTTGAGGCCAAGCTGAACGGCACGGAGCGCCGCGACTTCGCCGCCCGGCCCTGAGCCAATAATCACAACATCATATTGAGCCATTGAAATTCAATTCCTCCGCATAATCAGCGTAACTTTTGTATGATAGCACAGGAGCGCGCTGGCATAGCGCCGCCTACAGCCACTGGCCGCCGCGAAACCGCCAGCGGGGAAACAGCAGCCGCAGCGGCCCCTGGGCGAACAAGAAGGTCAGCAGCCAGACGCTGCCGTAGTGGGCCGCAAAGCGCCCGAGCGTCAGCCCCGCATCCACGCCCGGCAGCCCGACGGCCTGCAGCAGCCCCCAGATCAGCGCGGCCTCGACGATTCCGGCGGCTAGCTGGAAGATCGGCGGCCAGTCGTGGTCCCAGCGGTAGGTCTGCACGACGTTGTACAGCGCATCCCAGCCCAGCCCCAGCGCCAGTACGTAGCCAAGCAGGGCGAAGGGCGGGCCAAAGCTGCCGAACAGCAGCCCGAACACGGCCGTCACGCCAACGCCGATGGTCGCCAGCAGCAGCCCGCGGGTCTCCCAGCGGCCACGGAGGGTTGGGGTCATGGTTGAATTCCTCGGGCCCAGCGCAGCCACTGGGCCAGCGAGCGCACGCCGTTCAGGCGGCGCAGCCCGGCGGCGCGCAGCGCACACAGCGCATCGACCGACTGCTGGGCGGCGTACTGGAGGCCCAGAAAGCTATCGACCGGCGCGTACGGCCCGCCCAGCGTGATCGCCCCGGCGGCATACACCCGCCCAGCGCCGTTGCGCATCCCTGGGATCTCAAAATCGTTGGCCACCAGCAGGCGGCCCTTGCCGTTCAGCTCCAGCTGATACTGGTCGACCAGCTCCGCCAGCAGCGGGTTGCTCTTGACCTTCGCGTCCAGCCCGGTCGCGTCGATGATGTAGTCGGCGGGCAGCTCGATGCGATTCTGGACCAGGCCGCGGCCGCGAATGTAGGTGATCACTTTGTTGCGCTGGGTGTCGCGCTCGACCTTCTCGACCTCGCCGAACTCAATCTGATACCAGCCCTCGCGCAGGCCCGCCGCGACGATTCGCCGCCAGTCGGCGCGGGCGGCGGTGGTCGTGCCGCCCCAGTCGTTGAGCAGCTGGTCGCGCTGGGCCTGCGGGGCCGCCTCCAGGGTGGCCCGCAGATCGCCGCCCCAGCAGGCTTTGGGCCAGTTGAACGGCTGCAGCTCGAAGTGGTCGGCGACCTTGCGCTGGGCCCGGCCGGAGCGGTTGCCCTGCGGGTTGGGCGTGCGCATCAGGTGCAGGATTCCGATCTGGGGATTGTGGACGCGCAGCTCGTGGATGCGCTGGATAATCCGCGAGGCCACAATCCCGCGCCCGCGCAGCAGCACCACGCCGCCGTGGCGCTGGAGGTGCGCGTAGACGTGCTCGTGCTCCTCGTAGGCGTTGACGATCGAGCGGAAATCCTGGGTCTGCTGGCGGTACTCCTGCAGGTCGGGCAGAAACTGGATCGATGGATAGCCAGTGGCGATCTGCACAAACGCGGCCACAATCAAATGGTGATCCTGCCCGCTGCTGTGCCCGGAGCCGCTCTGCGAGTAGGCGACCACAAAGCGCCCGTCGTCGGTTTTGCGAATGGCGCGGACCCGCCCGTAGCGCCAGATGTTGCGCCAGCCAATCCGCGCGGCCTCGACGTCGATCGAGCGGAAGACATCGCCCGCCCGCGGGGTGTAGGTCTCGGCGACCGCCGGCTCGCCAAACAGCTGCCAGGAGCGTCGGGCCACCGCGCCCAGCCTGGCCCGCTTCAGATCGGCCCAGATCTCGCGGACCGCATAGCCGGGCCAGCCCCAGATATTGTCCGGGCACGAGTCGGAGTTGGAGCGCAGCCGCTCGTGCTCGGGGATCTGCGAGTTGCGGCACAGGCGGCGGTAGCGGGCGTAGGGCTCGGCGTCGATGCCCAGCGCCACGATCTGGCGCGGGTCGCCGCCGTAGATCACCAGATTATCGACCCAGATGAAGCTGCCCAGCCCGCCGCCAACCGCCAGATAGGTCGTCTCGTGAACCGGCAGCCCGGTGCTCGCCAGGTCGCGAACCGCGACAGTCGGCTGATCGAAGATCGCTGGCGGAAATACGGGCGCCGCTGCTCCGCCGGGCCGGGCGCTGGGT
>DAOTUS010000029.1:0-8229 GCA_034437415.1 Herpetosiphonaceae bacterium
TTAACGTCCGCACTCGCTCGTCCGCAATGGTTGTCAGATCGATATCGTCCAGCATGAACACCCACCTCTAGCGCAGAACCGTCGAGCCCAAGTATACTCGAACTCTGCGAGAGTGCGGCGGGTCGCCCAACGCCAGCCTACCCTGCTTTATTGAGCAGATACGAGAGATATAAAGAATTATTGTCAGATAAGAAATTTGAAGAATTAACTACATTAGGTACTACAGATACAACGACGGTACATGAACGTTTCAGTCTTGTAAGAAAATATTTGATTGAGGGTTAAATTTAGATATGCCTTATCAAAACCATTATAATTTAGCCGATAGTGTAATTTCGCATCTTGATACAGTTGTGAGTGCAATTCCTGATCCATTCTTACAATCTAAATATGTTGGATTTGTAGCTGTAACTGTTGTAGCGGTATTTGAACTAGCAATTAAGGATATATTTATAGAATTTAGCGAGAAAAAACATAAAGTCTTAGGTACGTACACAAGAAGTCAATTTGAAAGAATTAATGGAAGAATTAAAATCCCGATTATAAGAGATGAGTATTGTAAAAATTTTGGAGTTAAATATTCTACTAGCTTTAAGTCCAAACTAGATAAAGCTGAAGTTCATTACCTAAGAGTCCAGAAAAAGAGTATTAAGAATAGTTATAATAATTTATTAGAGTGGCGCCATGAATTTGCTCATGCAGGGAGAATACCAACACACGTAACATACCATGAAGTAACTCAGTCCTATACAGCAGGAAAAGAGGTTATTAGATGTCTTGCAGAAGCAATGATACGATAGCCTTATTTTTTTAATTAAATGCGGCAGGTAACGACGAGCGACGAAAGCCAATTCTGAACGATAGGTTACTCTGCCGCAGTATTGATTAAATACACCTCTTACTAGTTACTATCGATCGCTGTGGTGCTCGACGGCGAAGACCAGCGAGTGCAGGCGGGCGATCCACTCCTGGCCCTCCTGGGTCTGGCGCAGGTAGCGCAGCGCATCCTGGATGTAGGGACTGACCATGCCCCAGTAGAACTGCGCGAACGTCGCCCGCAGATCGCCGGGATTTTTGTAGCCAAACTTCTCATTCGAGCCGATCTCCTCGAACTCGTAGAACAGCGCCGGGCCTTTGCGCCGATACTCGGGGTCGCCGAGCTGGCCGATGTAGTCGGCGGCCCGCGCCAGCCCGCCGTAGCCGTTGGTGTGGACGTAGGCCGCGTCATCGGGGACCGGGAAGCGAGTCATCTCGATATACGACGCGACGGTGGCGACATCAATCGGGATGGCGTTGACCAGCGAGCCGAAGCGCTCGTGGACAAAGAGCTTGCTGCGGTCGACGTGATACGGGGCCAGCGCGGCATCGGTCCCGCCGGAGCTAATCTCGACCGTCTCATCGCCAATCCCGGTCGCAAAGCGTCCGCCGCCATCGAGCCGACAGATCCCCCGCACATAGCCGATATCGTGACAGAGCAGCGCGATCGTGAAGTGCATCCAGTTGCTCGGCGTAATGCCACCCTCGCAGAGATGCTTGCCCTCAAGGATCGACTGGCCGACCAGCGTGACCATAATCGTATGCTCGACATTGTGATAGAGCGCGTCGGAGTTGGCGATGTTCTCCAGCGCCAGCCGCCCAGACCAGGCGATGATGTTATCGCACTGTGGCTCGAGATCGCTATAGGTGCGCCGGTAGGCCTTTTTCAGCTCTTCCACAAAGTAGTCGATGGTGATTTTCCGCAGATTTAACATAGCCATGCCTCCTTGTGAGACGAACGGGTTTGCGGTCAGGCTCAATCGTGATGGTTGGCGCGGTGGTCAGGCATCTGTGCACCTGCGACAGCGCTCAGCGAGAGTTCGCGGATTCAGTAACTGCATGGGCTGAGAGTATAGCGGATAGGGCCAAGGTTCGCAATTGCTGCCGATCTACGCTTGTCTCAGTCGCCATTGACTTCTCGCTACCCCAGCATGCGCAGCGGCAAAAACCCAACCCCAGTGGATTCTGCTCCACCGTGGAGAAGAACGTCGTCTCGGACTCGGGATACACCGCCAGGGCCAGGGCAATCAACGCTCAAAAGGGTGCTCCCGCGTCGTCCTTTTGAGCGAGTCGCGCTCTGCGCTGCTGCGGATACTGCGCCATTGCTGCGCTTGATCTGCCTGAAAACTGCCAGGTTTTTTACTGATTTTAAGGACGATTAACCGTACACTGGCGCCAGCGAGCAATCGCGGATCCGCTTGAGCAAAGGAAGCCAGTATGCACTATGAACCAACCTACGCTGTCCCGTCCGCCATTCAGTCCCGCGCCACCCTCACCCCGTTCCGGCTGATCCGATTTTTCCTGCTGGGCCTGATCAATGCCATGTTTCTGGCCGTCAACGCGCAGATCATCGGCCTCGCTGAGCGGTCGATGGACAACAGTGTCATCTCAGTGATTCAAGCAATTGCCACCCATCCCAATGGGGTTGGCCCAATCGTTAAGCTTCTCTGCTTTGGGCTGGGCATTCTCGCACTGGCGACCGTCATCCTGGATAGCTTTGCCCTGTTCCAGCCAGCGCCCCGGCTCCAGCGCTGGACGACCATCGGCTACCGGATTATTAGCTGGTCGATGGTGGTCGGGGCGAGCATTCTCGGCTTCTTCTACTTCGTCGCGACATCATCCTGTTCCTGTTGGTGCTGAGCGTCCAAAACCACGAAAAACTCGGCTAAAACGGCCAAGCTTGACCCCTCGCCAGCGTGCCAAATGTGGGGTACACTAGCCCAACCTGAGTTCATTTCAGCGTGAGGCGAGGTGCCATGGCCCGTGACTATCAGCCGCAGCGACGGCGGACCCCAGCTGACCCCACCAGCGATCAGGCCCAGGATGCGATCGCGCGGATCGCCGCCGCCGTTCCTGGCCGCTCCGTCGCGCAGATCCCGCGCAGCCCGCTCTCGCTCCAGGGCAGCCTGGGCAACCGCCAGGTCCAGCGCCTGCTCCAGCGCGAGACCGCCGCGACACCGACTGTGGCGGAGCCGGAGCAGCAGGCCGCCGAGCATGAACCGGCGGACGAGCTAGGTCTTAGCCCGGACGAGGCCGACCTCTTCGAAACGATTATGGCCGAGCTTTCCGACGACGAGCTGGATGGCGCGCTGGAGCTTGAGGCCGAGGCGAGCGCCGAGACCGCCCCGCAAGGCCTCGTCCAGGCCGCCCGCAGCCCAGGGCTGATCCAGCGCGGCAAGCCAACGGGCATCTCCTCGGCCAGCAGCCCGAATATCCCCCTGGCCAATAAACTCGAGAGCAATAAGAGTCGCATGCCCCGGCTGGTCTCTATAGCGCGCTGGAGACGGATAAAAAACAAACACACCAAGCGTAAATATGCCGCTATTCGCCACCAGAATCTTCTAAATAACACAGGCAAAGAGGATCTGATGCTGCTGATTGCGCTGCGCAAGCGGGCCAAGGTCGGCGGCAAGCGCGACCTGCACTACAGCGCCATCGAAGCTAAATCGAATAAAAAGAACCAGACCGCCCAGAACCGCACCGAGCTGCTGGGCGAGGCCGTGTCGGCGATTCGGATGGAGGGCTACGGCGGCGGCGACTGCAAGCTGCTCGTCGGCTACGCCTCCGGGGCCGGAATCGACCAGCTGTGGAAGAGCCCGTCGAAGCAGATCTACTATGTGGTCGAGGCCAAGGGGCCGGGCGCCGCGCTCAAGGTGGATCGGTTTGCGGTGCGCGGGGTCGCCAACGGCGCGGCGCTGACCCAGATGTCGCAGGCCTGGATTGAGGACCGCATCCCGCGCCTCCAGTCCAGCAATCCCGCAGTGCTCACCCAGCTGTTGAGCGACTGCGGCCTAAAGATCACCAATGGCAAGCTGGTTGATAACCCGAAAAAAAAGGGCGCGTATACGCTTGAGGGGCTTGTCATTACCGCAAAGTGGGACGAGGGCAACGCCGATCTGAAAGAGAGCGTGTCCAAGCGCAACTACCAATTCTAGCGGCCCCGCTGCGACACGCGCTGACACAGCGTTTCTGCCGTTCGAGGGCGATCGCGGCTTCTCGATTCTGCTGAGCAAGGCGCTGCCCTGAGCGTGACTTCGCCTTGATAATGCGCTGGTGCTGCGTTGGCAGAGCCGATCGAAGCTAAAATATTGGGCTTCGACCGGCTCTGCCAGCGGAACGCAATCCAGGCGATCCGCTAATTCCGAGCTGTGAGCGGCCGGATCCCCAGGCCGCGCACCTCCAGCGCGGTTTGAATGCCGGCCTCGAGATTGGCCTGGATTGTCATATGGCGCAGGTCAAGCCCAAGGCTGACGAGGGTCTGGGCGACATCGGCGCCAATGCCCACCACGATGGTCTGGGCGCCCAGCAGCGTCACGGCTTTGGTGGTCTGCAGGAGATGATTGGCGATCGCGGTATCCACCACAGGCACCCCGGTGATATCAATAATCACATGCTCGGCCTGCCACTGGCCAATCGCAGTCAGCAGATCCTCCATCAGACTCTGGGCGCGATCCTCATCCATCTGCCCAACCAGCGGCACCACCAGCACGCCATCGTACACCGGGATAATCGGTGTCGACACGGCCCGCAGCACCGTCAGCAGGTGCGACTGCTCGGCCATGCTCGACTGGAGCGACTCCTGGCGATCGGCGGCGAACGTGATGTAGCAGGTGGTGCTATCGCGCAGAATTAGGTCATGCACCGCGTCGCGGGTCGCCTCACGCTCGGGGTGTTCAGGCGGATAGGCGCCGTCAACGACCGCAAACAGCGCTGTCGCGATAGCGCCGATGATCTGCTGAATCGACTCGGGGGTATACTCGGGGTCATGGACGCGCGTGCGGGTCATCTGTTGGGCAAACACTTCGATCGGCTGAGTGCCCGCAAAATCGGCGATCACATTTTCGACAACTCTTTTGGCCATCTGGTCGCGCTGCGTTGGGGACATCGCGGCATAAATTGTTCCGGTCATCTGTGTGGTCAACGTTGCGAGATGCTCACACACCCGATCCTGCTCAGTGGTGATCAAGGTTGCCAGGGGTAGATAGGTCATAGTTGATCCTTACTCGCATACAAGAATAGGCGGTCTGTGGCTGGACCGTCACGGCCTATTATAGCGCCATCCGCGAGGAGCAGTGCTCACGCTGGGCCGGTCAGATCGGCGGCCTTGTGCGCTGGCGGTGCTCGCTCACGCCTGGCGCATACCGATTTGGCGGCTGCTGGTGAAGCGATCTTCACGCTGCCCTTTCGGAGCACCAGTAGCGCCTTTGATCTATAATTTCAGCATTCAGCTGCCGGCGCTCAACGACCCGCTCCTGTCGCCGGAGGATGCGGTTAATTCTCACTCAGGGCTGCGGTGAACCCTGCTGACTGGAGAATCGCTATGCACCACCGAGTCGCCTTGCTCTTGATCATGCTGCTGAGTGTCCTGTTGGCCAGCGCTCAGGCTGCTGGGCGCGCTCAGTCAGGTCTGTTCACCCCGGCGTCCGCCCCCGCCACCCCGCCGCAGCGCCAGCCCGCCGACGCCGTGCGCTCGCGCTATGTTGAAGTTGACCTGGGCCTGATCGTCAGCGCGGATAGCCAGCGTCTGGCCGACCAGCTGACCCTTAACCTTTTCGACGACGTCACCTACACCGCGATCCGCCAGGATTCGACCGCGCTGGCCCCCGGTCGCTTCACCTGGGTTGGGAGGCTGGCAGGCGTGGCCGAGAGTGAGATCACCATCTCCGTCGAGGATGGAGTGCTGGCGGCCGGGATTGCGGCTGGCGCTGATTTCTACACCGTGCGTATGGTCGGCGATCAGCGCTACCGCATCGATCTGCTCGACCAAACCGTCGAGCAGATCGATCTTGAGCCGCTGGTCCCGCCGGCGAGCGCCCGGCGGCTGCCCCCGGTCGCTGCGGCGCAGACGCCCAGCGCCGCAACCATCGATGTGCTGGTGGTGTGGACTCCAGCGGCGCGCACCGCAGCTGGCGGCCTCGCGGCCATCAGCGCGCTGGCCGATCTGGCGGTGGCCGACACCAATGCCGCCTACGTCAACAGCAACGTCGCCCAGCGGGTGCAGCTCGTCCACAAAGGCGAGATCGCTTACACCGAGCAGGATATGTACACCGACCTATATCTGCTGACCGGGAAACAAGGCTCGGCCAACGATCCCGTCGGCGTGATGGAGGAGATCCATAGCCTGCGCGACACCTACCACGCCGACCTGGTCGCGATGCTGGTGGGCTATCCTGGCAGCCTATGCGGTCTGGCCTGGCACATGACCACCTTGAGCCCGAGCTTTGAGGTCAACGGGTTCAGCGTGGTCAACTCTTCGTGTGCCGCCGCGCCGCAGAACTCGTTCGCCCACGAGCTTGGCCACAATATGGGCCTGGCCCACGACCGCCAGAATGCCACCGGCTCGGTCTTTCCCTACGCCTACGGCTATCGGGTTCCGGGGCAGTTTCGCACCGTGATGGCCTACAACTGCTCGCCATCCTGCCCGCGGGTGCGCCACTTCGGCAACCCGAATGTGCTGTACAACGGGATGCCAACCGGCACCCAGGTCAACGTGCCCGAGCCGGCCTACGAGGCGCTGGCGCTGGACAACACCGCCGCCACCGTGGCTGCGTTTCGCCAGAATCTAAACGCCTATCAGCAGTATCTGCCGCAGGTGGTGCGCTAAGTAAGGATGTTGGGTTCCCAGTGAGCGGCGCCGGGCGCCTTTCAGCGCCCAAGCGCCGCTCACGCTTCCCTTGACATCAGTGCCACCAGCCTGTATACTTCATATATCGACATTTCGCCAAACAACGTTAGGTAATTATGCCCGACACACGACCAATCGCCGAGCCGCTCCAAGCCTTCCTACGCGCCCTGGCCAGCGAAACCCGCCAGCGCATCCTCTTTTTATTTATGGCCCAGCCGCACCTGACCGTCGGCGAGGTCGCCGCCGCCGTTGAGATCAGCCCCTCAACCGCCTCCGAGCATTTGGCTGTGCTCAAGCGGGCCGGGATTCTGGTGGCGTGGCGCAGTGGCAAAGAGGTGCACTATCAGCCCAACCGCACCGCCATGCTCAGCCTGGCCAACGAGTTCGTCGGCTACCTGACGATCTGCTGCCCGCCCGAGCCGGAGGATTAAGGCTGCCGCCAGCGGCATCTTTTTTTTGGTCAATCATTTCGTCAATTTGCCAAATGTCGAATTATTCTAACTTATAGGATGGAGAACCCCCAATGAGCACCGCTAAAACCGTTCGCCAGCAGGTCGCCGAGGCCTACACCACCGCCGTCACCGACCGCGACCAGGCCAAACTGGTCGCCCACACCGGCGGGGCCCAGTTTGCCACCTACAGCCCCGCCGATGTCGCGGCCGTGCCCGCCAGCGCCGTCGCCGCCTCGTTTGGCTGTGGCAACCCGCTGGCCTTCAGCGCAGTCCAACCCGGCGACACCGTGCTCGATCTTGGCTGCGGCGCCGGGTTCGATCTGCTCCTGGCCGCCGCGCAGGTCGGGCCAGCCGGGCGCGTGATCGGGATCGATATGACCGACGCGATGGTGACCAGAGCCCGCGCCCACGCCGCCCAGGCGGGCTACACCACGGTTGAAGTTCGCCAGGGCCTGATCGAGTCGCTGCCGGTCGAGTCAGCCTCGGTTAACTGGGTGATCTCCAACTGCGTCGTCAATCTCTCCCCCGAGAAGGAGCGCGTGTTTCAGGAGGTGGCGCGGGTTCTCAAGCCTGGCGGACGGATTAGCCTCGATGATATTGTGGTTGATCGGCTGCCGTGGATTGTGCGCAAAAGCGCCCCGCTGTACGCAGCCTGTGTCGGCGGCGCGATCTCAGAGGCGGCCTACCTGCGCGGCCTGAGCGCGGCTGGTCTGGTCAATGTTGGGGTGCGCGATCGGCTGGTGTACGAGGAGAGCCAGATTGTTGGAGTGCTCACCGAGGTGCTGCCACGGGCGCTGCGCTCGGTGCGCTGGTTTGGCAAGGATCTCACCAGGGCGGCGCTACAGTGGCTCGTGCGCCGGGCCAACCCGCAGGTGTGGAGCGCCAAATTCATCGGCGAGAAGCCAGCGGCCAGCGCAATCGAGGTCTAATCTGTGGCCCGGCTGGATATCACGATACCCAGCCGGGCACCCACTGAGGAGCATCATTACTATGAAAAACACTCACTCACTCACTCACTCACTCACTCACTCACTCACTCACTCACTCACTCACTCACTCACTCACTCACTCACTCACTCACTCACTCACTCACTCACTCACTCACTCACTCACTCA
>DAOTUS010000030.1:0-13525 GCA_034437415.1 Herpetosiphonaceae bacterium
AAAACCAAAAAAAACGGGAACAGTAGCGCTCATTCATGCTAAAGATACGTACTTGATCGCCCAGCATTGGGCTTTTTTGCTCAAAAATGGACACAATAAATTTAGATGCAATTGCCCTGGACCCCACACTATCGCTGATTGACATGTACCATTGAGACAGACTGCGTATGCCTGCTCAGATTCCGTTTCCACCCTACACATCGGCCTCGCTTGCGCGACGATTTCCCGATATGGCGCTGCGTGTTCAACGGACTATTCTCCTGTTGCGGCACTTTTTCGTTGATCGCCAGCCGATCAAAAGCCTCCTTCAACCGGCGAATCTTTCCCAGGCCACCCTGTACCGCCTCGTGCAGACCTGGGAAACCCACGGCATCGCGGGGCTATGGGCGCCATCGCGGGCCAACGTACCGGCCCGGCGGGACACACCCACCTCGCTGGATGGTAGGCGCATTGTCGCGACCTGGCAGCGTAAAACAACCTTTGCGCTTGGGTGTCTGCCTGACGTGCAGCACCTGCTGTCCGCCGTTCCCGATCCGGCGGAGCGTGGCCAACAGATCGCCGCCGCTCTGCCGCGCGCCATTCAGGCGAGTGATGCCGCGATTGAGGCGATCCATGGCCCGCCAGATGTACTCGCCCGCCATATCCAGCTGGGCCAGACGATCCAGACCATTGCCCACGACTCCGCCTGGAGCAGTCGCCAAATTTCTCGCTATCTCCAGCAGGCCTACCACCACCTGGTTGACCAGCTGGGCCAGATTGAGCCAGCCTTCCGCCCGGCCTGGCAGGCGTACTGCCGCACCGATTTTGTAGGCCGCGAGGGCGAGCTGGCGACGCTCACCGTCTATCTCAGCACGTCGACCAGTGCCGGAATTACCGGATTTAGCGGGGTGGGCAAAAGTACCCTGATCGCAACCCTGGCGGCGCAGTGGGCGCGGGCGGGCTGGAATATTATCTGGTATCAGGCCAGTGGCTCAGCGCCGGACCGCACCGCCCACGCAATTGGGGCGATCCATCAGCAGTTGGCGGCGCTGGGTGTGGCCAGCGAGCCGTATCCCGATGTCCAGCAGTCGACGGCGGAACAGATCGCCTGGCTCAATCAGGCCCTCGATCAGCTGCCGATTCTGGTGGTGCTTGATAACGTCCAGCTGGGCGGCGAGCAGCCGGACTGGGGCACCTTTCTCGCGCAGATCGCGCAGGGGTGGCGCTGCTCGCGCCTGCTGCTCAGCGGGCGCACGCTCCCCACGCAGCTGGACACCACGCTACTGCTGCACGGGCTTGACGAGGGCGCTGCCCGGACCTTCTATACCCAGACGTGGCGCCCAACCAGCGATGCCGAGTGGGCCGACATCTACCGCCTGAGCCACGGCATACCGGCCCTGCTGGCGCTGATCGATGCCCCGACGCCAGTTTCGCGGATCATGCCTGAAACCGCTCGGCGGCTGCTGCACGATAGTTTAAGGACGTTTGCAGCCAGCGAGCGCGCCGTCCTGATCTGGTTGAGCTGGTGGGATGGCCCGCTGCGGCACGATCATCCATTTGTGCAGCCGTTGCGGCATGGACCGGCCCTGGAGCGCCTAATTCAGCAGCACATTGTCACCCAGACCAACGACCATCTTGCGGTGCACGACAGCGTGCGTGACCATCTTCAGCTCCTGGTTCCGGCGGCGGAGTGGGCGGCTGGAACTCAGGCCGTTGAGGCCTATGCGGTAGCCCATCAGGAGTGGGAGCTGGCCTACCGCTGTGCGGAAAACCGGCGTGATCCCGCTGCGCAGTGGCGCTATAGCCGTGAGATGGCGCTCCAACTGGAACACACGCAGCACACCAATCAGGCGCTCACCTGGTGGCGGCGCGCCCAGGAATGGGCGCGCCAGGTCGATGATAGCCCGCGCTATCATGACGCAGTCCTGGCCGAAATCGAATGTTTACTGGTGATCAATCGCGCGAGCGAAGCGCTCGCGCGAGTCCCAGGGACGCTCGATACCACCGCCGGCCGCCAGTGGCGCTACGCGCTCGTACAGTTCGAGGCCTACCGGATTATCGGGCGCTTTGCCGAGTCCCAGGCGCTGCTCATGGCGGCGCCCCTGAATGCGGCGCCGCCGCGCACGGTCGCGCTGCTTGATCGCTGGCGTTTCAAGCTGGGCACGCTGATTCTGGCCTGGTACCAGGATAGCGATCGCCACATCTGGGCGCACTTCCAGCAGATGGCCCGCCCGCCGGCTGGCGCCCCGTTGACGCTGCGGACGCGCTACTATCGCGTCATGGTCTCGCTGGCGAGCAGCGCTGGCGACTTCAAACGCAGCATTGCCGCCAGCACCGCCCTGATCAAGCTGATGCAGCGGCATGGCTCGCCGTATGGGCTGGCCGAGGCGCGCATTACCTTGAGTTTCGCCCTGTACAGTAGCGAGCGCTACAGCGAGGCGGAGCGACGGCTGGCCCGCGTCTGGAAGCTGCTCAACCCGACCTGGCTGTGGCTCCGCCGCGAGGCCGCCAAGTATCGCAGCCAGAGCGCCTACGCGCTGGGGGATTTTCAACAGGCGGCGCACTGGGGCGAGATCACCGGCGACATCAACCGCGAGCTTGACATCGACGCGACCGATCCCTGGTGGATGGACGGCATGCTGATGATTGCCTGTGGTCAGTACGCTGCGGCCAACGATTACTTTGGTCAGATCGAACACAGCGGCACGCTCAGTAGCTTTGATGCGATCAGCCTGGATTACTGGCAGGTGGTTAGTTTGCAGCAGCAGGGTGCCGTGAGCGCCGCCCAGGCGCGGCTGGACGGGATGCTTGCGCGGATCCTACGCCATCGTTTCCGAACCATTCTGCCCGTTGTCCGGCTGCTGTGGGCCGATCGGTATGCGGCCCAGGGGCGGTTGGCGAAGGCGCTGCACCATTGTGAACGTGCCCAGGTCAGCTTTGCCCGCCAGGAACTCCCGATCTCCCAGGCCGAAGCGCTGGGGCGGGCCAGCGACTATCTGCGCCAGCTTGGGCGCGGCCCGGCGGCCTTGACGGCCAGTGCGCGGGCGATTGCGCTGCTGGAAAACCAGCCGCTTGGCCTCCTGGCGTCCCCGCAAATCTGGGCGGCCCATGCCCAGGCGCTCGCGGGTGCGGGCCAGTTCGAAGCCGCAACGCAGGCATGGGCACGGGCCCGCCAGGCGCTTGAATTCCAACGCCAGCAACTGCCAGCGACGGCCGACGCGGGCCTTTTTTTAGCAAAAAAAACGAGCCTGGCGATCCTCAACCCACCACCACTGCCCCCAACCTCGTAAGCGCCCGCCCGCACCCCATTTCCGCTGGGATTATTGCGCCAAACGGCGGCGTGATTCTCATTTCAACGCGTCTGTGGGGGTGGTGATTCCAGCGATATTGCTGATTGGAGTGGGCTAAAGTGTAATGGACTGACCATGGCATGGTGGAGCATCATTAGCCGTGCTATGCTGATTTTATCCATGATCCAGCACTACCCATCCAATAACCCTGACGAAACGTTAATCCCACGAACCACCGATTCGGATCCCTATTCTTCGTACCGATGGCGCTGCCAGAGTGCCGCTATTCTGACTATCGGGAGGCCACCTATGCGCTCGTTGCCCCACCGCCTGCTCCATCTAATCCTGCTCGTGTCGCTGATTTTCCCGCTCGCTGCCGCGCCCCCGGCCCCAGTGGCGGTGGCGGCTGGCGCGAGCCCGGCGCCGCTCCGCGACGGCCCGTACACCAAAATCGGCGCGATCGATACCGACAACGGCTCCGACTCCGGCGATGGGAAATGCGATATCCTGTGGATCGAACCCACGACGATCTATGAGCCGGTGTTGCAAACCGTGCGCGATTTCACCAACCAGATCACCTATGACAGCTATTATTGGCGCAATGCCGAGGGTGCGCAGATTAAGTTTTATCGCAACCTGAACGCTGCCAACGAGTATGTCGTCCAGGTGGCCGGCTCCACCGTTGGCGGAAATTTTGGCGTGGCAAATGAAGATATCAACGATCTCTTTGAGAATGGTGCCAGCGAGTCGGACATTAATGCCGATTACAATCGCATGGTCAAGATCGCCCTGCTGGGCGCGGCGCAACGGCTGCCTGCGGCGGGGGCTGGGGGCAAGAAGATCTGGTTCACCGGCCACAGCCAGGGCGGCAACGTGGCCCAGCTGGTTATGCTGGAGATGATGCTGAACTCAGCCTCCTCACGAGTCGCCTTCCCGAGCATTCTCGATGTCCCCGATGAGCGACGGGGGCTTAATTTCCCCACGGAGATGCGGAATACCGCCTTTGGCACGGCCATGCAAAACGCGAATATGGTCGTCAAGGGTGGGATCATCATCGCCTCACGGCCGCACTGGATGCTGGCCGCGATCAATAAAATAACCAATCAGATCTTTACCACCTTTGTGAGCGAGTGGTCTGACCCGGTCCCGACCCTCTATAGTCCGGGCACGAAAACATCTGGGAGCCTGTTCGCCGATGAAGTTTCGGATCAGACGGCGTTGTTAAACATGCCAGGCACCCAGAACAGCACCATTGGGGTGCCGTCAACGACCGAACGCCGCTCCCAAATCTATTTTGATGATGGGAAACGGTCAGGGACTGATGCCCACGGGCAATCGTATATTGACCCCTCGGTGGGACGGGATCCAGATGATCATCTGTATCATGGCTCTTACCCGGCGTTGGCCCCCATCAACACCTATCTGCCGGGTATGACCACCCTGGTCACCGGTAGTCTGAATCTCAAATACATTGGTGGGGTTGGCTTTGATTGCCGCTCGTCCAAGGTCTACGAGGAAGAGCGCCAAAGAACCAACCCAGACTCGGAGCGCCCCGAGTGGCACAAGAAAAATTGTATCCTCAATCCTGCCGGGGGCAGTTCAACGCCGCCGCCGCCGATGGATCCCGACGCCACCGCCGAAAATGTAGCGTATCAGGCCAATCCCCGTGGCGACACCCGCAAGCCCGACGGGATCCCCGACACCCTGTGGGTGGACCCGACCATCCAGGTCGAGGATGGTGGCGGCGATAACACCGGGCGCAGCAAAGACCCGGACTTTAAGTGGAAACAATTTGCGATTGTCGAGATCTGGACCGACCAGATGAATGCCACTCCCTTTCGCAACCCCTTCGCGCTCATGCGCGAGCGTCCGCTTGAAAAATATGACCGCCAGATGGCCGACTTTGCCAATCATGGGCTGTTTACCAGCCCGATGTATGGAATTGCGCTCAACCGCGAGTTCATTATCAACCGCGTGACCTACGTCGATGCCAACGGCAACCCGACGGGCGAAACCGCGACCGAGCCGATCAATCCCGAGCAGGATTGCGCGAATGGGGGCCGCCCCGCAGGTATTCCCGGCGGCCCCAGCAATGGCGGCCCCAGGAATAATGGTGGCCCCAGGAGTAATGGGGAGCGCCGTTTTCCGAACGGCTCGCCGGATGACTATGTGGCACCGCGCACGTTCCCGGATTCCGCCCAGGCCAACGCCTACCTGGAGTCGCTGGTCGCCGACGCCACCCTGGAGTCCGGCTCGCCGGCCTGGACCCAGCAGGTGATGAGTGCACTTGAGCCGCGCATCCGCCTGGCCGCTGCGGGCACGACTCCCGCCGCGCTGGCCTATTTTCGCTATGTGGCGGCCATGCTGACCTATCGGCACACGCTGCCGCCGTTGCTGGGCTTGCTGGAGGATCCGGCGACCAACCAGCGCTACCAGGCGGCCACGGGGCAGCTGGTTGATGTCGACATTGCGCAGGAGATCGAAATCCTCCAGGGGCTGCGCGACGGGATTCCCACACCCGAGGCGGCGATTCGGGCCTACTGGCAGGGCGTAATCGATAACGACCCGGCGATTACGGCCTGGCGCACGTCGGCCCCCGGCCAGCAGCTGGAGGCCATCCAGGCACCGCTGTTGAACGCCCGCACCGCCTACGAAGCGCTCCTGAAGCCGCTTGGCGAGCAGGGGCGGCGCACCCGCATCAACAGCGAGGTGCTCCAGATCGAGCGACTGCTGACGGCCACGCCTGGCGTGGGCATTCTCAACGCGGGCCTCTCCGACTGGGCCGCCTCGACGCTGAGCTTTGTCGGCGTGCCCGCCAAGCTGGTCGATCCGCAGACCACGGCTCCGCTGCGGGCGCCGCACACGCTGATTGTGCCCTCCAGCGCCCTGAACGCTTATCGGCAAGATCTCTCGATTACCGCCTGGCTGGAGACCTTTACCCGCAGCGGCGGCACCCTGATTGTGCTGGCGCAGGCCTACGGCGACGACTGGGCGCTGCTGCCCGGCGGCGCGGTGCGCGGCCTGGGCTTTGAGGAGGATATTCTCTGCCGCGAGGAGTCGGTCAATGTGCTTGGCCGCTCGCCGTTGCTCGCGGGGATCAACCGCGATCGGCCCGACCTGCAGCTCGATGGCAGCTTTACCTCCTATCCGGCCAACGCCACGGTGCTGCTCAACCGGCGCACGGGTAACCAGATGCCCGCGATGATCGAGTATCCGTTTGGGGCCGGGCGGGTGGTGGCGATGAGCCTGTACCCGGATTTTGCCGTGATCAACGGCATGCAGACGAAGGATGATCTGCCCTTTGCCCGCTCGCTGTTTCTGGCGACCTGGGCCGAGGCCACCAGCACTGCCATTGACGGCAGTGCCGCGCCGGGCCAGCCGATCAGCCTGGAACTAGCGCTTGACAATCCTGGGTCGGCCCCGCTGACCAGCATCAGCGTGGTCTCCGATGTGGCAGCCGGCGCCACCGGGGACACCTGGCGCTATCAGGCCCACTACAACGACTGGCGCCAGTTCCCGGAGCTGGCGGCCCAAACCGTGAACGTGCCCCTCGATCCACCGCTGGCCCCCGGCGCGGAGCGGAACGTGCCGATCACGCTGCCCGCCTCGCAGTCGCCGGGGCTGCATCGCCTGGGGATCAATGGACAGCCTGCGGGACTCTATCAGGTCGATAGCCCGTTTAGCTACGCCTCGCTGGCGGCGCTGACGGTCAACCGGGATGCCGACACCTACTGGGTGGGCGACACCGCAACGATCAGCGTGACGATCACCCCAACCCCCAACCTGACCAGCGCCCTGGTTGTCCGCCTGAGCGAATCCAGCGCGAGGGTTCCCGACCAGGCGTTCGCGCTCCAGCCCAACCAGCCGCTGAGCGTGACGCTGAGACTGCCCGTGACGGCGGCGCTGCTGAACACGCCGCTGCGCCTGAAGCTGACTGAAAACGCGACCAGCCGGGTGCTCGCCCACGCGGCGGTGGTGCTCCCGCCGGGGCTGCCGCCGGTGCTGGCGGTCAGCAGTACGCTCCCACCAACGGCCACCACCCTCCCTTTTACCGTGACCAATATTGGGGTGGGGGGCACGACCTACAGTGGCACGATCCGCCTCGTCGATACCGACCACGGCAATACACTCCTGGCAAGCCGCGTGGTTGCCGGGACGCTGGGCCACACGCAGCGGCGCAATCTCCCCGTCGCGGCACGCTGGGACATACCGTTGCCGGGCAACCAGGCGGCGGGCGCATATCGGCTGATCTATCGCCTGGTCGACCAGTACGGTAAAACCTGGGCGGGCAGCGTCCCGGTGACGGTGCCGGGGATCGCCGCCGATCTCGTGAGCGTGACCGACCAGGATCAGTACGACCCCACGCAGATCGTCAGTATCACCACCAGCATCACCCCCGACGGCGATCTGGCGGGGTCGTGGCTGCGGGTGCAGATTAAAAAACCGCTGACCGCTGATCGTCTGACCTTGCTGGCGGGCACGACCAATGTCTCGGATGGGATCGGCAGCCGGGCGCACCTGTCGTCCGGGCGCAGCATTGCGCTGAGCCACGATGGCAGCTTTGCGATTGTGGCCGACACCGGCAACAATCTGCTGCGCCAGCTCGATCTGCGCACCGGCGAGCTGACTACGATTGCGGGCATCTATCGTAGCGCGAGGTATATCAGCAACGTGGCAAACACGCCTGATGGCTTTGCCACCGAGATCGATTTTATCAATCTCAAGGATGTGGCGATCAGCCCAGATGACCAGTTTGTCTACGTACTGGACCAAAACCGTATCCGACGCCTTGATCTTACAACTCGCCAGGTCACCACCCTCGCCGGAAATAACCGTTGTTTCAGCGGCTGCGGCGTCACACGCCCAGCCAGCCAGGTGGGCAACCCGGATGTGCCCGCCATCAGCACCTATCAATTGAACAACGACGGGATCGGCAGCAATGCCCGATTTACGTACCCGAATTCGCTCGCGCTCAGCCCTGACGGCACCTTTGCCCTCATCACCGATCTCTTCACGCTGCGCCGCCTCGATTTCGCCACCAATGCCGTCTCAACCCTGGCGGGATCTAACACATCTATGGGATCAGTTGATGGGATTGGCGCTGCGGCGCGGTTTTCCGACCTCAGGGGTATCGCGATCACGCCCGATCAGAGTGCCGCCCTGATGGTTGACCGCGATACCATCCGGCGCATCGACCTGAGCACCGCCGCCGTGGCCACGGTTGCTGGTAACCCTTATGACAATGGGACAAGCGATGGAATCGGCAGCGCCGCCCGTTTTTACGACCTCCGGGAGATTGCGATTGATTCAAGCGCAACCTTCGCGCTGATGGCTGGTAACACAAGGCTCCGGCGGCTGGACCTGACCACCAGCGCCTACACGGTCACGACCCCGCTCAACCCGGCCTTCGCGCCTGGGGGCGTGGCCGCGCTGGCGCTGCCGAGCGCTGGCAGCCAGGCCCTGGTGGTCGCCAACAATCGAATCCATACGCTGGATCTCACGACCTATGCGACAAGCCCGCTCGTGGGCGAAACTACGTCATCGAGCTGCTATAACACGACCTGCCCGACGGTGACGCGCAATGGGCCGGCACTGGATGCGCGCTTTGGCTATACCGCGACCGCCGCCGCGACGCCCGATGGGCGACAGGTGCTGGTCTATAGCGACTACACCATCAAGCGCTTTGACCGCGATACCGGCCAGGTGGAGGTGCTGGCCGGCAACGGCACGCGCCAGTGCCCAAAGGTGGATGGAATTGGCAGCGCCGCCCGGATGTGCGAAGAAACCGGAGCGATCGTGGTCGATCCCACCGGCAGTTTCGCCCTGTTCTTTGACCAGCGCAGCTATCTGCGCCGCCTCGATCTGACCACGCTGGCGGTGACGACGGTGGCCGGGCAAGCACCTAGGTACTGTTACAGCACCACGATTGTCGATGGCGTCGGCAGCGCGGCGATCTTTTGTGATGATGACACCCTGGCCATCAGCCATGATGGGAGCTTTGCCCTGTCGATTGGCGGCAGCATCATCCGGCGGATTGATCTGGCGACCTGGGGCGTCACCACGATCGCTGGGCAGTTAGCCTATAGTTCGGTTCTGGATGGCGTTGGCGCCGCAGCCCGGATTAAGTATGCCGGGGCAATTAACATTGCCCCAGATGATGGCTCGGCCATGTTCATGGATGAAAATACCATTCGGCGGATTGATCTCGGCTCCCGTGCCGTCACAACCCTGCTTAATACCTGTTATCGGCCGAAGAACAGCATCTGTGCCTACTCCGCCAGCCTGATTGTTGATCCGGCCATGCAGTTCGCCCTCATTCAGCCCTGGCTGAGTCAACAGATGTATCGCTACGATCTGACCACGAAAGCGCTCGAGCCGATCTACAATGATGGGCTGCTTTACAGCCAATATAGCGCTGATGGAATGTTTATTCAGCCGTGGATCGATCCGACCCCCCTGCTCCTGACCCATAGCAACTATGGAGCGGGGATCCAGGCGCTGAGTGTCAATGGGGTGATCCGCGAGGAATTTGTGCCGATCAGCGGGACAGCCCCGCAGACCCTCACCCTGGCGCTCACCGACCCCTCGCTAATGGCGGACGTCGCGGCGCGGGGCCCGCTGGAGCTGCACACGACCCTGTTTGGCCCCCAGCGCACCGCCGCCCTCACCCCCGATCGTCAGATTCTGGCCGAGGCCAGCTATCCGTTCTTTATCGCCAGCGACAGCTACACGGTGACCCTGGACACAACGGCAGCCACAATCCGCCTCGGCGACCAGGTGAGTCTCGTCGGCCAGGTGCGCAACGTCAGCGCTCAGACCGGGGTGACCCTGGCGATCAGCGATAACGGGGTGGCGCTGCCGCCGATTGTGCTGCCCGACCTGGTGCCGGGGGCCAGCGCGCGCTTTACCCGCCAGCTCCAGCCGAGCGTCGGGTTTCACAGCTATGTGGTGAGCACACCGACCGGTGAGCAGGCCAGCGCGATGGCCCGCGTGATGACCCCGACCGTGCAGCTGCAGGTGTTTGATAGTGCCCGCACGGCCGTCCTGGGCATCCCGTTCACCGCGACCGTGGCTCTCTCCAACACCAGCCGTGTCCGCGCCGCCGTCCGCCTGCAACTGGGCGCTGGCCCGCCGGTGGATCGCGTGCTCGCCCCCAGCGCCGCGCTGACCGAAACCCTGAGTATCGCGGTGCCAGAGACGCTGGTTGGTGACTGGTCGCCCACCCTCGTGGCCAGCGGCGATCTGACCTTCCAACAGACGTTCCCGCGCGTCATCCAGGTGCCGGGGCCGGCCAAGGTCACGCTGCTGAACGCTGGGATTGGCATCGATGCGAATACGGCTACCATGTCCGCTTCTACGGCGCGACAGACCGCAATCCCCGACAATACTGAGGCGGGGGTTCTGATCCCGCTCGACGTGGCCACGTTTGGGCCGATCACCGATATCAATGTGCGGGTTAACATCACCCACAGCCAGATTAGCGATCTCCAGATCGACCTGATCTCGCCCCAGGGCACGGAGGTTCGGCTGCTGGATCGCGATCCCTACGGCGCAAATCTGTGGGGGACCACCTTTGATGACCAGGCATATAATAGTATAGGGAATGGCAATCCGCCGTATTCTGGCACGTACCGCTCATATAACAGCCTCAATCGCTTCAACGGCCAGTTGCTCGAAGGCGTGTGGCAGCTGCGGGTCCGCGATCGATCGCCCGATGGAGGGGTTGGGCAGGTCGACTCGTGGGGTCTGACGGTGGAGTACCGCGCGTTTCAGCCCGTCACCGCCGTGCAGCCGAACCAGGTGGTGCGGCTGCTGGCCATGCTCCAACCGACGCAGCGCGGCCAGCAGCTGGTGACCCTGACGGCCTTCGAGCAGACCGCCACCATTCCCGTCAATGTGCGGACGCTTGAGCCGATTGCGGTCAGCACCATGCTGCGAATCCCGGAAACCGTGCCCGGCGGCACCTACGCGGCCGGTGTTACCCTGGACGGTGTGAGCGTTTCCTTCCCAGTGGTGGTGACCAGCTGGAAAGCGGAGCTCGATCTGGCGGTGCCATTGGCCGCGGTCGAGGCGGGGGCGCGGTTTACCCCCACCATCACCCTGACCGAGACGGCGGGCATCGGTGGCCCGGCCCTGCTGACCCTGCGCTACAACTCCGCCGAATATACCCGCACCGTCACGCTGGCCCCGTCCACCACCCAGCAGGTCGGCTTCCCGCTGGTTGCCAGCACCAATGCCCGCCGGGTCACGGTCGCGCTCAGCGCCCTCCCCACCAGCGATGCCGACGCACCCCGCTATGCCCCGATCATCGACAGCAAGCCGCTCAATGTGCTGCGCCCTGGGGCTATGGTCGAGCTTGACACGCTCCAGGTGAGCGCCGGGATGACCCTCAGCGGCGCACTGGTGATCAATCGTCCGATCAGCGCGGCGCTGCTGCTGCGGCCGACGGCCCTCGGCGGCGACCTGATCTGGTCGGCCCGCCTGATTACGCCCACCGGAGCGATCAGCACCAGCGCCATCGACCTCAACCAGACCCCGACCGGGCGCTGGCCGTTCGCTATTCCGATCCCGGCCAGCCAGCCGCGCGGGCGCTACGCCTTTGACCTGGTGGTCGATGGGGTGTGGCAGCCGGTGCTGGTGGATATCAATGGGCCGCAGGTGACGGTCCACCGCGCCGATCTGGTCAGCAGCGCCGCCGCCACCGTGACCCTGACGCTGGATGTGGAAAGCTACACCGCGGTAGTGGTCACCCCGACGCTGCGCTTCCAGGGCGGCCTGGTGCCCCTGGTCGGCGCCCCGACGCTGACCCTGGCCCCCGGTCGCCAGCCGGTCCAGCTCAGCGCGGTGCTTCCCGCCTGGATGACCGGGCGCGGCCTGCTCGATCTGGCCTTCGTGACCGCTGACGGGACGGTGATCGGCGGCAGCTCGTCGATGCTCCAGCGCGGCGCGGCCAGTCTGGTGCAGGCCCAGCTGCGCGGCAGCAGCCGCAGCGCCCCGCTTGATGTCATTGTCGATGTCGTTGGCAGCGGCCCGGCGACGCTGGAGGTTGCCAGCGCTGGCGGCGTCACCAGTGCGCAAAGCCTGACGCTGGACGGCTATCGCACCCTGACGGTGCCGCTGACCCTGGCGCCAGGAGCGACCACGGTGGCAATCACGCTCACCGATGAATCCGGGGTGGCCGACACCCGAATGCTCAGCGTGGCCGCCAGTCTGCCCGACACCCTTGCGCCGACGGTCACGCTGACCCCGCCCGATCCCGCGACCTATGCCACCGCGACCACGGCGGCGGTGCTGGTCGGTGGCACGGTCAGCGATGACTCGGCGGTGGCCACCGTGGAGGTCAACGGCCGGCGGGCCGAGCTAGATCGCACCACCGGGGCCTACAGCCTGACCCTGTACCTCGCGCCAGGGAGCCATAGCGTTCAGACGCTGGCCCGCGACGGGAGTGGCAATCAGGCCGAGAGTGGTGCCCACACCGTTGTGGTGACGTATCAGGAACCGCTGGTGGCGCTAGCCCAAAGTACGCTGGTGGCCAGCGAGAGCAGCGCGCCGCTGACGGTGACGATCCAGCTGAGCGAGCCGGCCGCGCTCACCGCCACCGTCCGCATTCGCAGCATTGACGGCTCGGCGCTGGCCGGAGAAGACTACGGCGCGGTTGATCAGCTGGTGACCTTCGCGCCCTACCAGACCACGGCGACGCTGACGCTGGAGCTGCTGGACGATCAGGTGGCGGAGGCGGACGAGAGTCTGAGGCTGGTGCTGGAGCAGGTCAGTGGGGCCACGCTCACGCCGCCGACGACGCTCAGTATAACCATCAACGATGACGATGGCGTTCCACTGCAGCGGATCTATCTGCCGCTCGCGCTGCGCAATTAGTCGCCGATCAGCCGCAACGCACGTCGGTCTGGACTATATCCAGACCGACGTGCGTTCCATGAGTGGGTATCAGGGTTTCGCGCTTCAGGGCACTAAAAGTAAATTCCCCATGCGCATCAACCTTATTTTTGAAGGGAACTCCTGTGGCATCATGGAGACCACTAAAAGGGCCCATGCGCATCAACCTTATTTTGGAGACGCCTCCAACTCCAGGAGGCGTTGGGTGTTTAAAGTCAATTAGATTTGCCGGTGACGATCTTCAGACCCTGACGGTCAACGCGATTCAGACCAACATCCTGACCCGCAGCGGCACCTACAGCGGCACCGCCAGCCTGACCCTGGAGGTGCGCAATCTGGCCGGGGAGCTGCAGCACGGCGTT
>DAOTUS010000031.1:0-2074 GCA_034437415.1 Herpetosiphonaceae bacterium
CTGGTCAATGACCGATTCGACCGTGACCATCGGATCATGAATACTTACCTGCTGGGTCATCGCATTCTCCTTTATAACGCATGCCATCATCCGATGTGCATGCGATCAATCGCCGTCCGTAGATCATCCTCGCTGGGTGTCAGATACATCCCGGTGGTTGAGAGCCGACTGTGGCCAAGAATCCGTTGGATCTCTGGGAGCTGGGCGCCTTGGGTCAGCAGCCGCCGGGCCAAACTGTGCCGCAGCTGGTGGGGTGCGACGGCATCGAGCCGTTGCGCCGCCTGCAGGAGTTCATCGATCCGCTGGAGATCGGTGAGTTTTGCCACACTGGCGCGGAGGAGCTGCGCGCCACGGTGCCCAAGCCGCTGCACCACTTTGCCCACCCCGCGAGCCGTGATCCCCGGCGTCAGCGGTCGGCCTGCCGTGGCCGGATCGATCCGCACCAGCAACGCGGTGCGTTCATCGTCACTGCCGAGCGGTGGCATGCTCTGCGAACAGCGCACCTGCGACAGATAGCGATCAAGCAGGCGAACCGCGTCGGGATGCAGAGGAATGCGGCGGGCCTTGCGGCCTTTCCCGCTCCGTACTATGAGCGTGCCCGCGCGAAGATCGACATCGCGGAGTTGGATATCACAGGCTTCCTGCGCGCGGACACCCGTATAAATGAGGAGGGCAAGCAGCGCCTCGTCACGGCTGCGGCGCGGATCATCCTGCTGACGGGCGGCGCGCAAGAGCGCGTCGACGGCTACCTCGGGAAGGGCTTGTGGTCCGACCGACGCGGTCGCCACATCCTTGAGTTCTGTGCAGGGATTATCCGCAAGGTGACCGTGTTGGACAGCCCAGGCACAGAAGCGGCGGAGGGTGGAAAGTGCCCGATTGATGGTCGCTGGCGCTGCGCCATCATCGATCTGGCGACTGCGCTGCCAGTGGCGGAGATCGCGGTCGCTGGTCACGGCCACCATCCAGAGTTGGTGATACGTCGTTTCCCACCAAGTACCAAACTGCCCCAAATCGGAGCGCACAGCACGAACCGTTGCTGGAGAACGGCCCTGCGCGGCAAGATGATCGAGATAGGTGGTAATAATCTCCATCGGTATCCTCTAGAATCCATCTTATCAGCCCCGTCAGCATAGCACATGACATGCGATTTTGCAACACGTTATCAGAACCGTTGAAGGGGAGCAGAGCCGCGAACGGGGCCGATAAGGATAGGTATCAGCCCCGTTGATCACGTATACTGCGCAGGTCGCTGGGGACACGCACCTGGCGTGATCGACGAAAGGACTCGCATGCCCGAATCCCTGTCCCCCAGCAAGCGCTTGCGCCTGCTCGATCCCCGTGATCGCGCGGCGCTCTATGACCGACCCATGTTCACCGATGAGGAACGCGTGGGCTACTTTTCTCCCACACCCGCCGAGCGGGTGCTGATGGAGACGTTCACGGAGCCACCCCTCCAGGCGTTTTTCATCCTCCTCCTGGGCTACTTCAAGGCCAAGCAACAGCTCTTTACCGTCACCCGCGATGCGGTGCTGCCCGATCTCCGCTGGATTAGCGATCACCTCGACCTCGGGGTGGCGCCCGATGATTTTCGCATACCCAACCCCCGGACGCTCCATCAGCAGCGCCAGCACATTCTGGACTTCACCGGCTACCGCCGCTGCCAACCTGCCGACCGCCAGCAGGCGCTCCAGATCGCGCTCCAGGCGGCTCGCGTTAGTCCCAAGATGCCCTATCTGCTGCGTGTGCTGCTGCGCCACTTTGCCAGCGCCAAAATTGTGTTGCCGGGCTACACGACCCTCCAGGAACAGCTGATTAGCACGGCGCTCACCACCGAAGACAAGCGGCTCTGTACGCTGCTGACCCAGCACCTCACGGCTGCGGATCGCGATCAACTCGCCATGCTGTTTGATCGCGAGGCAGGCCGCTATCGCGTCACCCTGCTCCGCCAGGTGCCGCGCACCTTGCGACCTCGTGCGCTGACTCGTGAGCGGAAGCGTGCGGCTGAACTCCAGCCCCTTGGTGCGATTGCCGACCGCATCCTGCCGCTGCTGGAGATCTCCCCCGACGCCCATGC
>DAOTUS010000032.1:0-15881 GCA_034437415.1 Herpetosiphonaceae bacterium
ATCTGCTTGGCAATGCGCTGCGCTATACCCCCGCTGGCGGCAGCGTCGAGGTGAGCGCAGCGCGGCAGGAGGGCGCGATCGTCTTCTATGTCGCCGACACGGGCATTGGCATTGCGCCCGAGCAGCTGCCGCATCTGTTCGAGCGCTTCTACCGGGTCGACAAAGCGCGCTCGCGGGCCCTCGGCGGCAGCGGGATCGGGCTGACAATTGCTCGCGCGGTGGTCGCCGGCCACGCTGGCCAAATCTGGGCCAGCAGCCCCGGCCTGGGCCTGGGCGCAACGCTCTCCTTTACGCTCCCCATCGCCGCCTGAGCCGCTCCTCCCGGATCTCTCCGCAGCCCAGCCTCAGGCTGCCAGCGCCACCATTTCTTGACCAAATCTTGATGATCGGGCACACCTAATCTTGACCTCCGGCTGTTAGAGTCTAAGCATACAGACAGCCGGGTGCGCAGTGGCGCAGCGGCACAGCCGAAAAGAGGCACACAATGATGGGTGGATACGGAATGATGGCCGGCATGGGCTGGCTGGGAATGGTCGTGATGGCGCTGTTTTGGATCGGCGTGATTCTGCTGATCGTCTGGGGGCTGAGCAAGGCGTTCGCCGCCCAGACGCCCCGCGCCACGATCAACCCGGAGGAGATCCTCAAGCAGCGCTATGCGCGCGGCGAGATCAGCCGGGAAGAGTTTATTCAGGCCCGCGAGGTGTTGGGCTGAGCCAGTTGCTAGTTGCTAGCAGCTAGCAGCTAGCAGCTAGCAGCTAGCAGCTAGTCACTAGTGAGGTTCTTGAGTGATTTTTAGGCATTCTCAAAGACCTAAATCGATACTAGTAGTAATTGGTTGCTAGCTGCCAGGGGAGATAACGATGAAAACACGATGGATTGGGATTGCCGGGGCCGTCATGGTTGTGACGGCGCTGGGGTTGGGCGCTCTGGGGCCGCGGCTGTTCCCGACCGCGTTTGGCAACACCGGCGCGATGATGAACGGCGCGATGATGAACGGCCAGATGCCAAATGGCGGGATGATGAACGGCGCGATGATGAACGGCCAGATGATGAACGGCGGGATGATGGGCGAGATGATGAGCGGCGAAGTCGGCGGCGACCTGAGCCAGCCCTTCGATCTGCGCTTCCTCGACCAGATGATTATGCACCACGAGGGCGCGGTCATGTCGACCGAGCATATGATTGCTAGCTCGGCCCGCCCGGAGCTGCGCGATCTGGCCCAGCGCATCATTACCGGGCAGCAGCGTGAGATCGACCAGATGCGGGCCTGGCGCAGCGCCTGGTATCCCAGCGCCGCCGCCCTCGTCCCAATGGCGGAGCAGATGGGCGGCGCCGGGATGATGCGTGACGGCGCGATGGGCCAGATGATGGGCGGCAGCGTCGATCAGGATCGCGTGTATCTCCAGATGATGATCCCGCACCACGAGGCCGCAATCTCGATGGCGCGGCAGGCCTTGGCCGAGGCCGAACACCCTGAGATCAAAGCGCTCTCTGAGAGCATTATCACCACCCAGCAGGCCGAGATCGACGAGATGGAGGGCTATCTGAAGATGTGGTATGGCAAATAGCCCTCAGCACCCACTTGACTGATCAGCTCTAGCTGCAAACCCCACGATTCTGCTTGAATCGTGGGGTTTTGGGTTGGATGGCGGATTGTCTTTTACCCTCATTGCGCTCCGTTGTGCTACCCTTTCAGCAGTGAGTGGGTTGTTTCGTGGCGGCTGGCGCAGCAACCAGCTATCGGCGCAGCGCGTATAGAGTCCTGAATGTGTGGAATGCAAGGAGTTTTGGATGAAACGCTACACCTGGGTTTTGGCGGCCCTGCTTGGGCTGCTGCTCACGCTGGCTGGCTGCAGCAGCGCGGGCGAGAAGGACTATATCTGGCAGCAGTTCGATAGCGAGGTTCGGGTGACCGCGGACGGCGGGCCGTTTACCTTCGCCTTTCGCGATCTGCCGTACCGCCGCCTGGACACGATCAGCAACATCACTAAATCGCTAAATAGGCTGCTTGAATCTACGGCGCCCGGATATAGCTCTGGGCGCCGTAGCATTTAATGTGCCCCGCCCCCAGCTACTTCACATACTGCGGATAGACTCCGCGGTAGCCGAGCCGCTCCGCCAGCCGCCCGAGGGTGGCGGACAGGACGTTCTGGACCGCGACGGGGAGCCGGGTGTCGTAGCCGCCATACTTCCCCAGGGTTCTGGCGGTCGCCGCCAGCTGCAGCGGGTTTTTGGGCAAGCCTTGCTGATTGACCTTGCCGAGCCGCGCCAGCCCGGCGACGGTGGCAAACACCCCGAGAACGTCCTGGACGGCGGCGGCGTTTGGCTGGCCAAACACGTCGCGCTGGCGGTAGACCAGCGGGCTGGCCCCGGCGTTCCAGGGATGGATGTGGGTCTGGCCGGGCAGCACGGTATATGATTCTCCGGCCTGGAGGGTTTTCTGAGCGCCGTCGAGCTTGTAGTGGGCGCTGCCGCTCACAATCTCAAAGGTTTCGGTCCAGCTCAGGTGCAGATGCTCGGCAATGTCGGGCCTGGCATCGGGAACACACGTGACCTCAAGCAGCCAGCCCTGCCCATTGGTCTCGGCATCGCTCTCGATAACCTCGGTGCGCGAGCCGGTGAGAGGGTTTTCGACGACAAATCCCGCACGAATCATAGGAATCTCCTTAGCTGTGGTGAAAACCGATTGATCATAGCAGAAACCCGCGCCTGCGGTTAACCCCTTCCAAGGTGGTTTCACGTGTAATCCCATGGTGCGGCGCTGGTGCGATCTGCTGGCATCCGGGCGGGCAAATGTGTGGTATTGTGAATTCTGAAATCAATTTGGGTCAACTCTGCACCTGCTGGATACATACTGCTATGCCTAAACCTGCCGATCATTCCGCCACGCCATCCAATCCTGCTAGCGCTGCTGTGCTGGCTGATCTGACTCGCTATGTGCCACAGCTTGTCGTCCGCCATCTCGCCGCTCCGCCGCCCCAGCCGCCGGTTGAGCACTTTCGGGCGGCGGTGCTGTTTGTGGATATTACCGGGTTTACCGCGCTGGCCGAGCAGCTGACCAGGCGCGAGCTGGCCGACGCGGAGATGCTCAGCCAAGTGCTCAACGAGTACTTCGGCCAGCTCACCACCCTGATCGCCGACCACGGTGGCGATATTATGAAGTTTGCCGGCGATGCGCTGCTGGCGGTCTGGATGGTCGCCGATGGCGCTGATTCCGCCGCCCAGCCCAGCGCGGATTTGCGCCAGGCCACGTTGCGGGCAGCCCAGTGTGGGCTGGCAATCCAGGCGTCGCTCCACGCCTATCAGGCTGGCGCGCTGGCGCTGACGATGCGGATTGGGATTGGCACCGGCCCGCTCAGCGCCGTGCAGATTGGCGGCACTGGCCGCCGGGAGTTTGTCCTGCTGGGCGCGGCCCTCGCGCGGGTGAGCCAGGCCGAGCAGCTGGCTCTGCCGGGCGCCGTTATTTTGGCCCCGGTCGCCTGGAGCCTGATCGCCGCGAGCATCGCCAGCGCGCCGCTGGCAGGCAGCGAGTATCACCGTCTGCTGAGCATGCGCCTGCCGGTGCCGATCACACCGCTGGCGCTGGCCGCGCTGCCCGCTCAGGCCGAAAACGCCCTCCGCGCCTACATCCCCGAGGTGGTTCTCGACCGCAGTTCCGCCAGCCAGACCAGCTATCTCTCGGAGCTGCGCCGGGTGACGGTGTTGTTTATTCAGCTGCCGGAGCTGAATAAAGCGCGGCTTGAGACCGAGCTGCCCAGCCTGCAGGCGCTGATCGAGGCGTTCCAGCTGACCCTGGATCGCTTCGAGGGCAGCCTGAATAAGGTCAGCATTGATGATAAAGGGCTGGCGCTGGTGGCAGCGTTTGGCCTACCGCCCCACGCCCACGAAGATGATGCCGCTCGGGGTGTGCTGGCCGCGCTGGAGATGCAGCAGCAGCTGATCGCGCATGCGTTTCCGTGCTCAATCGGTATCACCAGCGGGCGGGCGTTCTGTGGCACCGTCGGCGGGGCGACCCGCCGCGAGTACACCCTGATCGGCGCCAGCGTCAATCTGGCGGCGCGGCTGATGCAGGCCAGCAAGATCAGCCCGCCCGGCCCGGCGATTCTGTGCGATGAGGCGACCTATCTGGCCTCCCAGGAGCGGGCCAGCTTTGAGCGGCTGGACGATATTGTGGTCAAGGGCCGCAGCACTGTGGTCGCGGTCTATCGGCCGCTGCTGGCCACCGCCGCGCTGCGCAAGCCCAAATCTCTGACGCTCCGGCCGATCGTTGGGCGCGCCGAGGAGCGCGCCGTGCTGGTCGCCGCCCTCGATTCCCTCCAGCAGCAGCGGCGCGGCGGCGTCTGGATTATCGAGGGCGAGGCCGGGCTGGGCAAGTCGCGCCTGGTTGAAGAGCTGCAGGATCTGGCCTATGCGCTCGATCTAGCCGTTGGCGTCGGCGCCAGCGATGCCGTCGAGCAGAGCACGCTATATCACTCCTGGCGCGATGTGTTTCAGGAGCTGCTGGGCCTGGAGCCTGGCAGCGATCCGGCCCTCCGTCGCGAACAGGTCGTCCGGGCGATTGGCCCCGAGCTGCGCGACTATGCGCCGCTGCTCAGCGCCATGCTGCTGCTGGACATGCCCGACACCGAACTGACCCGCCCGATGACCGATCAGCTGCGGGCCGAGAACACCCGCGCTGTGCTGATTGCGATTCTGGGCAATCTGGCCGCCAGCCGCCCGCTGGTGCTGCTGCTGGAGGACACCCACTGGATGGACTCGGCCTCCTGGGCGCTGGCCCTGGAGGTTGGGCGGCGGATCCCGGCGGCGCTGCTGCTGCTGGCCACCCGCCCGCTGGCCGAGCCGCTCCCGGCGGCCTTCAGCGAGCTGGCCGCGCTGGCCGCCAGCCGCTATCTGCGCCTCCAGCCGCTGCCTGACGCGGCGATTCTGGCGCTGGTCAGCCAGAGCCTGGGCGTCGATCATCTGCCGCCCGAGGTCGAGGCGCTGATTCGTACCAAGGCCGAGGGCAACCCGTTTTTCAGCGAGGAGCTGGCCTATGCCCTGCGCGACAGCGGCATTTTGCAGATCGCCGCTGGCGAGTGCCACGTCGCGCCGAACATTAACCTGAGCCAGATCACCTTCCCCGATACGGTTCAGGGTGTGGTGGCCAGCCGAATCGATAAGCTGTCGCCGCCGCAGCAGCTAGCCCTGAAGGTCGCCAGCGTGATCGGGCGGGTGTTTGCGTTTCGGGTGCTCGGGGCGGTCTATCCGGTCGATGTCGATAAGCCCTATCTCGCCACCTATCTTGAGGTGTTGCAGCGTCTCGACATCACGCCGCGCGATCTCTCTAGCCTGGAGCTGCAGTACACCTTCAAGCACGCCATCACCCAGGAGGTGGCCTACAGCTTTTTGCTCTTCGCCCAGCGCCGCGAGCTGCACACGGCCATCGCCGAGTGGTACGAGCACAGCGCGACCGATCTCACGCCCTTCTATCCGCTGCTGGCCCACCACTGGAGCCAGGCCGTTGACGAGGCCCAGCCCGCCGATCCGGCGCGGGCCAGGTCGATCCACTATCTCGCGCTGGCCGGCGAGCAGGCGCTGCGCACCAGTGCCTTCCGCGAGGCCCGCACCTTTTTCGAGCAGGCCCTGGCGCTCACTCCGGCGGACGCCGAGACGCACGAGCGCGCCCGCCTGCTCAACAACCTTGGCGAGACCTACTTCCAGCTCAGCGACTACAATGCCGCCCAGGATCAGCTCAAGGCCAGCCTGGCGCTGGCGCGGGTGGTCGAAGATCGCCAGGGGATCGTCAACGCGCTCTCCAATCTCGGGCGGGTTGGCTGGCAGCTGGGCACCTACGCCGAGGCTCAGCTGTATCTCGAAGAGGGCCTGGATCTAGCCACCGACCTCCACGATCTGACCGGCGTGGCCCACATTCTGAAGAATCTCGGCGTGGTGGCCTACTATCGCGGCAAGAACGCCCAGGCGCGCTTTTACTTCGAGCGCAGCCTGCAGCTTGCGCGTGAGCTGGGCGAGCCAGTGCTGATCGGCTCGCTGCTGAATAATATCGGCAACACCGCCCGCATGGACGGCGAGTACGCCCAAGCCCGCATGGACTACGCCGAGGGGCTCGAGGTCTGTCAGAAATACAATATCCACTGGGTGATGGCGATGCTGCTGGGGAATCTGGCGCTGGTGGCCCACACCACCGGCGCGCTCGACGAGGCCCAGGGCTACCACACCGACAGCCTGCGCCTGCACCGCCAGAACGGCAACAAGTGGGGCATCGCCATCGTCAAGCGCGAGATGGGGATGCTCGCCGATGAGCTGGGCCACGCCGACCAGGCGATCGCCGACTTTTACGAGGGTCTGACGATCGCGCTGGAGATCAACGCCCTGCCCAAGGCGCTGAGCAATCTGGCCGGGTTTGCCCGGCTCTGCCTGCGCACTGGCCAGCCGGAGCGCGCCGCCGAGCTGATCGGCTTTGTGCTGGACCATCCGGCGACCGATAGCGAGGCCAGGCTGATTATCAAGCCGCTGGAGGAGGCGCTCCAGGCTCAGTTTACCCCCGACCAGTACGCCGCGCTGCTTGAGCGCGGTCGGGCGCTGGATATTCCGGCAACCGTGGCCATGCTGGCGGCGCAGCGGGAGTAGCCAAAAGCGCCCGTGACACTCAGGTCACGGGCGCTTTTGGGCGTGGTGCTGTTTGATTAGGGGCGGTAGTGAACCCAGTCGCCGCCTGGGATCCGCTCGGCGGGGTTGAGCTTGGCCAGCACCGACGGGCCAGCGTGGTAGATCCAGGCCAGCGTCGGCGCCGCATCGACCAGCACCACGCGGGCGACCCGCAGATACCAGCCGGTTCCGCTGGCCGGATCGAACTGTTCCAGCCCGTCGATATCGTGCAAGACCTCGGCGTACTGCGCCGGGGCGATCGTGATCAGGTCGCCGAGCACTGTGCCTTCACCATCGACCACGTAGGGAAACTCGTTGGCGTACAGCACGTGCTGCGGGGCCACCGCCGGCTGCTCGCGCTGGGTGCGGTCTTTCAGGTAGCGTTGCCAGTTGTACTCGCCGCTGCGCAGCGTGCCATAGACAAAGATCGGCAGCGGGGTTGAGTACAGTATTGGCGCGGCTGGCTTGATCGTGGGCAGGTGAATGTTCAGCATCTTGGGTTCCTCACTGGACCAACAGTTGCCTGATTGTACGGTAAACCCTCGGCCTGCTGAAGCCCATCGGATTACATTCTGTGATCAGATATGGCTAGCATAGAGCCTGTTCTTCCTTTGTTGGCAGACGACAGATCGATCCATCATACACATTATCTCCTAGAAAATACTGCGCATACGCTTGTGGATATATCCGGGCCAAGAAGGAGGTTATATGTTCAGCTAACCAGATTTTCAGATCAACAGCACACGGATTCCACCCCAGCTTTTGATAACCCTCGCCAAAAATATACGCCTGGTTCACCGACCAGTAGGCATACATAAGATCGGAATATATGCCATCATACCTATCGGCCCATTCGGAATTAGTCAGCCAGTAGATGCTCTCAGGTATCGCTAGTCGAAATGCAGCGCTTCCGCCATAGCCACCGCCAAGGAGAATATCACCTGTTTTACCCTCAAAATAGCGACCGCCTGCCCTATCTGGCTTAATTGATTTCGCGCCAAATGCAGCTTCATCCAGCCGATAGATGGGGATAGAACGGTGCGTATCATTCCCATACACGATGGGATAGACTGATGGACATTCGATAATCCCAAGACATGTATGCTTATATTGATCAATTTCAGCCATAGGTTGCCTCGCTATTCAATCTTTACGAGCTGTGGGCGCTGGCTAGCCGCCGCATAAGCTCCGCCGAGGCCGCGTCGGCGGGAAAAAACGACTCCACGGCCAGCTCCGCCAGGGTGATGTCGATCGGCGTGCCGAACACCATGGTCGTGCTGAAGAAGTTCAGCCGTCCAGCGGAGGTGATCAGCTGCAGCGAGACGACCGCCGCCGTGGTGCTGCGCTCGGTCGGCGGCGGCCCCGCTCCGGCCCGATCGTAGGGATAGGCCGCCAGCTCCGCCAGCAGATCGACCAGCACCGCATCGCCGCTCAGGTCGATCTGGCGCCGTAGCCGGGCCAGCACGTGGGCGCGCCACTCGGCCAGGTTGACGATCCGCGGCGCCATGCCCTCGGGGTGCAGGCTGAGGCGCAGCACGTTGACCGGCGGCTGGAGCAGCGCCGGGGCGATCTCGGCCAGAAAGGGCGCGACGCTGTTGTTGGCCGCCTGAAGCGTCCAGTGGCGGTCGACCGCCAGCGCCGGATACGGCTCGTGCCCGGCCAGCACCAGGCCAATCGCCCGCCGGGCCTCCGTAAGCGCCGGATCGTCGAGGGTGCGCTCGGGGAACACCGGGGCGTAGCCAGCGGCGATCAGCAGCAGGTTGCGCTCACGCAGCGGAACCTCCAGCCGCTCGGCCAGATGCAGCAGCATGTCGCGGCTGGGCTGCGAGCGGCCGGTCTCCACAAAGCTCAGGTGGCGGGTCGAGATCTCGGCCTCGCAGGCCAGATCGAGCTGGCTCATGCGCCGACGCTGGCGCCAGTCGCGCAGCAGCGTGCCAACCGGGTGGGCTTGGGCTGTATTCATCGTATCTCCAATGCGGATAGCAGGATTCCCATGCCGTGATCATACCACTCGCCCGGCGCCGCTTCGATTACCTGGGAGGTAATTGAAGCGGCGCGCTCAGGCAGGTAGAGTGTGGCCCTGGAGTCAAATCGCTATCACATAGGAGGATGTATGCAGATCATTCGTTCGTTCACGCTGCGGCAGGCGCTGCTGGCCGATGCGCTCGTCAGCGGCACAACCGGGCTGGCCCTGCTGCTGGGCGCCGGATTTCTGGCCGAGATTCTGAGTCTGCCCGAGCTGCTGCTGCGCTCCGTTGGCGCAATCCTGCTGCCCTTCGCCGCTGTGGTCGCCCTGATCGGCACCCGCCGGGCCATCCACCCCACCGCGGTCTGGGCGGTGATCGCCATCAATGCGCTGTGGGCGCTGGACAGCTTCGTCCTGCTGCTGGGCGGCTGGGTCGCGCCCAACATCTTCGGCTACGCCTTCGTCATCGCCCAGGCGCTGATCGTCGGCCTGTTCGCTGAGATCCAGCTGATCAGCCTGCGCCGTCACGGCCGCACCGCCTGATCGGTTCCCATTCCAGCGCTCGCTGCAGGCCAAGGCGGAGGTTTACTCCGCCTCGGCCTGCATGTTGGCCAGATTAGCCCGAATATGGTCGAGCCCCCGGCGCAGCGCCGCGACCTCGGCGGCGCTCATCCCGGCGATGACTTTGGCCTCAAAGCTGTCGCGCACACCCATCCGCTCGGCGACAAGCTCCCGCCCGGCCTCGGTCAGCGTCACCAGGGTAAAGCGATTATCCTGCGGGTCGGCGCTGCGGCTGATCAGCCCCTGCGCCTCGAGCTGCTTGACCTGGCGCGTGATCGCGGCCCCGTCAACCCGCAGCTGGCTCTGCAGCCGCGCCTGGCTGATCTGCCCTTCCAGAAACACCCGCTTGAGCACGTGCCAGCGCGCCCGGCTCATCCCCATATGCTGCTCAAACACCGGCAGCAGCGCGTAGTAGGTGCGCGTAATCTGCTGCGGAACGGTCTCGTGGTCGCCACTGGCGTTCACAGGCGTTGAAGAAGTCACTTCATTCACAAGAATCTCCTGCTAGATGATGTATCAATCGTTGACCTGTCAAGTATTTATAGTATACTATAACTAACGGTCTGCCAAGTCTGATTCCGGCCGACCTGCGCCCAGAGCGTTGATCGATAACGATTGAAGGACTGTATGACCACAAAACTTCAGGAGCCAGCCCGCGAGGGCGCCGCGACCACGCTAGCCCACGGCTTTCGGGCGCTGCGGGTGCGCAACTACCGCCTCTTCTGGATCGGCCAGCTGATCTCGCTGGTCGGCACCTGGATGCAGGGGACCGCGCAGGCATGGCTGGTGCTTCAGCTCACCCAATCTCCGCTGGCGCTGGGGGTCGTGACGACCTTCCAGACCCTGCCGATTATGACGCTCGCGCTGTTTGGCGGCGCCATCGCCGATCGGCTGCCCAAGTATCGGCTGGTGCTGGGCACCCAGACGGTCGCCCTGCTGCAGGCGGTGATCTTTGGGGTACTCGTCGCCACCGACACCCTACAGCTCTGGCATATCTACGGCCTGGCCCTGGTGCTGGGCGTGATCAACGCCATCGATACGCCGACGCGCCAGTCATTTGTGGTCGAGTTGGTTGGCCGCGATGACCTGCCCAGCGCGATCGCGCTCAACTCGATCCTCTTCAACAGCGCGCGGATCGTCGGGCCGGTGCTGGCGGGCCTGCTGATCTCGCAGCTTGGCATCGCCCCGGCCTTCTACATCAATGCCGCGAGCTTTCTCGGCGTGATCACCGCGCTGCTGCTAATGGATCGCGCGACGTTTCGGGCGACGCCGCCGCGGGCGACAACCTCGATCCTGCGCGGGGTCTGGGAGGGCCTGACCTATGCCTGGCGCACGCCGTCGGTGCTGCTGATTCTGATCGTGGTCGCCTGTATTGGCACCTTCGGCTATAACTTCAACGTGGTCCTGCCGCTGCTCGCCGGATTTGTGCTGCATACCGACGCGACCGGGTTTGGCCTGCTCTCCGCCTGTCTGGGCGCCGGGTCGCTGCTTGGTGCGCTGACCACGGCCTACACCAAAGTGGTGACCATGCGCCGCCTGCTGCTTGGCGCGGGCATCTTCAGCCTGGTGTTTGCCGCCCTGGCCGTATCGCCGTTCTTCGGGCTTTCGGCGCTGCTGCTGGTCGCCCTGGGCTTTGCCGGAATTACCTTCGCCACCTCGGCCAACACGCTGCTCCAGCTGACCGTGCCCGACGCCCTGCGCGGCCGGGTGATGAGCCTCTACATTCTGCTGTTCGCCGGGAGCACGCCGATCGGTGGTATGCTGATCGGCGTGCTGTCAACCACAATTGGCGTCTCGGCAACCCTGGCGCTGTGCGCCGGGCTCTGCCTGACCGGCGTGCTGGCGGTGGTGACCTACCGCCAGCGGCTGGCCGCCCAGCCCGTCGAATGAAGCGGCGCAAGCATACCATCGTTTACCGCGCATGGCCGTTGCTTAAAGGCGTATTCCGGGTAAATGTTTGATTAATCTTCATCGCTAAACGCCAGGGGTACCGTATAATGAGCCTACTGAATTCCGATTGCACCTGTGGAGAACGCTATGCCCGTTCAAACCCCCCATCCGCTGGCGACTATCGAACCGCGTCTGCGCACCCTGCTCCCGGCGATGCTCTACGCCGCCGCCTGGGTTGATCCGAACCCGCCAACATTAATCCAGGTGTTTGATCACCTGCGGACGCTGCGGCGGATGCTCCAGGACTATGTGCCGCGCTTTGTGGCCGAGGCGCCGCCAATGCCCGGCGTCACCCGCTACGACTGGCAGGAGGGCACCCTGATGTTCACCGACCTGGCCGGCTTTACCACGCTGGTCGAGGCTAATGCTGCCGCCGGGGCCGCTGGCGCCGAGTCGCTGCTGGGGGTGTTCAACAGCTATTTTGCCGAGATGGTCGAGATCATCAGCAAATCCAGCGGCAATTTGCTCGAGTGGACCGGCGATGCCATGCTGGTGCAGTTTCGCACCGAAAAGCACCGCAGCGCCGCCGCCCAGGCGGTTCGGGCCGGGCTGCGAATGCAGCGGGCGATGCGGCGGTTTAGCGCGATCACCACCGCCGCCGGGACGATCGCGCTGGGCATGCGGATTGGCCTGCACACTGGCCGCTTTATCGCCGCCGATATTGGCACGCCCAGGCGCATGGAGTATGTGCTGCTCGGCGACGCGGTCCAGACCACCAAATATGCCGAGAGCATCGGCACCGTCGGGCGGGTCTGCCTGAGCCCGGCGACCTACGCGGCGGTCGATGGAGAGTTCCGCTTTGAGCAAACCCACGATGACTACTATCTGGTGATGGATGACCTGGGGACGGCCCAGCTCGGCGAGTACGACCTGGCGCCGTCGAAGCGCCGCCAGGCCGGTGGGTTTTTGCTGGAGCGCAGCGTCGCGGGGATCGTCCGCGAGGTCGAGGAGGCGCTGGAGGTGGTCGAGCAGCTGGCCAGCTATCTGCCCGCGCCAGTGCTGCGCCTGCTGGTCGAGAGCGCCGCCCAGCGTAAGATCGCCGCCCAGTTTGTCGAAATCCCCGTGCTGTTTGTCAACCTGATCGGGATTACCGAGGCCGCCGACCGCATTCAGGCCGCTGAGGAGCTGCTGCTGCTGACCGGCTACTCGCGCCTGTTCTCGCTGATCAATGCGGCGGTGGATACCCAGGGCGGAGTGCTCAAAAACGTGACCTACGATCGCTCCGGATCGAACATGCTGATCTATTTTGGCGTGACCAACGCGCATACGAATGATGTCGATCGCGCCGCCAATACCGCCCTGGCGATTCAGCAGATTGTGATGGAGTCGCCGCCGCTGGTCTTCCAGGAGCTGACCGTCAGCGTCGAGTGCAAGATCGGGATGGCCTTTGGTCCGGCGTTTGCGGCCGAGATTGGCGAGCCGCGTGGCCGCCGTGAGTTCAATTTGCTGGGCGATGCCGTGAACACCGCCGCCCGTCTGATGGGCGCCGCCGCCAGCAACCAGATTCTGCTTGACGGCCCGATGCAGCAGACGATTGCGGCCCGCTTTCGCTGCGAAAATCTGGGGTTGATCGCGCTAAAAGGCAAAACCACGCCCACGCCGCTGTATTCCCTCCAGGCCGAGCTGAGCGCCAGCGCCGCGAGTGGGTCGGCTGAATGAGCGTGGCGCCGCCGCTACTGGCTCGGCTCGTCGCTGGCGGGCTGGGGCGGCTCGGCGCCGCTGGCGGGATTCTGGGGCCTGGCTGGCTGAGGTGGCTGAATCGAGAAATCGGGTAGACGGTGGCGCGGTGCCGGGGTATCCAGGGCTTCCCAGACGCTCTGCACCCGGCCCTGGCGGCGCGCCCGCTCCTGGCTGCGCAGGTCGCCGCCGGCCGCCGGCGTGTCCAGGGCATCCCAGATGCCCCGGCGCAGCGTGCTGACGAGCTTGCGGCGCAAATTAACTTTGTAGAGCGGCGGCGGCTGATCGTGAACCCGAATCACCTGGTTGGCCTGGATCAACAGCGCCAGCCCGGCGTCGATCTCCGCCTGGGTGAGCTGCTCATCGGCAGGCAGGGCCGCCAGGGCGCTACACAGACCCGCATAGGTCAGCTCGCGATGGCGCAGGATCGTCCGGGTGATTGTGAGGGCGGTCGGCGTTAAATCCTCGAAATCAAAGGCGCTCATGCCATTGGTGGGTTCCGAGAGATTATCGTCGGGCTGAGGTGAATCGACTCCACTCATACGATCCTCGTGCCTTGCAATACTGACGCAGCGAGTACACCGCCGCTGCGTTTAAAATTGAACTTTTAGTAGCTTGATCGGGGTGCTGAGAAACGCCCGCACATAGCGCTGGGTCAGATCGAGCGCCTCGAACTGCGGCCAGTGGCCGGCGTTGGGAATAATCCGCAGGTCCGCATCGGGCAGCTCGTGGACCACCGCGCTGGCATCGCGCAGGGGCACGGTGTTATCTTCCATGCCCCAGATGTACAGCGAGGGCACGGTGATGCGATGGAGCTGGCCGCGCAGATCGCTCTCGCGCATGGCCCGGTAGCACTCGGCGCGAATCTTCCCCTGGCCGGGCCGCCGAACGTCGGCCTTGATCCGCTCGTGGGCCTCGCTGGTGATGCCGCTGCGATCGGCGTACGAGGCCGGGCGCATAATCCGGTCGGTCACCTGCCAGACCCGCGTCTCAAACAGCGAGATCAGCCGATCGGCGAAGGGGATGCGCTCCAGCACCACCAGCGGCGAGATAAACATGTTGATAAACATCGACAGCCGCCCGCTGATTGTCGGGCAGAGCAGCACCAGCCGCTCGGCAATATCCGGGTGGCGCAGCGTCATCGCCAGGCTAATCATCCCGCCCATCGAGTGGCCAATCAGCACCGCCGGCTGATCGGTGACTTGCCGTAACAGGCCCGCCATCAGATCGGCGTAGTCGTTGATCGAGGCTCGATTTTTGCCGTGCGGCGACTGGCCATAGCCGGGCAGATCCACCGCCATACAGTGATAGCGAGTTTTCAGAATCGGCAAGAGCGGTGAGATCGCATACCACGAGCTTGACCAGCCGTGAATCAGCAGCACGACCTGTTTGTTGCTGTTTCCTTCTTCCCACACATGAATAGTTTGATCATTGACTGTGTACATCGCCATGGTGGTTCTCCAACGTGTGAAATGGCTCGCCGTTTAGGTTGTCTCGGAGGCTGGGCCGCTGCGATCGCGCCGGGAGCGGGCTTCGCGCGCCTTGGCCTGGAGTGCGCGAAAAAACTCACTGTCGACGATCTCATCGACCTGCTGTTTACGCTTGCCTTCATCGACAATAATCTGCAGCTCCGTGATTTGAGTCTTCAGGTTTTGCTCGCGCTCACGCACTTTATCGACCATAAAGCTAAACACATTCGCCAGCGAATCAACCTCATCGCGGAATTTGCCCTGGTCGGTGCTGACTTTGGTGTCATAGTTGCCGTGGCCAATCTGGTCGGCGGCCTGGGTCAGGGCAATAATTGGGCGCGTAATTCGGTGGGCAATCAACGAGACGCTGATCGCCAGCCCCAGGACGATAATCCCAAACACTGGCACGAGCGTGTTGCTGATTCGACTCTGGATTGCAAGCACCTCTTTGTAGCACATATCCACGCCGACTGCGCCCACGGCGGCGCCCTGGGAGTTATAGATCGGCGCGGCCCCGGCAATCCAGAGGCCCCAGTTATCAAGGAAGGGGACCGGGTCAATCGCCGCCTGACTCAGGCCCTGGGCCATTTCGGCGGTATAGCCATCCTCGGTTGGCCGAAACGGATCGCCGAGCAGCGGACGCGAATCGGGCCGAATGTTGCACTCCGTCAAGGTTGAGTTGGCGAGCTCCTGCTCGCGGGCGCTCAGGATCACCCCTGGCGGCAGCGCCGCGCTGACCACAAACTGGGCCTCGTCGGGCTTGGTCGGATTCTGCACATAGGTGTAGATCCCCGACGCCTTGGGGTTGGTTTTCTTGACCTGGCGTAAAAACGCATTGATTTTGAGATAGGTCGGATCGTCGATCTGGCCCTGCTCAAAGAGCCGCTGATGCTCGTCGCCGTCGATTCCGGCCGCGGCGGTGATCGCCGTCGCCCGCAGGTCGTTCTCCAAATCCTGGAGCGCCGACTCGGTTGCAAACGCACGGAACCAGAGAAACACGCCGGACAGCACGATCAGAAATAGCAGAGTAAATACCAACAACAGGCGTAGACGTAGGCTGATGAAAAATGTTCGGGCGGTAGCTGTAGTGGTCATGACTTAACCTCGCGGGTATAACGAGTTAAGTGCTCGCTGCACATACCAGAGATTGGGTTCAACTTGGTAGATATCATTATAAATACTTTTGACGAGTGTCGTCAGCATAGTTGGCGTGAACACCAACGTCGGATCGCACGGATAGAACATGAGGTGCATCTGTTTGGGTGCGGTTTCGCGCACCCGGCGCTGGCTAATTGGCAAAATTGGCGGCTCGTAGTAGTCAACTGGAAGCAGCACCGCGCCACAGCGGTAGTGAAAGGCCAGCCGCCGCTCGCGCCGCTGCCGATCGCTGGCGTCGAGGCCATCGGCAACGCGGGCGACCTCCGCGCTGTAGCCCAGCGGCGTGGAATTATCAACCTGCTGCGCATCAAAACACAGCTGCTGGAGGGTCTGGCGCACCAGCCAGGCCCCAATCCCGCGGTGCTGCGCCTCGGGCAGCAGCCCGACAAACGAGCCATGGCCAACGTTGCCCTGGCGCATATAGCTGAAGATCCGCAGCCCGACCGGCTGGCCAG
>DAOTUS010000033.1:0-1589 GCA_034437415.1 Herpetosiphonaceae bacterium
CGTATTCGCGGGAGGGACGCCATATATGGCGTCCCTCCTCCACCAATCGTTATCCACCAAGCGTCCATCTTCATCCAAAATCCTGCGCCTTTGCCGTGTAATCTAACATTGTCAAACTAGCTAGTATTGCTGGTTCAGGTTATTAGGAAAGCCTAAAACTCACTAGCTGCCAGCTACTAGCTGCCAGCTACAACCCTGGAGCCCATCTTGGATCTCGACCACCCTGACACCGCCCAGCTCGCCGACCTATCCCGCCGCTACCCCTCGCAGGAGCTAGTGCCCGAGGAGCTGGCCGGGCAGCCGCTCGCCGCCATCGTCGGCCAACTGTTCGCGATCAGCCCAACGCTGACCCAGGTCCTGCTGCTGCGCGGCTCGATCTGGCTCGATGGCAAGCGCGTGATCGACCCCAACCTACCGGCGCCAGCTGGCGGGCGGATTGTCGTCCACACCCCGCCAAACGGCGTGTATGCCAATCCGCAGGTCACGCCGGAGCTGATTCTGTACGAGGATGACACCCTGCTGGTGCTGAACAAACCGCCGGGCTGGTTCAGCGTGCCCAACCCCTGGGATATGCTGGGCAATCTGGAGGTGGCCCTGAATCGTTTCCTCAGCGAGCGCGACGGCGAGCGCCCGCCGATCCACCTGGTTCATCGGCTCGACCGCGACACCTCGGGCGTGCTGGTGGTCTCGAAGGACAACGCTGCGAACGCCAAGTTTCAGCAGTTCTTCAACGCCGACCGGGTCCACAAAACCTATCAGGCCTGGGCCGCCGGTTCGCCGGACTGGGACGAGATCGAGGTGATCACCGGCCACTCGCGCGGCGAGAACGGCATCTGGATGGTCTACCAGGCGGCGATGATCGGCGAGCGCTTCGGCCCCAACGGGCGCACCATCCGCGAGGCCCGCACGACCTTTCGGGTACTGCGGCGCGGCCGCCAGGCCACCCTGGTCGAGGCCGCGCTGCACACCGGCCGCACCCACCAGATTCGGCTGCACCTTCACTATCTGAAGCACCCGGTGCTGGGCGATGGCCGCTATGGGGAGGTGATGCAGCTCGGCGAGCTGGCGCTGCCCCACCATCTGCTCCACGCCGCCCACATTATCCTGCCGCACCCAACTCGCTCCGAGGTGCTCGATATCACTGCGCCGCCGCCGCCGCTGTGGGCCGCCGTCGCGGAGACGCAGGCCTGAGCGTGGGGAATTTCCAGCTATGGTAAAGTTGAGCGATAGATCTGGGCCGTGTAGGGCAGCGACTCGCCAAACCCGAGCCGCTGCGCCAGCTTGACCGAGGCGGTGTTGTCGGCGTCGCAGCTCCAGTAGGGCGCCAGGCCCCGCTGGCGGCAGATTGCTGCAAGGATCTTCGCCTTCGTGCTTCTTCGTGCCCTTCGTGGATCATTAAACAATCGTGGAGCGAATCCCTAATCCCCAAAGGAGCCAACCAATGCCACGAGCCGCAGTCATGACCGCACCACATCGGCCAATCGAGGTTCAGGATCGGCCCGCGCCGGTGGTGGAGCCGGGCGGAATTGTGCTGGAGACGATCTTCTCCGAGGTGTGTGGCACCGACGTGCATCTGTACCACGGGCAGC
>DAOTUS010000034.1:0-3467 GCA_034437415.1 Herpetosiphonaceae bacterium
AGGTAGCTCCAAGTGTTGGCGACCGTGTCATAGCAGGCGGTGACAGCTATCTCCGGCGAGGAAAGCGCCGACCGCCAGCTTCACCAGCAGCGGCCCCGACACGCTCGGCCAGACCACCAGCTTCACTGCGACGGCCTCCGGCAGCGGCCCGCTGGGCTACGCCTGGAATTTTGGCGACGGCAGCACGAGCAGCGCGGCCAATCCGACCCACATCTACACCGGCACCGGGACCTACAGCGTGATGCTGAGCGTGACCGATGCCAACGGCGCCAGCGCCTCCGCGAGCGGCACGGTGACGATTGTGGCCGGGCCGACCGCCAGCTTCACCAGCAGCGGCCCCGACACGCTTGGCCAGACCACCAGCTTCACCGCGACGGCCAGCGGCAGCGGCCCGCTGAGCTACGCCTGGGATTTTGGCGACGGCAGCAGCGGCAGCGGGGCCAACCCGACCCACATCTACACCGACATCGGCAGCTACAGCGTGACCCTGACCGTGACCGATGCCAACGGCGCGGCGGTCACCAGCAGCGCGGCGGTGTTGATCGAGGCCGCCGTCACCCAGCGCACCATCTTCCTGCCGCTGGTCGGGCGCTAGGCGCTGGCCGGTAGCTGGTAGCTAGCAGCTGGCAGCTAGTGATTTATTTCCTGCCGCTGCGGCTCACACCGATCCAATGGCCGCGTCGGGTTTTTAAACCTGGCGCGGCCATTTAAATAATGTACGCTCAACCTCAAACCCCCATCAGAAGGAGTTGCCCAATGCGTTCTTTTTCTCGCGTTCTTTCGCTGGCCCTGCTGCTGGCCCTGCTGCTGCCGCTTGGCGTCCGGCGTCCGGCAGCCAGCGCCGCGCCGAGTCTGGCGGCCCGGCCCGGCCTGCTGATCAAGCTTGATCGCGCCACGTTTGAGCCGGCGCTCGGCGAGCCAGCCCTGGCCCCGGCGTTGCAGCTACGCGATGCGAGCGCGGCGGCCAATTCCTACTTTCTGGTGCAGTTTGGCGGCCCGCTGACCGCCGCCAACCGCCTGGCGCTGACCAAAAGCGGCGCCGAGATTGTCGACTATGTGCCCGACTACGCCTATGTTGTGCGCATGCGCCCTGGCACGGCGCTCGATCGGCTGGCGCTGGGCCTGAACTATGTTGGGCCAGTCCAGCCCGCCTACAAGCTGGCCCGCAGCACCGACGATCAAGCCGCGCTGCCCCGTGCCGCCGCTGGCGATCCGCGGGTGCTGCTCACGCTGACGAGCTGGCCCGGCGAGACGGCGGCGACCGTGGCGGCGGCGGTCCGCGCGCTCGGCGGCGAGGTGCTCTCCAGCGGCGATAACCCGCTTGGCAGCGTGGTGCAGGTGGCGATCGAGCCGGCTCAGCTGCAGGCGCTGGCCTTTGTGAACGCGGTCGCCTGGATCGAGCCGACCGCCAGGATGGAGCTGCACAACGATGTCGGGCGCACGCTGATGGGGGTTCCGGCGGCGCAGGCGGGACTGGGGCTGTATGGCGAGGGCCAGATTGTGGCCGTGGCCGACTCGGGGTTGGATAGCGGCGACCTGGCCACGCTGCACCCCGACCTGCGCGGCCGGGTGCTGGCGGGCTACGCCTGGGGCCGCCCGACTGACCCGGATTTCCCCGGCGATCCGAACGGCGACTGGAGCGACAACGACGGCCACGGCACCCACGTGGCCGGCTCGGTGGCCGGCGATGGCACAATGTCGGGGGCGAACCCCGCCACCAACGCCTACGCTGGCGCTCACGCCGGCAGCGCCCCCAAAGCCCAGCTGGTCTTCCAGTCGCTGGCCGATAGCGCCAACGGCCTGACCGGGCTGCCCAGCGACCTAAATCTGCTCTTCCAGCAGGCCTACGACGCTGGCGCCCGGATTCACACCAACAGCTGGGGCTCGGCGGTGGCCGGGGCCTACACTGGCGACGCCCGCCAGGTGGACCAGTTTCTCTGGAACCACCCCGCGATGTACATTGCCTTCTCGGCGGGCAACGAGGGCAGCGACGAAGATGGCACGCTCGGCGTGATCGATCCTGGCTCTCTGGGGTCGCCCGCCACCGCGAAGAACGCCGCCAGCGTGGGCGCCAGCGAGAGCGAGCGGGCCAGTGGCGGCTACAATCCCGGCAGCCTGGAATGCTCGACCTACGGCACCTGCTTTGGCTACCCGGCCAACCCGATTCGCTCCGACACGCCCAGCAACAACCGCAACGGTCTGGCGGCCTTCTCGTCGCGCGGCCCAACCGCCGATGGGCGCCTGAAGCCGGACTTTGTGGCCCCCGGCACCAATATTCTATCGACCCACTCGCAGCAGCCGACCGCCGGATCGGGCTGGGGCGAGGGTCCCAGCCAGTGGTACAACTACGAGGGCGGCACCTCGATGGCGACGCCGCTCAGCGCTGGCGCGGCGGTGCTGGTGCGCCAGTTCTACACCGATGTTGAGAACCTGCCCGCACCCAGCGGCGCGCTGATCAAGGCGACCTTGATCAATGGCGCCGCCAATATGGCCCCAGGCCAGTACAATCCCACGGGGGCGTTTCAGGAGGTGCTGCGCCGCCCCGACCGCTCGCAGGGCTGGGGCCGCGTCGATGTCGCAAATTCGCTTATGCCCGGCGGATCGGGCGGGCTGTGGTACGCCGACCACAGCGACGGCCTGAGCACGGGCCAGACGATCACCTACACCAGCATCTTCAGGGTTGGCGCCGATGCCAGCCTGCCGCTGCGGGCCACCCTGGCCTGGGCCGACTATCCCGGCAGCCTGATCGCCCTGACCAAGCTGGTCAACGACCTCGACCTCCAGGTGATCGGGCCGGACGGCACGGTCTACGTCGGCAACGACCGCGCCGATGGGGTTTTGGACGGCACGATCGATCGCCTGAACAACATCGAGGGAATTGAGATCGCCGATCCGCTGCCCGGCGCCTACACCGTGGTCGTCCGCGCCCACCACATTCCGCAGGGCGCCCAGCCGTATGCGCTGGTTGTCTCCGGCCCGCCGGGCGGCGTCAGGCTCAGCCCGCCGCTGCCGAGCCAGACGGCCATCGCCGGGCGCACCGTGGAGTATCCGCTGACGGTGCGCAACAGCACCAGCAGCGCCCGATCCTTTGATCTCGCCATCACCAATGCCCCCGCCTGGCCGACCACGCTCTCGGCCAGCGCCACCGGAACCCTGGCGGTCGGCGCGACCAAGGTCATCACCGCCAGCGTGGCGATCCCCAGCGGCGCCGCGCCCGGCAGCAGCGTGGTAGCGATCGTGCAGGCGCTGGCCTCAGGCACCCCGAGCATCAGCGCCACGGCGACCCTGACGACCTACGCGGTCGGCGAGACCGTGCTGGTCAGCCCGGCCAGCCAGAGCAAAAGCGGCCCCGGCGGCGCCGAGGTCAGCTATCTGTTCAGCGTCACCAATCGCACCGGCAGCACTCGCACGTTCGCTCTGGCGGTCGGGGGCCAGGGCGGATGTGCTGCTGATTGGCGCGCCAAACG
>DAOTUS010000035.1:0-12144 GCA_034437415.1 Herpetosiphonaceae bacterium
CGTATTCGCGGGAGGGACGCCATATATGGCGTCCCTCCTCCACCAATCGTTATCCACCAAGCGTCCATCTTCATCCAAAATCCTGCGCCTTTGCCGTGTAATCTAACATTGTCAAACTACACATTCAGGAAATAGTGATAGCTCGACTGATCGCGCTGCCAGCCCAGCTTTTCGTACAGCCGCTGCGCCGTGGTATTGGTCGTCTCGGTCTCCAGCACCAGACCCTTGGCGCCGGTCTCCTGCGCCCACGTCCGCGCCCGCTCCAGCAAGCCCACGCCCACGCTCAGACCACGGGCGGCGGGGGCCACAAATAGGTCATTGATCACCCACAGCCGCCGCATCGACACCGAAGAAAAGCTCGGGTAGAGCTGGATAAAGCCAACCCCCTGCTGCTCCTGCAGGGCCAGAAAAACAATCGACTCATCGTTATCCAGGCGCTCAGACAGAAACTGGCGGGCGCCCTCGGGATCGCTCGGCTGGCGATAAAATTGGCGGTAGCTATCGAACAGCGGCACCAGCAGGTCGAGGTGGTCCAGCGTGGCCCGGATGATCGGCCAGTTTGACGGCGAGTTTGACATTGTTCAGCCTTTCTTTCACCATGATGGACGTCAGGTCTATTCTACGCCATTTGCTGCAACCAGCCAGGCTTTGGCGACGTCAAAAGGCTTAGACTAGCCGTTTAAGCACTGACTGGTGGGCAAACCCCGATCAGGGTTCCCACCCTATACACGCCAATTACGCTCAATGGAGGGATTTTTTATGCGATTGTACTGTACCGAATGTGCCGCACCGCTCAAAGCCAACGCCACCCATTGCCTTGAGTGTGGCATAACCATTCCCCTGGGCCCGCCAGCTCCCCAGACGGTGAATGCCACCAGCCTGCCACCCCTGCCGCTCTACAACACGCCGCAGCCGCTGGGCACTCCGACCGCTAGCGGCGCCGGGGCGACCGCGCTGGGCTACGAGCCATCGCTGCTCACCCAGTGGATGAACCACTGGCGGCAATCTGGCACCGCGCAGCCAGCCGCGCTCCAGCAGCTCGATCTGGGCGGCATTATGGTGCGGGGCGTCTACTTTTTGCTGATTGGGATCTGGGCCAGCCAGCTATGGATTATCTTCGCCTGGCTGATCAGCCTGACCGTGGTGGGGCTGCCGGTTGGCGCGGCGATGGTGCGGGTGCTGCCCCAGGTGGCGTTTCTCAGCAACCATCGGATTCAGACCACCAGCCGGCCGCAGAGCCAGAATATGCCCCAGACCAACTTTGGGCTGCGGGCGCTGTACTTTCTGCTGATTGGCTGGTGGGCAAGTTTAATCTGGCTAGAGCTGGCCTGGGTGGCCGGGATTACGCTTATCGGTCTGCCGCTGTCGCTGGCGATGTTTAGCTTCGTGCCAACCGTCGCAACCCTGGCCCGACCCTAGTGGGTCACTTGTCACGTTCATCGCCATTGAATACTGCCTTGGATACGCTCAATATCTCGCTCTGCGTGGCAATCAATGGCCATCGTCGAGGCAAGTGACCCACTAGTGGAGGCGATTGTCGTGCCAGAGCGTCCAGACTCGCTCCAGGACCGCCCGCTCGCGGGGGAAGCTGATGAGCGTGAGGGCTTCGGGGAGCGCAACCCAGCGCACATCGTCGACCTCGGAGAGCTGGGGCGCCAGAATGCCGCCGCTGAACCGCAGGAGAAAAAACTCGACCGACTTGTGGATCCGGGCCGAGCCGGCTCGAAACCAGTAGTCGATCAGCGAGAGCGGCTGGAGCACCTCGCCAAAAATCCCCGTCTCCTCGGCCAGCTCGCGGCGGGCGGCCTCGGCGGGGGTTTCGTCATCTTCAGGCTGGCCCTTGGGCAGGCCCCAGCGCGTCCCCCCGACCGTGGCGATCAGCACCACCTCGGGGACATTGTCCGCCCAACGGTAGCATACGCCACCGGCTGAATAAGCGGTTCGATGCTTATGAGATTGTTGACTCATCAGCTGTGTGCCTCCATAAAACACAACGGGCGGGGGAATGGTTTCCCCCGCCGCGTGTCTTAGGCAACACGGTTGTATCGCCTACTTATCATTGAACATCTGCTTTTCGTCGGTCGGGAAACCGTATCATCTAATGCTTCTGGTGACTGGGCGCCGAGATTTCGCTAAGCGCTTCACCACTAACCCGGTCTTTGTTGCCATCAACGGCGACATCGCCCAGCGCGAGCATGCCGACCAGCTGGCCGTTCTCTACGACTGGCAGACGGCGAACTTGCTCGTCGGCCATGGTTTTGGCGGCCTTGGCAAGATCCCAGTCGGGCGCCGCAACTACTATACGATCACTCATCACGTCGCGGATGCTGCGGCTGTTGGCGTCGCCACCTGTGGCGACCACCCGTAGCACAATATCGCGGTCGGTGATAATACCACAGATCTGACCATTCTCAACCACGGGGATCGAGCCAACATCCAGGTCTTTCATGAGCCTGGCGGCCTGAACAACCGGGTCGGACGGGCCAAGCGATTGCACTGATTTGGTCATCATATCACGAACTGTTTTCGCCACTGAGCACCTCCTGGGCTATCTCATCATTGGGTGGTTAAGCAGAGCGACCGCACATGGTGACAGTCGCTCATCTCTCCTGCTCCCTCGCATCTCATTCAGCCGCCTAGATCCGGGTGGTTTCACCCGTGTACGCCTGAGGTTCGGTGCTGGTGGTGGTGCTGGTGGTGGTGGTGCCACCAAGCTGATGCTGGGAGCGGTTGGTCAGCTCTTGCACTTTATTAGTCACCTGCTTGCGATTCTTGAAAAAGTAAGCCAGGCCTGCCAATGCCAATGCGGCCAATGCACCGCCGCCTCGTCGTACTGCCATATTAGTCTCCTTATCGTTCTGTCAATTCAGGTGTCCTGCAATCAACAGCGCCATAATTGTTCATATGATGTCAGATAAGCAGGATATGTGCCATCCACTTGGGTTGACGGCGGCGGCGGGCCAGCTCCTTTTGCTGCGAGCCGCCGATTAAGTGCTATGATGCTGGCTGCTCGCGATATCGAACCGGCGGATTTTTGTCCAGCGGTTCCTTCTACAGAGGTAGCTTAAATGGCAAAACCCGACCTTTTACTTCACGGCGGATCAATCCTGAGCCTCGGCCCGACGGTGGCCAACGCGACGGCGCTGGCCGTGCGGGACGATCGGATTCTGGCGCTTGGCGACGAGGCGACGGTCCGCGCGGCCCTGCGGCCGGGCTACGAGGCGATCGATCTGCGCGGGCGCACGGCCCTGCCCGGCCTGTGCGACGCCCACATTCACCTGCTCTGGACCGCCCAGGTCGCCAGCCAGGTCCACCTCGACGGCGTCGCCTCGCTGGAGGCGGCCCTGGAGGCCGTGCGGCTGGTGGCCGCCACGCTGCCCGCCGACGCCTGGGTGCTCGGCCACGGCTGGGACCACAGCCGCTGGGACAATCGCTGGCCGACCGCCGCCGCGCTCGATGCGGTCACCGGCGGCCGCCCGGCCTTTCTGACCCGCAAAGATCTGCACTCGGGCTGGGTCAACAGCGCCGCCCTCCAGCGGGCTGGCATCGACGCCGCCACCAGCGACCCCGAGGGCGGGACGATTGGCCGCGACGAGACCGGGGCCGCCAGCGGGCTGCTGTTTGAGAACGCCCAGAAATATATCTCCGCCGTGCTGCCCCAGGCCAGCCGCGCCGCCAACGAGGGTGCCATCCAGGGGCTGATTCGCCAGTTTCAACAGTCCGGCATCACCAGCATCCACGTGCCCGAAGGCCCCGACTGCCTCGCGGCGGTGCAAAGCCTGTACGGGCGCGGCGAGCTGGGCGTGCGGGTGCTCCACCACCTGCGGATGAGCGGGCTGGATGCGGCGCTTGAGACCGGCGTGCGCTCCGGGCTGGGAGATCTGTGGGTCCGCATCGGCGGTGTGAAGATCTTCAGCGATGGTTCGCTTGGCTCGCACACCGCCCACATGCTCGAGCCGTTCAGCCGCCTGCCCGCCGACGCGCCCCACCCCAGCGGCCTGCCGATGCTGCCGCCCGAGGAGCTGCAGGCGCTGGTGGCGCGGGCGATCGGCGCGGGCATCAGCGTCACGGTGCATGCGATTGGTGACGCGGCCAACCGCGGCGTGCTCGATGCGATCGAGGCCGCAATGCGCCAACACCCCGAGCCGCTGCCCACCGCCACGCCGCCGCTGCCCGGCCGGGGCCTGCCGCATCTGGCGCTGATTCCCAACCGCATCGAGCATGCCCAGATTCTGCATCCAGCCGATATTGGGCGGTTTGCCCGCCTGGGCGTGGTCGCCTCGATCCAGCCGATCCACGCCACCAGCGATATTGAGATCGCCGAGCGGCTGCTGGGCGAGCGCTGTCGCAGCGCCTATGCCTGGCGCTCGCTGCTGGAGTCGGGGGCGATTCTGGCCTGTGGCTCCGATGCCCCGGTCGAGTCGTGGAGCCCGTGGGCGGGCATTCACGCCGCCGTCACCCGCCAGCGGCCCGGCGGCTACCCCGAGGGCGGCTGGTCTCCCGAGCAGCGGCTGACGCTGGAGGAGGCGCTGTGGGGCTACACGGTTGGCCCGGCGCTGGCCTCGGGCGAGCTGGCCAGCAAAGGCACGCTGAGCGTGGGCAAGCTGGCCGATATCACCGTGGTCGACCGCGATCTGAGCGCGGCCAGCCCGGCGGAGCTGCACGGTGTCGGCACGGATATCACCATTCTCAACGGACAGGTGGTGTGGGAGCGATGACGAAACCGTGGATTAGATGGACACTCGCGCTGGCGCTGCTGCTGAGCGTGGCCGGCTGTGGCGCGGGGGTGGCCCAGAATCAGGGCATCGCCCCGCTGATTCCCAGCCCGGCCCTGACCCAGGCTCCCGCCAGCCCGACTCAGGCGATCGCGCCAACCAGCGGGGTCCAGCCAACCCTGGCCGCCCCAACCCTGGCGCCGCCAACCCTGACGATGCCGCTCACGCCGACATTCAGCACCTACCGCGAGCCGCGCGGCGTGTTTAGCATCGCTGTGCCGGCCAACTGGCAGACCAGCACCCTGCCCAACGCGGTGGGGATCAACTCGGTGGCCTACAATGCGACGGTTATTTTTACGCTGTCGTTTAACTGGCGGGCCGAACGCCTCAGCCCCACCACCGAGGCCCAGATTGTGGAAGATCTGAAGTCGAATATTTTGAGCTCGTATCTGGCCCAGAATATTCAGCTCAGCGGCAGCCGCGATGCCCAGGATCGCTACACGCTCAGCGGCACAGCCACCCTTGATGGCACGCCGACAACCCTGGAGATCCGGGTGGAGCAAACTCCCGGCGGCACGATTGTGCTGCACTCGTGGCTGGTGCCGACCGTGCTCTGGGAGGATTTTCAGCCGCTGTTTTACCAGCCGATCATGCAGAGCCTGGTGATTGATGATGCGGCGATGATTAAGCTAGCCCAGTGACGTTCCAGCAGCTATCCATAGGACACACACAATGCAGAAAATTTGGACGGTGGCCCGCCACGAATACCTGACGCACCTGCGCCGCAAAGGCTTTTTAATCTCGACCTTCGGAATGCCGATTCTGTTGATTCTGCTGTTCGGGCTGATTATCGTGGTGATGATCAGCACATCGCAGGTCAAAGCGCTGGGCTATATCGACGAAACTGGCCTGTTTCATACGATTAACCCCCGCTTGAATTGGCGCAGCGCTCTGGGCGATGTTGAGGTCCAGCGTTTCCCTGATCTGGCGACCGCCACTGAGCAGCTCAAAAGCGGCGCGGTTGATGCGGTTTTTGTGATTCCTGTTGATTATGTCAATACTGGCCAAGTCGATGGCTACGCGCTGGAGGCGCTCCCCGCGCTGGCGGAGGTGTCGTTTAGGCAGTTTTTGCAGATGGGCGTGGCGAGTGCTCTGCTTGATGAGCCATCGGAGCGGGTAATTCTGCCGATACTTCAGCTCAACTCAGTCGTTCTCGATGCCTCGCCGGGCGAGAGCCGCCGGGCGCTGCTGAGCTCGCTGATCCCAATGGTCTTCGGGGTGATTCTGCTTGGCTCCACCTTCGCCAGCGGCTCGTACCTGATGATGGCGGTGGCCGAGGAAAAAGAGCAGCGGATTATGGAGATTCTAGCCAGCTCGCTCTCGCCCTACCAGATGATGGCGGGCAAAATTCTTGGCCTGGGCGGGCTGGCGATCACCCAGCTGTTTATCTGGACCAGCGGCGGGGCCTGCCTGCTAATCTGGGGCGCGACGCAGCTGGGCCTGATTGGCCAGAGTGGAATCGCGCCCGGCGTGCTGGTGCTCGGCCTGCTGCTGTTTTTTCCGATGTACTTCATCATCGCGGCGACCCTGAGCGCGATCGGCGCGGCGGTCAGCAGCGTGCAGCAGGGCCAGCAGCTCACCGGCGTGGTGACCTTGATGTGTACCCTGCCGCTGTGGTTTTTGCCCATCCTCGCCAATCGGCCCAACGGCTGGCTGGCGATTATCCTCAACATTATCCCCTACACCGCCCCGGTCACCCTGCTCCAGCGCGTGACGGCCAGCACGGTGCCGCTCTGGCAGCCGATCGCCACGGTCGTGTGGCTGTGGATCGCCGCCGCGCTGCTGATGTACGTCGCCGGGCGGATCGTGCGGGTCGGCCTGCTGCGCTACGGCCAGCGCCTGAGCCTGCGCGATATCCGCAAGGCAATCTGGCGCTGAGCCGCTAAGTGTTTTAGCCTGCAACGGCCCGTTGGCTGAACTTGTCGAAGCCAAAACATTGGGCTTCGACAGGCTCAGCCAACAACATCCGTCGGCCCTAGCGCAGCCCAAAACGCCGGGCGGCGCGAATAATCTGCACGGTCACATTGGCGTCGGAGGCACCGTTTTCGTCGGCCCAGGAGCCATCGGCGCGCTGGAGCTTGGTCAGCATCGCCAGGCCGCGCTCGACCACCTTCGTCATCCGGGGCAGGCCAGCCTGACTAAGCCCGGCCAGCAGCATCCCCAGCATCGGCGCATCCCAGTCGGCGGTCAGCAGGTCGCCGAGGCCGCCAACCATCCGCCGGACCGTGCGGCTCTCGCGGTGGGCGATCGCGGTGATCGCTGGCAGCGCCGCGGCGGTGGAAAAGGCCCGATAGCCCGGCAGCAGCCCGTTGGTGGCCACCTGGGGCTGCAGCCAGCCGACCGCCTGATCGACCGCCAGCAGATCTTCCGGGTCATCGGTGCCCGCCAGGGTCGAGGCACAGATGGCGGTTGTGTAGACCAGCGCGCCCTCGACCTCGGGATCGAGCCAGATCGGCAGATCGAACTCGGCCAGGCTGGCCGACTCGCGCCACCAGCCGCGCGGCGATTGCTGGTCGCGCAGAAACGCCCGCCCGCGCTCGGCTGGTGCGCTGCTCACCTCATCAAGCTCGATCAGGCTGATCAGCATCTGGCAGGTGTCGTACAGGCTGCTCGGGCGGCCAGCGACGCCGCCAAACGGCCAGCCGCCATCGGAGTTTTGCTGCACCGCCAGAATCTCAATCACCTCGTCAGGCGCCGGGGCGGCTTCGACCAGGGCCGCCAAACGCGCCCGCACGACCGGGTCGGGGCTGGATTGAACAAAGCGAATCGCATGGGCAATATTCATAGGTATGTCCTCACTGGGTTAATTATTGAAGCAGCATTGTACCATCGGGCAGGTTTAGCGCACCAGCAGCGGCGGGAAGCTGCCGCTGCGGTTGATCGGCTGGCCCATGGTCGTCACGGTCGGCAGCGGCAGCGTAAATGTGCCGGGCAGCAGCGGGCGACCATACAGCGTGATGGTGTAGACTCCGGCGGGCAGCAGCGCCATGCGTCCGCTCAGGCTGGCGGGATCCAGCGGCAGGCCGTCGGTCTCCAGCGCATCAAGGCTGATCCCGGCAGGCAGATCTAGGCGGATCTCAGCGTAGGGCAGCGGCTCCAGCACCACCAGGGCCATCTCCCAGCTCGCACTGGCGCCAGCCACCAGCGCGGCGTTCGGCCCGATCAGCGCGCCAAACTGATTACGGGTGATCAGGGTGACCAGTGCGTTAGCTGGTGTCGCGCCAGCAGTCCAGGTCTGCTCGACCGCCACGGGCAGCGCACCGCCGGGCTCAACCGTCAGGCTGATCAGAGTTGTGCTGAGCGGCAGCGTCGTGGTGAAGGCCATCGATCCAGCATACAGCGGCGTCCCATTTTGGATAATTCGATAGGGGCTGCGGGGCACGCTGGGCAGGTGGCGCAGCAGCAGCAGGGCCTCGGTGGTCGCGGCGGCATCGCCCCAGCCCGCCCCGGTCCAGGTCTGGCCCAGCTGGCGAATGGCGGCGCCAAGCAGCGGGCTATCCTGAGCGCCGATCAGCAGCAGCTGGCCAGCCAGCGCAGCGGTTCGCGCCGATGACGACCATGGGCCAGCGCTGCCCGCCTCCCAGGGCAAGGTCTGCTGGAGGCTGGCCAGATACGGCGCCGCCTGCCGGGAGAGCCTCAGCTCATACAGCGCGGTGATCAGCAGGACCTCGCTGTCAGGCTGCAGATTGGCAGCATCCAGCAAGGTGGTGATCGCGCTACCAACAGGCTGGTTGCGCCGGGCCAGCGCCGCCAGCACGATCGCCGCGGTGTCGGGATTGTCGAGCACGCTCCGCTGGGCAGCAAGCCAGGTCGTGCTGCGGCCCAGCATCTGCTCAACGGCGGGGCTGCGCGGCGTGGTGGTGACCGTGCGGATAATCAAGGCCGTCAGCAGCGGATCCGACGGGCCGCTGTCCCAGCTCCAGCCGCCATCACGCTGCTGGGCGGCCCGGAGGCTGGCAAGATCGGCGGCCAGGGTTGGGGTAATTTCGGTGGTCTGCGCCAGCGCAATTCGGCCAGCGACCGCCAGCAGACTGGGGTCGGCTTCGAGGGCCAGCTGGCCGGCGGCCCGAAGATCGCTTAGGGCGGGAGCGGTGGCCAGCCGGACGTCGCCGCCTGTCGCCAGCAGCGGCAGCGTCCACGACAAAACGGTCGGCGCCGTCAGCAGCGCGCTGGCGATCTGGCGCTGGACCACCGTGTGCTCCCCAACCTCAAGCGTCTGGCTCAGGGCGCTGGTGGTCCCGCCGCTCGTGCTGCTGATGCTGATCTGCTGCGTTCCCGTCGCGCTGGCCTGGAGCGGAATCTCCAGCAGCGTGGGCTGATCGACCTGCAGCGCAACCTCACGCGGGCCAGCATCCAGCCGCAGCCCGCTGCTGCCAGTCAGGATCACCGTCGCCGAAAGCGGCGTCGCCACCGCGCCCAGGCGCAGCGTCGCAGTGATCAGATCGCCGCGCTGCATGGCGGTCGGCAGGGCGACATCAAGGGTTGGCGTTGCTGGCAGAAAGATTCGCCTGCTGGCGCTGGCGCCTCCGGCATTGGCCAGCACATCAACCTGCCAGCCGTTTTGGTTGGCGGGCAGATCGAGCGGCACCGTCAACACCCCGGCCGCGGCGGTCTGGGCCGCTGGCAGCCACAGGGCCACCGCCTCGCGCTGGGTGGCCGCTGGCCGGCTGATCTCGCGCACCAGCAGCTGCACCTGGGCCGCCAGGGGCGCCCCGGCCACGCTGCTGGTGGTGATCTGGAGCGGATTTTGGCCCGCTACCGCAACGCTCAGCGCCGCCGGATCGCGCACCTCCACCAGCACCTGGGTGGTGCGCAGGGTTGGCAGCCCGCGCTCAGTGGTCAGCAGGGCCACCGAGACTGGAATTCGCCCGGTGGCCGTGAGCGGCAGCGTGAGCGATAGCGGCACACCGGCCTGCCACGCAACGGTCTGGCTGGCCAGCGCTGGCCCAATCTCCCAGACCAGCCGGGCGCGGCCCTGGCTGGCCGGAACCAGCGGCAGAAGCCGAATCGGCTGGCCGGCGATAATGCTTGATGATTCCAGCGCCAGCGCCAGCTCGTCATCGCGGGCGGCCAGCCAGCCAGTAAACCCCGGTCGCGCCGACCAGACGCTGACCTGCTGGGGCAGCGCCGCCCCGCTGCTTGCGGCCAGCTCAAAGCGCCCGCTGCCGGGAGCCTGCCAGCGCACCTGGATCTGTCCGGCGCTGCTGGTGGTGCGGCGCAGAATCTCGGGGGCGGCATTGCCGGTAATATTGATCTCCACCGCGCTATTGGCGATCGGTGCGCCGGCATCATCGTGAACATTCACCGTCACCAGCACGGTCTCGCCAGGCCGCACCAGCGCCCGATCAACCTGAAGCGTCAGCGTCTGGGCCGCGACCAGATCCAGGCTGGCGCTGGTCTGCAGCCCGAAGCTTTCAGCGCTGACGAACAGGGTTGTATCGCTAAGATCGGCGGGCAGGGGCAGATTAAACCGGGCCACACCCGCAGCATCGGCGACAAACTCGCTGCTGCCGAGCAAGCCGCCATCGGCAGTGGTCACGCTCCAGCGCCCGCTCCGCCCGACGCTGGCCAGGCCATTCGGCTCGCGCAGCACCACTTCAGCATTCAGATCCGCGCCTGGGGTTAGCCGGGGCGGCACGCGCAGGCTCAGATCGGCGCTGCTGGCCGGGGCAATCGTGAACGGCAGCACCGCCAGCGTGCGTCCAGCGGCGGCAATTCGCAGATCATAGTGGCCGGGCGCATAGCTGGCGCGGACTGGCAGGCTGGTACTAAAGGCCGCCGAGGCGAGGCGGATGGTTTGCAGCGCAACGCGGGTCTGGCCATCGGCGGCGATCACCGCCAGCTCCAGCGTCGGAGAGATCGGCGGCGGCGTGCGCCATTCGACAAAGCCCGCCACCTGCAGCTCATCGCCAGGGGCGTAGACCGTTCGATCGAGCAGCGCGCTGGTGCTGAGCTGTGCCGCTGCGCTCGAGGGCACCGCCAGCGTTGCCAGCGCCGGAGCCTCGGTCGTGCCACCAAGCAGCAGGAGCGGGCCGCCGCCGCTGGCGATTGCGCTGCGCCACTGGCCCTCCAGATCGGTCACGCCTTCGGCCACCTGGGAGCCACCGCTGAGCACAACCAGCGGCAGCCCGGCAGCGGCCTGGCCGTTGCGCAGATCGATCGCCCAGACCTCGGCGCTGGCAGCGCTGGCACTCAAGCTCACCGCATACGGGCTGACCACGACAATATGCTGCACCAGCTGGCCGCTATCGCTGCGCAGATGCAGCACATAGCCACCGCTCAGCGGCGTTGTGGCGGTGAGCGGCAGAGTGATCTGGCTGGCGGCCCCGGTTGGCACGCTCCAGGTGCGCAGGGGCAGCAGATTGTAGCGATTTGGCTCAAACCGGGCGCCGGGATTGACCAGCACATTGGTCAGCAGCGCCCGATCGAGCGGATACAGCGCGGCGCTGATCTGCGGCGTCCCCGACCAGCCAAGCGTGATCTGGGGAGCCTGATCCGGCCGCCAGATCGAAAAGGCGGCGGCGGGGGCGATCAGGCGCATGCTGTTGGGGGCATCGCTGGTCTGAAATGGCAGCTCAAACGGCGGCGCGAGGTCGCTGGACAGGGTCACGGTATAGGCAGTGTTGGCGCTAAACGCACCCCGGAGCCGCAGCTGGTCGCCGACGATATTGGTGGTCAGCTGCGAGACCGGCGGCTCGACCGTCAGCCGATCGGCCAGGTTCGGCACGTTCGGCGGGGCGCTAAACACCAGCCGCAGCTCGCCATCGGGCGCAATCCTGCCGCCCCTGCCGGGCAAAGTGCCGACCACCTGCAGCGGCGCCGCGACAGTCCAGCGCCACTGCTGGAGCTGGGTTGGGCCGAGCGCCAGCGTGGCCGTGTAGCGCGTGGAGGTCTGCCAGCCGCTGTCGGGCAGCAGCAGCAGCGTGGTCTGGGGTCTGGGGACGGTTTGCAGAGCCACCTGCCAGGTCGCGGTGATGGCCGGCTGGATCAGCACGGTGCTGGTGATCTGGTCGATCAGGGCGGCGGGTAACGCCCCGGCGAAGGTCAGCGAGAATGGCGCGGTGGCGGCCAGCTGGCCAGCGGGCAGGGCAGCGGCGGCCAGGAGCTTGGGCGGCAGCGTGGTAAAACGCCACGGCGCCAGCTCAACCGGCGTGCCCAGCAGATCCGGCAGCGGGCCGAGGGTGGCGGTGTAGGCGGTATAGGGCTGGAAATCGGCGGCGACAACCACGGTCTGGGCATCAAACCAGCGCACTGTCACGCTCACTGGCGGGGTCAGGGTCAGCTCCGCCAAGCCCCGGCTCTCCAGCAGCTCAACGGGAATCAGCGGGCGGTCGAAACGGAGCACCAGCGGATCGGCGGCGTCAACCAG
>DAOTUS010000036.1:0-3878 GCA_034437415.1 Herpetosiphonaceae bacterium
ATTATCAGCGGAACCCTGCTGAGCTTTGCCCGCGCCATCGGTGAGTTCGGCGCGATCGTGGTGGTGGCCGGCAACCTGCCGCTGAAGTCGCAGACCGCCGCCGTGTACGTGTTTGGCGAGATCGAGTCGGGCAATCAGCGCGCCGCCAGCGCCATGTCGGTGGTGATGCTGCTGATCGCCTTCAGCGTGGTGGTGGGCGTTGACATGCTGCAAAAACAGCGCGAGTAGCGGGTTGGGATAGGCTCCGTTTTTGTCCACGAAGGACACGAAGGACACAAAGCCTATGAATCCGGCATACGTGCTGAACCCGTGGACAAGAAAATGTCAATGACCCGATATCATATCTAACCTTCGTGCGGGTAGCCGCCTGCGGGTGGCGTGCCCTTCGTGGATCGGTATTTAATTGTCTAGAATGTGGAGGTTCCAATGGCGACAGCCCACGATGCCGCACCGCTCCATCGCGGCGGCCTGCGCCGGATCGGCCTGATTGCGCTGGTTGTGGCCTATATGGGAGTTCTGATTCTGGCGCCGCTGGGCGCGCTGGTGTTCGGGGCGCTGGAAAAAGGCCTGAGCGGGATCGGCCAGGCCCTGAACGACTCCGATGTGCGCTCGGCCTTCTGGCGCACGATCGTCATCAGCCTGATCACGCTGGTCGTCCACGGCTTTTTTGGCACGCTGGTGGCCTGGGTGCTGGTGCGCCAGCGCTTTTTCGGCCGCCGCTTCATCAACACGCTGATCGATCTGCCGTTTGCGGTGTCGCCGGTCGTGGTCGGCTTTATGCTGATTCTCCTGTTCGGGCGGCGCGGCGTGCTCACGCCCTTCACCGATGCGCTGGGGATTCCGGTGGCCTTTGCGCTGCCAGGAATGATCATCGCCACGCTGTTTGTGACCCTGCCGTTTATGGTGCGCGAGCTGGTCCCGGTGCTGCAGGCGTTCAGCCAGGAGCAGGAGTTTGCCGCCGCCACCCTGGGGGCCAGCGGCTGGCAAACCTTCTGGAGCGTCACGTTTCCGGCTCTGCGCTGGGGCTTTCTGTATGGCCTGGTGCTGACCTTTGCCCGCGCCCTGGGCGAGTTCGGCGCCGTGCTGGTGGTCAGCGGCGGGATTCAGGGGCGCACCGAGACGGCCACGCTGTATGTCTTTCGCGCCCTCGACGATCGCCAGTATGTCGGCGCCTACAGCGCGGCGCTCGTGCTGGGGATCGTCTCGCTGTTGCTGGTGCTGACCCTCGAGGTTATGCAGCGCCGGGCCGCCCGCCAGTCTGGCGCTGCCTGAGCTGTATAATGGCGATTCGCAGGCTGAGATCTGCACCTGAGGAAATGCCCACAATGCGCCGTTTACACCTGTCAACCCTGCTGATCAGCCTCAACGTGGGGCTGGTGCTGCTGGCGATGCTGGGGATTGCCAGCATCGCCAGCGGCCTGCTGCAGCAGTTTGCCGACGAGCAGGCGCTGGAGCGGATGACCCAGACCGCCACCATCGCCCGGCAGGTGCTGGTGCGCTCCGGGGCCGAGGTGACCAGCAGCGCCCAGCTGCTGGCCGAGCGCCCAACCCTGGCCCGCCTGGTCGCCACCGACGATCAGGCGGCGCTGGCCGAGTTTCTCGATCAGTTCCGCGCCACCAGCCACCTCGCTGGCGCGCTGGTGCTGCGCGAGGATCGGGTGATCGCCAGCAGCGGCGTGGCGCTGCCCGCCGCGCTCCGCCAGCGCGTGACCGCCCAGCCCCAGTTTTTGCTGCCGCTGGGCGCGGCGGCGCCGCTCATCCTGGGCGCGACGGTGCCAGCGGCCGCGCCTGAGCGCACCACCATCATCGTTTTTATCCAGCTCGATCAGACCTACGAGCAACAGCTCAGTCTGGCGGTCGGGCTATCGGCCAGAATTATCGAGCGCACGGCCGCCGAGGCCGCCGCCAGCCTGCCCCAGGCCGCGATCCGCCGCCAGGCGCTGAGCACCAACGCGACTCAGTCCGCCCGCCTTGATGCGCTGGGCCAGTACGTGGCCTTCGAACCGCTGGCCGATCCCTCCGGCGCAGTGGTGGGCGTGATTGAGGTCACCAAGCCAACCGACCGGATCATTGCAGCGGTGCGGCGGCTGAGCACGACCCTGCTGCTGGCGGCCCTGGTCGTCGGGGGCGTGGCGACCGTGATCAACCTGCTGGTTGGGCGGCGGGTTGGCGCTCCCCTGCGCACGCTCACCCGTGCGGCGGCGCGCATCGGCCAGGGCGATCTAAGCACGCCGGTCGTGTCGGCTGGCGGGGCCGAGATCAGCACGCTGGCCAGCACCCTGGAGGATATGCGCCAGCGCCTGGGCCTGCTCACCGCCAATCTGCGCCGCCAGCAGGCCGAGGCCAACGCGATTCTGACCGGGATTGTCGAGGGCGTGTTTACCGTCGATCGCGATCGGCGAATTCGTTACCTCAATCCCCAGGCCGCCGCGCTGCTGGGGATCGCCCCCGAGCAGGCGCTGGGGCGCTTCTGTGGCGATGTGCTTTATCCGCATGAGTCCGGCGGCGCCCGCCCGTGCGAGGAGCACTGCCCGATCATCCACGCCCGTTTTCGCGGTGGGGCGCGGGCGACCGAGCATCTGCTGCTCGAGAGCGGCGAGCGGCGCACCGTGATCATCACCAGTGCAGGGATGGCCGAGAGCCAGCAGGTTCAGGTGCTGCGCGATGAGACCGAGGTCGAGGCCACCCGGCGGCTGCGCGATACGATTCTGGCCAATATCTCGCACGAGTTTCGCACGCCGCTCTCGGCCCAGCTGGCCTCGATCGAGCTGCTGCTCGATCAGCTCGAAAGTCTCTCCACCACCCAGATCGGCCAGCTGGTCGTGGCGCTGCAGCGCGGCACCCTGCGCCTGACCTATCTGATCGACAATCTGCTGGAGAGCGCCCGCATCGAGGCCGGCAACCTGGCGATTCGCCGCCGCCCGCTGGCGCTGGACGCGGTCGTGGAGGAGGCTCTGGACATGCTTCAGCCGCTGATCGACCAGCGCGATCAGCATGTCGCGGTCGATCTGCCCTACCCGCTGCCGCTGGTCTCCGGTGATCGGCCGCGCCTGATCCAGGTCTTTGTCAACGTGCTGGCCAACAGCAGCAAGTTCGCCCCGGCTGGCTCGACGATCCGCATCGGCGGCGCGGTCAGCGCCACCGCCCTGACGATCTGGGTTGAGGATGCCGGGCCGGGGCTGCCCGCCTTCGCCGCCGAGTCGCTGTTCAGCCGCTTCGTCCGCGCCCCCGCCGCCGAGCCGGAGCAGAGCGGCGTTGGGCTGGGCCTGTGGATCGTCCAGTCGATCATCGAGCGCCACGGCGGCACGGTCCAGGCCCGCTCGCTGGCGGTCGGGACCCGCGTCGAGGTGGCGCTGCCGCTGAATGGTGGAGAAAACCCCAGAGAGTGATGCGGCCCCGAATAATGTGTAGGGCGGGTCGCAGTACCCGCCACCCCTGGCAGCATTCCACCCACATGGCGTTTTCCAGGCAGATGTAAGACGGTGGAGTATAATTTACAAAATCGAGAAATAAAGGCGTACAATGGGACATTTGCCACAAATATTTGAAATGCTTCAACCAGAATTATTTGAATTGCACTGGGATGATGATACCATTCAGGATTGAATATGACGCATAATCGCGCTTCCATACGACACCAATGGTGGCTCCCCTCGCCCGTTCTGGGAGAGGGGTTGGGGGTGAGGGGTCACAATGCATCATCCCTATGGCTGAATGGTATGACTATACGGACTGTTTGAATCGTGTCAAGAAAGATCTAATTAGTTTGACAATGTTAGATTACACGGCAAAGGCGCAGGATTTTGGATGAAGATGGACGCTTGGTGGATAACGATTGGTGGAGGGACGCCATATATGGCGTCCCTCCCGCGAATACG
>DAOTUS010000037.1:0-16897 GCA_034437415.1 Herpetosiphonaceae bacterium
CGTATTCGCGGGAGGGACGCCATATATGGCGTCCCTCCACCAATCGTTATCCACCAAGCGTCCATCTTCATCCAAAATCCTGCGCCTTTGCCGTGTAATCTAACATTGTCAAAATAGATGCGCACCGGCCCATTCACCGCCGATTGTAATGATCAAGGTCCTGTTGACGGATGGGCGCGGCAACGACGATACTTAATCTTCATTAATACCCTAATGATCGCTCTGGCGTTGGTGGAATGTTGCTTGCTGATAGGGCCTGAGATTCTGGGACGCAACGAAGGAGTAGTGGATATGCTTACAGATAGATTCGATTATCAATGTGAACCTGCAGGGCTGCCCGCCGAGGAGCAAACTGCGCCCGAGCTGGTCGATCGTGAGCGCGAGGAGCGCCTGGTGAGCTGCGCCCGCACTGTGCTCGGCGGGCCGGCGGCCGATCCCGACGCGGCGCTGCTGATGCTCTTTCAGGTGATGGCGGCGGATTCCACCTACCTGGCGCTGGTCAAGCTGGATCGGGTCTGGGCCATGCGTGACGCGATCGCCATGGTCTATGATCTGGAGGAAGCCACCGCGCTCTACGGGTGCGCCGGTTAGCGGACCGCAGCCATTGGTCGTTGCTTGAGTGACCGGAAAGGATTCTCGGCATGCCTACCCTGCTTGTTGTCGATGATGATCCAGCCATGCGGGCCTTGTTCACAGATATCTTTGTTGATGAGGGCTATGTGGTGGTGACCGCGCCGAGCGGCGAGGCGGGCCTGCGGGCGCTGAAGGATGTGCATCCAGCCCTGATCATCGCCGATGTGCGCCTGCCTGGAATGAACGGCGTGACATTTTGCCAGTCGGTCCACGCCAACCCCCAGACCGCCGCCATTCCGCTGGTGGTCTGGAGCGCCGGGAGCGAGGCGGCGATTGAAAATCAGTGTGACTATGCGGCCTTCGTGGCCAAACCATTTGATATCGACAAACTCATTCAAATGGTCGCACACTACAGCCGATAAGCTGATTATAACGTGATATACTGAGAGCTATTCATCGGTTGCCTGGCTCCGCTCGCGGCTATTTAGCCTGACTACGGCTGGATCTGGCGGGATTTAAGCATACCCGGAAGGGCACCGAAACGATCTGCTCTGCCATTGGTATGGGCGAAGCGAGGTGTCAATGCTGACAGTTCTGGTGATTGATGATGAGCCAACTGTGCGCCAGCTGCTCCACGATATCCTGTATGACGAAGGGTTTGCGGTGGTGACGGTGGCAGATGGAGTCGAAGGATTTGTTGCGCTGCGGACGGTCCTGGTCGATCTGATTCTCTGCGATATTATGATGCCGCGGATGGATGGGATCGCCTTTGCCACGCAGCTTCGCGCCGAGCCCCGCTATGCCACAACCCCCTTGATTATGCTCAGCGCCGCCCCAGCCGAAAATAAACTGCCTGCCACGTTGTACAGCGCGTTCCTCGAAAAGCCGTTTGCGGTTCCGAGCCTGCTGAGCGTGGTCAACCAGGCGCTCAGCCAGCCAGCCAGCCCCCCGGCGTTTATTGGCGATGCCGGGATTGCCCCCTCCGCCGACAGCGATGCCGGCCAGTCGGTTGCCTCAGCCTAGAGCGCTGGCGGCCGGGGTTCGCGCTCCGATCCTGGTGTTGAGATAGTTCTACTGGCATCAACATTGCTCTGAGTCCCCATGCTGTGGTTGTGTGCCTGCAAGGCCGCTAGGGAGAATGGTCGGGCAGCTGTATCCATCAAGAAGAGCGAGGGATCGAGACAATGCACACGATTTTAGTTGTGGATGATGACGACCACATGCGGCAGTTTTGGACGGATGTGTTGCTTGAGCAGGGCTACTCGGTGCTGACGGCGGATAATGGCGCAACGGCGTTGAAGCTGATCGACCAGCAGCGGCCGACGCTGATTATTGCCGATATTATGATGCCCGGAGTCGATGGGATTGATCTGTGTATCTCCCTGCGGAGCCTGGAGACGACGGCGGCGATCCCGATTGTGGTCTGTAGCGCAACCCAGGAGGCAACCATTCAAAATGAGTGCTCGTATAACGCATTTTTTATGAAGCCATTCAACCTCAATCAGCTGCTGAGCCTGGTCGCGTCGTATGCGGCGGCCTAGCGCGAGCCATGGATTAGGGATTAGGCCAGTGCGCTAATTCGGTTATTCCCATCCCGGCGTTGGCTGGCTGGAGAATCAGGCCCCGGCGACCTCATTGTGAGGTCGCCGGGGCTTTTTGCGTCCCGTTTTACCTTCCAACCGCGTGTGCAGCGCCTGGCTGGCGTAAAGTTATTCGTAAGGATGCTGTGCGAGAGTACATACAGGCATCTAGACGCCATTTTTCGAATAACGAAGGAGCATTACGATGGCAGCGCAAATTTTGGTGGTTGATGATGAGCTGATGATTCAGCGGGTTCTTCAGGCAATGTTACACGAGTATGGCTATGCGGTTGATAGCGTGTTTAGCTGTGCGCAGGCCGATCTGCTGCTGGCCACCACCACCTACTGCGGCATGTTGGTTGACTATAACCTACCAGTTGAGGATGGAATCGCGTTTGTGCGGCGCCTGCAGCTGCAGGGCTTCACGATTCCGACCATCATTATCAGCGGCCAGGACGCGCTGACGGTGCAGACCCGCGCCCACGATCTGCCGGTTTTCGCCTGTCTCTCCAAGCCGTTCGATCTGAAACACCTGATCATGGTTGTCCAGCAGGCGTTTGGCGCCGCCGCGTAATTGCGCTAGGCCGAGGATTACGGCCGCCGCAACGACTGCTATAATCCAGCGCATCATCTTCAACGAGGAGGCGCTGATGATCACCCCATTTAATCAACCAGCTCCCACGCTTGGCAATCAATATGCTGCGGATCGGATGCTGCGGTCGCTGCTGCGGCGCAAGCTGCCCGCCGCTGTCCTGGCGGCGATTGAGCCGGACCTGCTGAATTGAGCGGAGTGCGGGGCGGCTAGAGAGCGGCGGGTACGGAGACCCGCCGTACGGGAGGTTGTGGAAGGCGGCTTCGACAGGCTCAGCTAGCGAGGGGTTTCCCCGCTGGCTGAGGTTGTCGAAGCCTACCCCAGCGCGGCCAGCCGCTCGCGCAGGGTGGCGGCGGCGGTCTCCTGGGCGGCCAGGGCGGCGCGCTCCTTCTGGACCACGTCGGGCCGGGCCTTGCTGACGAAGCTCTCGTTGGCCAGCTTGGCGCCGCGCCGCTCGATGTCGGCGCTGACCTTCTCCAGCTCCTTCTGCATCCGCTCGCGCTCGGCGGCCAGATCGACCATTCCGGCCAGCGGCAGCACGACCTCGGCCGGCGCGATCACCAGCGTGGTCGCCTGGGTCGGGCGCTGGTCGAAGGTCGCGGCGATGGTCAGCTGGTCGCTGGCCACCCGCGCCAGGCGGCTGATGATGGCGTGCTGCGAGCGCAACATCGCCGTCGCCGGGCCGCCGGCAATCTGGGCCTCGATCCACTTGACCGCGTCCACGCCGGACTCGTTGCGCACGTTGCGAATGCCGCGAATGATGTTCTGGACCAGCTCCCACTCCTGCTCGGCCACCGCATCCAGCCCTGCCTCGGCGGCCTGGGGATACTCGGCCAGCATGATGCTGGGCTGGGATTCACCCCGGCGCAGGCCGTCGGCCGCCTGGTTGAGCTTCTGCCAGGCCGCCTCGGTGACATACGGCATAAACGGGTGCAGCAGCCGCAGCGTCCCCTCCAGCATGTCGAACAGCATCTGGCGGGTGCTGGCCTGCTGATCCGCGTCGCCGGTGTCGATCTGGATCTTGGCCGCCTCGATGTACCAGTCGGCAAAATCATCCCAGAAAAAGGTCTGGATCTGACGGCCGGCCTCGCCGAGGTTGAAGACCTCCATCAGCCGGACCACATCTTTGGCCAGCCGATTGAAGCGCGATAGAATCCAGCGGTCGGCCAGGCTGGCGGATGGCTGTCCAGTGGGCTGGCCGCTGTCCGCCTCCGGCTGGCCCAGCTTGCTGATCACGAAGCGGGTGGCGTTCCAGATTTTGTTGGCAAAGCCTTTGGCCGCCTCCAGGCGGGTCGGCTGGAGGGCGAAATCCTGGCCGGGCGTCGACGAGGTGGCGAAGGTGAAGCGCAGCGCATCGGTGCCATACTGCGCGATCAGATCGAGCGGATCGACCTGGTTGCCCAGCGATTTCGACATCTTGCGCCCGTGCTCGTCGCGCACAATCCCGTGCAGGTAGACCCACTCAAACGGCTCCTTGCCGGTCAGGTAGATGCCAAGCATCATCATGCGGGCGACCCAGAAGAACAGAATGTCGTAGCCGGTCTCCAGCAGCGTGGTCGGGTAGAAGCGCTGGAAATCCTCGGTCTCCTCGGGCCAGCCCAGAATGCTGAATGGCCACAGCCCGGAGGAGAACCAGGTGTCGAGCACGTCCTCGTCCTGGCGCAGCTCGACGACCTGGCCGTAGTGCTGGTTGGCGGCCAGCTGGGCGGCGGCGGCATCAAGCTCGACAAACTTGGTCTCATCCGGCCCGTACCACACCGGAATGCGGTGGCCCCACCAGAGCTGGCGGCTGATACACCAGTCCTGAATGTTCTCCATCCAGTGAAAGTAGGTTTTGTTGAAGCGCTCGGGCACGATTTTGGTGCGGCCCTCGCGCACGGCGGCGATCGCGGGCGCGGCCAGCGGGGCGGTTTTGACAAACCACTGGGTGCTGATTAGCGGCTCGACGATGGTGTCGCAGCGCTCGCAGCGGCCGATCTTCAGCAGATGCGGCTTGGTCTCGGCCAAATTGCCGGCCGCCGTCAGATCGAGCACCACCTGCTGGCGGACGGCAAAGCGATCCTGTCCGGCGTACTGGCCGCCCTCGGCGTTGATCGTGCCGTCGGTGTTGAGCACGTTGATGATCGGCAGGCCGTGGCGCTGGCCAACCTCGTAGTCGTTCGGATCGTGGCCGGGCGTGATTTTGAGCGCCCCGGTGCCAAACTCGCGCTCGACATACTCGTCGGCGATGATCGGAATGCGCCGCCCGAGCGCCGGCAGCACGGCGAACTGGCCGACCAGATCGCGGTAGCGCTCGTCGTCGGGGTGCACGGCGATGGCCGTGTCGGCCAGGAGGGTCTCGGGCCGGGTGGTCGCAATCGTGATCGAGCGATCCGACTCGCCGATCTGCCAATCGATATCGTGCTCATCGCGGGCGATCTTGTAGCGAATATGCCACAGATTGCCCTGCTCCTGCTCGTCGCGGTAGACCACCTCCAGGTCGGAGATGGCCGACTGGCAGCGCGGGCACCAGTTGACCAGCCGCGAGCCGCGGTAGATCAGGCCATCGTCATACAGGCGCTTGAAGGCGCTCAGCACGGCCCTGGAGAGGCCATCGTCGAGCGTAAAGCGCTCGCGGGTCCAGTCCGCCGACGAGCCGAGGCGCTTGATCTGGCTGGTGATCGTCGCGTGGTAGCGATCCTTCCACTCCCAGACCAGATCGACAAAATCCTCGCGGCCGAGATCCTGGCGGGTCTTGCCCTCGGTGCGCAACATTTTTTCGACCACGTTCTGGGTGGCGATGCCGGCGTGGTCGGTGCCGGGGATCCACAGGGTTGGCGCGCCGCGCATGCGGTGCCAGCGCACCAGAATATCCTCGACCGTGTTGGTCAGGCCGTGGCCGGTGTGGAGCACGCCGGTCACGTTGGGCGGCGGAATGGCGATGACGAATGGCGGCTTGCCGTTATCCAGCCGAGGCTGAAAAAAGCCCGCCGCCTCCCACCAGGCATAGAGATGCTGCTCAATCCGGTCGGCATCATACGGCTGGGTCAGGTCGGCGCCCGCCAGCGCCTGGCTGAGATGATGATCTGAGTTTGGCATAGTATTTCCTTTTGATCCACGAAGGACACGAAGCCCAAAAATCGTCCGAATCCCTAACCCCTACACTTTTACTGTGGACAGCGCCCCTGCTGACACTCCGGCCCTCTGGCGATATGGTCCTCGTAGAAGGTGCGCACCGCCGCGATATCGACCGAATCGAGCAGGAGCCGATACTTCCAGGCCGTCACCGCCAGCGGAACCTCGGGATTGGAGCGGACGGTCAGAATAACGCGGGGATTGATCGCGCTCAGCTCGGCGTAGAGCTCCTCCAGCTGGGTCTGCTCGTCCTCCGAGACCAGCTCGGGGTTGAAGCTAATGATCACCCCGCCGTGCTCCAGGTTATGCACCAGCGACTCATCGCGGGGCGGCAGGTTCAGGTAGGTGCCCCACGGCGTCGTCTGGTCCCAGTGTTTGCCCGAGGTCGGCGGCTCGGAGTTGTAGGTATGGGATGTCCCGGAAGGGATATGGTCGGGCTCCTCGACCTCCTCAATAAACTCCTCCGTCCCGAAAACCAGCGGCGGCTCGCTTGCGAACGGCTGGATCGTGCCGATCGGCAGCGCCAGAATCGTCCCAGTCGCCGTGTTGGCCACCTGTTGCCCGAGGAAGAAGATGAACGCGCACCCGATCAGTATCAGGACCGCGAGCCCGCCGACGATGTAGACGGCCGGATTGACCCCCCGCCGTGGCGGCGGGCCATACATGGGCTGCGGCTGATACTGGCCCTGGTATGGCGGCGGGTACTGGCCCTGGTATGGCGGCGGATACTGGCCCTGGGACGGATACTGGCCCTGGGACCCGTACTGGTTCTGGGACCCGTACTGATCAGACTGATACTGGTCGGACTGATAGCCCAGCAGCGTCGCCTGATTCATATACGCGGTGCGCTGCCCAGGATCGGTGGTCAGCTCGGCGAGCAGATACCAGATCTCGCCATTGTTTGGATTGAGGCTCATCGCCTGGTCTAACAGCTGCTGTGCCTGATTACGATCGCCGCCTGCCAGCGCCTGGCGGGCCGCCACGATATAATGATCCATCGTGCCCATACCTTTCCTAAAATAAAAATCGCCTCATCGTCCTTAACCGCAAGGACGAGAAGCGTCTTCCCGTGGTACCACCTTAATTATGCCGCCGTGGCAGCATCACTCATTGGCGCGGTAGCGGGCGCCCCCGAATCAACTTCAGGTCAAAACGACGTTCGGTTGATTGGCTCGCAAGTCACGTTCGGTGAACCGCTTCTGAGGAGGCTTCCAGCCGCTGGCCCCCGCTCTCTGGACAGACGTATTCACGTACTCATCTTGGTCAAAGCCGGTATCAATTAGGTGCTATTGTAGCCCTTTTGCCCGCCTCATGTCAAGATGGCGGTTGGCCGGGCCAGGGCGTGGGCAACGTCCGCCCTCACCCCGGCGAGGGGAGCAAGACTGGGTAGTACGACTTCCCCTCGCCCCGTGTGGGAGAGGGGTGGCTGCCGCAGCAGCCGGGGTGAGGGGAGAGCGGACCTATCCCACAAACCATAATCTTGCGCTAGAATGGGAGGCGAATCAAAAGCAACCACTGATCGATGGGAGATCCCAACCCCCACCCGCCGGCTGCTTGGCGCACAGCGCTGAATAGTACATTTATCTTCCCACTGGGTTGTGAAACGTTTCCCGCCGCCAGGGACACTATTGGGTATCCTGTCAGAAGTACCTAATTAGAAGGAGATTTTTATGAATGTTCCAACGTATGTTCGCAATACTGCGCTTCGGGCCTGGGTTCAGCATATGGCTGATCTGTGCCAGCCCGATGAGGTGTACTGGTGCGATGGCTCGCAACAAGAATACGATGCGATGTGCAATCGCCTGGTTGAGGCCGGCACCTTTACCCGCCTCAACCCCGAAAAACGCCCCAACAGCTTTCTGGCCCGCTCCGACCAGAGCGATGTGGCCCGCGTTGAAGACCGCACCTACATCTGCAGCGTCAGCAAGGCCGATGCTGGCCCGACCAACAACTGGGTCGCCCCCAAAGAGATGAAGGAAACCCTGACGAAGCTGTTCTCCGGCTGTATGCGCGGCCGCACAATGTACGTGATTCCGTTCAGCATGGGCCCGCTGGGCTCGCCAATCGCCCAGATTGGCGTGGAGCTGAGCGACTCGCCCTATGTGGTGGCGAATATGCGGATTATGACCCGCATGGGCCGAGCGGTCTACGATATCCTTGGCGATGAGGGTGAATTTATCCCCTGTATGCACTCGGTCGGAATGCCGCTGGAGCCTGGTCAGCCGGACGTGGCCTGGCCCTCGAACAGAGATCAGAAGTACATTGTCCACTTCCCCGAGGATCGCTCGATCTGGTCGTATGGCAGCGGCTACGGCGGCAACGCCCTGCTGGGCAAAAAATGTTTTGCCCTGCGCATCGCCTCAACGATGGCCCGCGACGAGGGCTGGCTCGCCGAGCACATGCTGATCCTCGGCATCGAATCGCCCAAGGGTGAAAAAACCTATCTGGCCGCCGCCTTCCCCAGCGCCTGTGGCAAGACCAACTTTGCCATGCTCATTCCGCCGGAAAGCATGGAAGGCTGGAAAATCACCACGGTTGGCGACGACATCGCCTGGATCAAGCCCGGCGCCGACGGCCGGCTGTACGCGATCAATCCCGAGAGCGGCTACTTTGGCGTGGCCCCCGGCACCTCGGATAAGACCAACCCCAACGCGATGGCGTCGCTGAGCAAAAACACGATTTTCACCAACGTCGGCCTGACCCCCGACGGCGATGTGTGGTGGGAGGGCATGACCAAAACGCCGCCCGAGCGCCTGATCGACTGGACCGGCCAGGAGTGGACCCCCGACTGTGGCCGCAAGGCCGCCCACGCCAACGCCCGCTTCACCGCCCCGGCCAGCCAGTGCCCCAGCATCGACCCCGAGTGGGAGAACCCGCAGGGCGTGCCAATCAAAGGCTTTATTTTCGGCGGCCGCCGCAGCACCCTGATGCCGCTGGTCTACCAGGCCTTCAACTGGACCTACGGGGTCTATCTGGCCGCCACGATGGGCTCGGAGACGACCGCCGCCGCCGCCGGGGCCGTCGGCAATGTGCGCCGCGATCCCTTTGCAATGCTGCCGTTCTGTGGCTACCACATGGGCGACTACTTCAACCACTGGCTCCAGTTCGGGCGCACAATCCCCAACCCGCCGCGGATCTTCAGCGTCAACTGGTTCCGCACCGACAAGGACGGCAAGTTCCTCTGGCCGGGCTTTGGCGAGAACATGCGCGTGCTGAAGTGGATCGTCGAGCGGGCCAATGGCCGCGCGGTCAGCATCGAAAGCCCGCTGGGCTGGATGCCGCGCTACGAGGATCTCGACTGGACCGGCCTGGAGGATTTCAGCGCCGACAACTTCCACGAGCTGATGTCGGTGGACCGCTCGCTGTGGAATGGCGAAATTTTGTCGCACGAGGAGCTGTTTATCAAGCTCTACGACCGGCTGCCCAAAGAGCTGCTGTCGGTGCGCGACCTGATTTTGTCGAGCCTGTGGCGCTCGCCGGAGCACTGGGAGATCTAAGCTAGCGTCTACAGGGTTGGATCGAACAGGGAACATCGCATGGTGTTCCCTGTTCGATTATTCACGGTTTGCGCTAAACTTCATTCTTTATGATCAAACTCTTCCTGAGAATTGAGTACCTATATGATTCAGCTCCTGATTGATAATCCCCTGCTGCTCCTGTTTCTGGTCGCCGCGATTGGCTTTCCGCTGGGGCGGATCGCGATCGGCGGCAGCAGCCTGGGGGTCGCCGCCGTGCTGTTTGTGGGCCTGGCTTTTGGGGCGCTCGACCCCAATCTCAAGCTGCCCGAGCTGGTCTACGAGCTTGGCCTGGTGGTGTTTGTCTACACGATCGGCCTGAGCAGCGGGCGGCAGTTTTTTGCCTCATTCCGCAACCAGGGCCTGCGCGATAACCTGATGGTGGTTGGCATGCTGGTTGGCGCGACCGGCTTTACCCTGCTGATCGGGCGCCTGCTGAAGCTTTCGCCCGCCCTGACCTCGGGCATCTTCACCGGCAGCCTGACCAACACCGCCGCGCTGGCCGGGGTGCTGGAGCACGTCAAGGCGACCGCCAGCGCGGCCAATCTTGAGCGCAGCCTGGCCGAGCCGGTGATCGGCTTCTCGATCGCCTACCCGATGGGTGTGATCGGCATGATTATCGTGATGACGCTGCTGCGCCGCCTGTGGAAGGTTGATTTTGCCCACGAGGCCTCCCAGCTGCGCTCGCCGCTGGCCCCGTCGAAGCAGCTTCTGAACCGCACGATCCTGGTGACCCGGCCGGAGGCGATTGGCGGCACGATCAATGAGCTGCTCAGCCGCCAGAACTGGGATATCATCCTCGGCCGCGTGCGCCACGACAACCAGCTGGTGCTGGCCAACGGGCAGATGCGGCTCAGCCTGGGCGACCATGTCAGCGTGATTGGCCCCGAGGAGGATGTGGCCGAGGTGACCGCCTATCTGGGCGAGGCCAGCGACGAGCAGCTCGAGGCCGACCGCCGCGAGTTCGATTTCCGCCGCGTGTTCGTCTCCAACTCGCAGCTCGTCGGCCGCCGCCTGCGCGATCTCGCCCTGCCCGAGGAGTACGGCGCGTTTGTCACCAGGGTGCGGCGCGGCGACAACGAGTTTGTGGCCCACGGCGATACCGTGCTGGAGCTGGGCGATCGGGTGCGGGTGATCGCCCGGCCCGAGGCGATGGGCAAGGTCAGCGCGTTTTTCGGCGACTCGTATCGGGCCTTGAGCGAGGTCGATATCCTGACCCTAAACCTGGGGCTGGCCCTCGGGCTGCTGGTCGGGATGATTCCGCTGCCCCTGCCAGGCGGCGTGGTGATCAAGCTGGGCTTTGCCGGCGGCCCGCTGATTGTGGCGCTGATTCTCGGGGCGCTGGAGCGCACCGGGCCGCTGGTCTGGAACATGCCGTATAGCGCCAACCTGACCCTGCGCCAGATCGGCCTGATTCTGTTTTTGGCCGGGATCGGCACCCGCTCTGGCTATGCGTTTGTCTCGACCCTGCAGCAGGGCGGCGGCCTGACCATTTTTGCCGCCGGGATCGTGATCACCGTGACGGTCGCGCTGGTGGCGCTGTGGATCGGCTATAAGCTGCTGAAGATTCCGCTGGGCCTGTTGTTGGGAATGGTGGCGGGGATGCAGACGCAGCCGGCCGTGCTCGGCTTTGCCCAGGAGCAGACCGGCAACGATCTGCCGAACATTGGCTATGCCGCCGTCTATCCAGTGGCCCTGATCACCAAAATCATCTGTGCGCAGCTGCTCCTGACGCTGATGCGCTAGGCCTGAGCGGACGGTGCGCCCAGGTGGGGCGGAATTTCGATCGGCTTAATATCTGGTATACTATACGTGTATACGTATATACTACGAGGAGCGCAGGATGCCAAAACTAACAGTCTGGCTCCCCCATGCCGACGATGAAGCATGCTTACGAACCCTGGCCGGGCACCTCAAGTGCACCGTGCAACGGGGGCGTGGGGCCGGGACCGACCCCAGCATCAGCGCAATGCTTGTCTTGTTGAGTGATATGTATCGGGCTGAACCAGAGCGGCTTGTTGCAGCGCTGCAGTCAACCCACGAAGCTAGCGTCGAGCCTGCCTGCTAGAACCTAGGCATATTGCTGCACTCAGGCCGCATGATCGGCACAGGAGATAAAGATGAATCCCGAGACGCAAACACCTGATGAGCCAGTCCGTAAGCAACCGACTCCAGCCTGGAAGTATCGTTCGGTGGAGCGCGAGCAAATTCGTGTTGAGCAAGAGCGCAAGCGGGAAGTGATTGTCCAGGCCACAACGGCGTGCAACGATGTGATGATCACAATCAATGCCGAACAAAGCGAGCTGCGCCGGATTGTCAATAGCACCAATCGCGCCGCATGTATTGCCGCCTTTGAGGTTCTGAATACTCAGCGCCAGCAGATCACCCAGTGCCGTCGCGAGCTGGAGGTTTTGTCCTACGCCAGCGAAACGATGACGATCGATGAGATCATCGAGCAGGTGGCCAGAATTATGGGCTAGGGCGCCGAATCCAGCGAAATAGGGTTAAGCAAGCCCGGTGCGTGAGCGCCGGGCTTGCTGTTTGCCGCCGACCAATCTACCAACCGTGATCGACCAGATCCAGCGCGCGCTCGATCGCCGGGATGGCCGCAGCGGGCAGTGTGCCACCTCCGGCCATAATCTGCGGGCTGAGCGCATTCATTTCCTTGGCGAGCCGCCGGAGCTGGGCCACGCCGCTACAATCCGGGGATCGTCCTGCAGCGTGGCGGTGATGCGCTGGAGCAGCTCAGCTCGCTCCTGCTCATGAAGGGTCAGATCGGTGGGGGCGAGCATTCTATTCTCCTTTGTCCAGCCTCAATTCAGCCTGTCGGTCGACTATTTGCTCAAATGGTTAATATTTTATTAAGAAGCCTCGTGCATACTGACCTCAGGTTCAAACCAATTATATTCTGAACTAGGTTATTTTTTGAGGAGGCGCGATGTTCTCGTTCCGTAACGTGTTTAGTGTCCTGTTTGCATTCATGCTGGTCGTTGGCGGAGTTGTCGGACCTAAAGCCCAGAGCGTGGCGGCGGCGCGCACGTGGCCGGTGCTCCGGGTTGGCAGCAGCGGTGAAAACGTTGTCACCCTCCAGTACATGCTGCGGTTCAAAGGCTACACACTGGTCGCCGATGCCTCGTTTGGGCCGGGCACCGAAACCGTCGTCAAGCAGTTTCAGCAGTCCCGCGGCCTGGTCGCTGATGGGATTGTCGGCACCGCCACCTGGGAATCGCTGGCCCACCAGGTCTCGATCGGCTCCAACAATATTGTGGTGACCGCCGCCCAGCGCCAGCTGAAGAACAAATACGGCTACGCGGTGGCCATCGACGGCGCCTTTGGCCCTGGCACCGAGGCTGCGGTCAAGCAGTTCCAGGCCTCCAAGAGCATCATGCAGAATGGCATTGTCGGCCTGGACACCTGGGCGGCCCTGCTTTCTGGCGGCACCGGCGGCGACGGCACCATCTCGGCCAATGCGCAGGCCCAGATGAATCGAATGTACAGCCACTCCCGCGCCAACAGCCTGGGCCGATCCCCCGATGGCCGCTGCTACTTCCACGTCGCCAACTACATTGACGCGGTTGGCTATGGCCTGATCGGTGTCGGCGGCTTCAACGCGGCGATCCCGTCGGCCTACTGGGCCGAGGCGCGCCAGTTTGGCGAGTATCTGAATATGAACGGCAACGCCGCCCGCCTGGGTATGCGCCGCCTGAACCTCGATAACCCGTACAATGCTCCGGCAGGCGCGATCGTGGTGGTGCGGCCCGGCACACCTGGCACCGCTCACCCGACCGCTGGTGACATCGCGATTGCTGGCGGCAATGGCGAGTTCTACAACGGCGGTATGATGGGCTACGGCGGTTCAGCCAACTTCTTCCCTGGCAACACCTATGTTATCGGCATCTACGTGCCAAACATTCAGTAGGGCCGCACGGACACACTCAGCGGGGCGCAATCAAGCTTGATTGCGCCCCGCTCTGCGTTTAGCCCATGGAGGGAGACCTGGCTTCAATCCCTACCCGACCCAGCGCTCACGGAGGTGCGACTGATTCGAGGATAGCGGTGCCACGCTGGCCACCTGCGCCAGCAGATCTTCCAGATCAAAGGGCTTAGTGATCCTATTTGAGGGGGAGCCATATGGGCCATTTGCTAAAGCTCCAACCAGAAGGATGCCCAGGGGGCTGGATCAGCACCATCATAGGGTGTAATCGTGCGTTACGGCGCGGGGCAGGCTGTAACCTGCTGTTTCTCGGCCTCGGCCTGCTCTGCGGCGGTCAGCGTGCCATCGGTGTCAATCCGCGTATAGAAACGAGTCTGCGTAGGTTCTTTAAGTTCCATCGTGGTCGCATCGATGCTGATAATGGTAGTGGTCGAGTTTGCGCCATTGCTGGGCGTAGTCTCGGCAAGCACATCACCCTCAAGAATCAACCAGCAGCTCCAGGCGGTGGGAGAATCGTTTGCTTGAATGCCATTCGCAAAAAACGTGGAGATCTGCCCGTTAGGAGCTTGCCATGTGCCCACGATCAATGCTTTGTAGCGAGCTGCATCATAATCATCGGTCATCGTGTCCGCATCAGCCCGTGGCGTTGGCGTCGGATCGCTCAGCGCGGCGGCGACGGCGGCAAGCTGGTCATCTATCGCTTTCTGTTGGGTGGCCTCCTGATTATTCCCGCAGCCAGCCAGGGCGATGAGCATGATGAATAGTCCAACGAGGGTGCGAGGGTGCGAGGGTGCATAGGGCAATTATCCTTTTTACTATAATGTGCTATCGGTATGGAGTAGGCCTGGGGACCGCCAGGAGATCCGCATCTCGCTGGGTAGCGGTCTGGGCAGCTAGGTCAAGATCGCCATCGACACGCAGCCGTAGACCATCGCCCCAACGCAGCCACGCCGCTGCATGGCCACCAGGCTCTGGAAGTCGGGATGGCTGGCGGCGCTCGGCCGCTCCAGAATAGCCGCCTGGAGGGCCATAAGTTTCTCATGCTGCGCCAGATAGGTTGTTTGGTCGCGCGAGTCCACTACATTCCGATTGCTGCGGCGGAAGGTCGGGTAGGCCGGGGCAAAGCTATCGTGTTGGGCTTTCTCAGCGGCGAACAGCTCGTAAAGCTGCTGGTCGCTGAGCGGGCGGTACTGCTCCAGGGCGGCTTGATCGACGGTCAGGGCGCGCCTCAATATGTCCATCGAATCCTCTATCCAAAGCTAATCCCCTTGTCCGCGGCCTAGCAACGTGCCAGGGGATTGCAACTATTCCTGGGCCAGGCGGCTGGTGATGCCAGTGTAGGCGCGCTCGGCGGCTGGTGGCTCGTGGTACCAGACCCGGATGATCTGAAAGGTGCTCATCGCGTTGCCGACAATCCGCGCTGGCGGGCTTTCCTCGCTCTCGCTGGGCAGCATCGGCAGCAGCAGCGTCTCGACGTTCAGCACCTGAATCTGCTCGCGCTCGATCCAGCGCTTCACTCGGGTCAGCATCTCGTGGATGCTCTCGTAGTCGGTGGGGATGCCTAAAATTTTTTTCTGAACCTGGGGGATAAAATCTTTCAAGGTTAGCATATGCGTTCCGGTAAATTGATTCTAGCACCATACGCGGCGCTGCCCCCAAATGTCGCAGCAGCGCTCGGGGACCTTTGCCAGGCTAAAATCAAAAGGACTGATTGTTTGTGCAATCAGTCCTTTTGGGAATCTGGTGAGCCGGGTGGGATTCGAACCCACGACCAACGGATTAAAAGTCCGATGCTCTACCACTGAGCTACCGGCCCAACGCAGGCTAGTATAGCCGATCTTTTTCAGAAAGGCAAATGATGAATTTCACGCACTTTGCGCGGCTGAGCTGGCGCAGCGCGACGGCCTCAGAATCCACGCTTAGACCGTGCTATACTGCCAGCATCCGCATTGATACAGTAGAAATTGGAGTATTGTATGGAACGTGAAGCCAAATACCGGGCGGTCAAACGAATTCGACCGAAGCAGATCGAGGGGCTGGACTTTGCTCCCTATACCCTGGGTGAGCGTGTGACCGCCGAGCTGCGCGACACCGTGCTCGATACCGCAGAGCGAACCTTATCAAATCAGCGCTATGGCCTGCGGGTGCGGCGCACTGCTGATCAGACTCTGCTGACATTTAAGGCGCCCGGCAGTGTATCTGGCGCGGTGCATAGCCGCCCCGAGACCGAGGCTGAGATCCCGGCGGCGGTCCGCAACGATCGCCGCCACTGGCCCGCCGAGATCGCCGCCCCGGTTCAGGAGCTGGTTGGCGATGCCAAGCTGCAGGCGCTGCTGACCGTCCGCAACCGGCGGCGCACCTGGCAGGTCGCCCGCGCTGGCGTTGTGGTGGCGGAGATCGCCCTGGACCGTGGGACGATCACGGCGGACGATCGCTCGATGCCGTTTCACGAGGTGGAGATTGAGCTGAAAGGCGCGGGCAGCGACAGCGATCTGGCGGCGCTCGAAGCCTGTCTGACCGCCAATTTGCTGCTGGTCCCCGAGGGGCGCTCGAAGCTGAAGCGGGGTCTGCTGCTGCTCGACCACAACGAGCAGGCCGAGGAGATCACGCTGGCGGCCGAGCGCACGCCGATGAGGCCAACCGCCGACCTGGCCGAGGCGGGCCGCACGGTGCTGGCGCAGCATCTGCAGAAGCTCCACACCGCCTGGCCAATCGCCCGCGCTGGCGAGGATCCCGAGGGCGTCCACCAGATGCGCGTCGCCACCCGGCGCTTGCGCGCGGTGCTGGCCGCGCTGGCCGAGACGGTCTACGATCCCGCCGAGGTGCGCAAGCTCCGCCGGGGCCTGCGGATCTGGGCGACGGCGCTGGGCGAGGTGCGCGACCCCGATGTGTTTCTGGCCGCGCTGGATAGCTCGGCCGCCGCGCTGCCCGCCGAGGCCACCGCCCAGCTGGCGCCCCTGCGCGCGGTGCTGGTGGAGCGGCGCGAGCGCGGCCGCAAAGGCATGCTGAATCTGCTGGATAGCAAAAAAACCGCCGCGTTCGCCCAGCGGCTGGATGCGTTTGTGCTGACCGAGGGCGCCGGAGTGCGCGAGTCGACCGCCGAGGAGGCCGAGCAGGAGCGCACGCTCGTGCGGCACTGGGCCGGCACGCTGCTGTGGAGCCACTACGAGCGCGTGCGGGCCTATGAGGGTGGCCTGGACGCGGCCGCCTTTATCACGCTGCACCATCTGCGGATTGAGATCAAACACCTGCGCTACACCCTGGAGCTGTTCCGGGCGGCGCTGGGCGACGAGGCCGCCGCGCTGCACAAACAGCTGGTGGCCGCGCAGGATCATCTGGGGGAGATTCAGGACGCCCAGGTGGCGATCGATCTGGTCGATCAGGTGCTGCTTGAGCACCCCGACGCGACGCCGCTGCAGACCTACCGCGCCCAGCGGGTCAGCGAGCGCGATCAGCTCGCCGCCAGCGCCAGCGAGGTCGTCGGGCAGATTATCGGGCTGCCCTTCCGCCGCCGCCTGGCCTCGCTGATCTCGAAGCTGTAGGGTTTGGTAGCTGGTAGCTGGTAGCTGGTAGCTGGTAGCTGGTAGCT